>NZNM01000081.1 GCA_002694885.1 Opitutaceae bacterium | reverse complement strand
TTTGCTCCTTTAGGAACGTAGCTTGTTCCGTTTAGGTTAAAATCTTGGTACCATTTGAGCAAATTTTTTAGCTCTAACTGATTTGGTTTTTTCTTAAGCAAGCCAGGATACGTTTTAACCAGACGTTTCAATGCCGCAAGCCGAACATGCTTTGCACCATGCGTAAGCGACAGATCATTTTCAGTTTCATCAACGTACTTATCACACAAGTCGCCTATCGTTGTATTCGCAATTTTCTTAGGTTTCACGACTTGCCGCTGCTTTTCAATAAGCGACATTTGTTCGTTTCGCCGGTTCCGTGCGACCTTGTAATCGGTCGTTTTTAGCGGCGTATGAACCTGCTTTCCGCTGAGCTTGTATAGCAGGTAATATTCGCCGGTGTTGAGGTATCTTACTAGGTTTGGCGTTCGAGTCTTAACGAACCTCCTTTGATTGCGTTTAACCGTCATTTTTACTGAGGGTTAAGCACGTCAAGCGGCTAATTTTTTACATTTTTAAGTCTCTATTAATTAGAGACTTATGTGGTGGGTCGACTGGGACTCGAACCCAGAACCAATTGCTTAAAAGGCAACTGCTCTACCAATTGAGCTATCGACCCGTCCTCAAAAAAGAGAAGTTGGCTATACAGCCCTGATCAAATCCAAAGGCAAGCAGTTTCTTACGTTCGATAAGTCGGGCAGGCGCCCTTCTAAACTTGGCTCCTTTCTCCTTCGATCTGATACCCGGATGCTCATGACAGGCTTAGTCGGTTGCTTCGGCTTTTTAGTAGTCTGATCCAGCACGGTTCTCCGTAAACACATCTTGGAGGACCGAGCCGGTCCTCCGTACCTTTATCAATGCGCGGCAGCTCGCTGCTGGTATCCTTACCCTAATGCAACTAAGCGGGCCTGCAGAAGCTCCGGAAGCCGAGGGCTAAATCCGATCAGCTCCGTTTTGAGGAGCTCGCTCTCCTGCCAGCCATGCGACTGGCAAATCTGATCGATATCGCCGCCTGTCCCGGCGTGCCGTCCTGGAAAGAGGAATAGATAGCTCAGAATCACCCGCTTAACACCCTCCTTCCTCGCGCCTTCCAGCGCCCGCTCTAAGGTCGGCTCGTTGAAATCGTAGACCTCGCCTTCTCGTCTCTCCATAGAGCAGGCCACTACCCCTTCCACTCGCGATCCCAACACTCGGGCCAACCGCCCCGCTGCCAAATTCCGCCGCTCGGTAACCTCAGGGAAAGGGCTGCCATGGTCGACCAACAGTACACGGGGAGGCGGATTCCCCCGATCTATCGTATTCAACACTTGGTTGATGTTGCCGGAGAGGATCTTGCTGAGGATACCCTCTTCCTCATCCTCGGAAACGAGGCAATCGGCCCAACGCGTAATCAGATGGGATTCGCGCGTTTCCACAGCGGCGGCCAACTTCTTGGCTTTTCGCAAGGCGTAGCTAGGGCCGAAGAATAGCGGGGCCACCCGTACTTCACCAACTCCTGATTCCGCCATAGCTGCCAAGTAGGCATCCCAAACCTGAGCCGAGATGCCATCCAAGTCTTCCGCGGGAATGCGGTCGCTGTGGGCGACGGAGACCAAATCCACTGGCTCACCAATCCGGTTTGATAAGGCCTCAGCCAATTTTCGACCTGCCAGAACCGAATCAGGATTGACCGAACCATTGTCCAACAAAACTACTCGGGATTCCGCTCTTGCATCCCCTTTACCCATAAGAATTATCCTTCAACCACTTATATTTCTTGCCGAGCACGGACATAACCAGATAGTTATTTAACTTTGAAGCGTTCAGATCTATGATTTCCAAAAAGTCCATTCTTTACTTCCTTATCCTCTCAGTGGCCTTTGCCTTCGTCGGCTGTAAGAAAAAGCCTCGTCGGCCCAACCCGTTAGACACCGTTATCGGCGATACCAGTGGCGCATCTGGACGCAGCGAAAATATCGAAGATCTCACTGGTCCTGGCACGCTGGCAGCAGGCGAAACACCCCTCTTCGATCGCGGGTTGATGGATGGCGAGCGTGGAGAGCGTGGCATCATAGCCGTGATGGTCTATTTCGACTTTGATTCATCGAGCATAAAAGCGAGCGAGCGGTCCAAACTCACACAGGTGGCCGACTACCTTCGGACCAACCCAAGCCATTCCCTGATCTTGGAGGGGCATTGCGACTGGAGAGGCACACCGGAATACAACTTGGCTCTGGGCGAGCGCCGATCTGGCAGCGTAAGCCAGTACTTAGCGACGCTTGGCGTACCTGCCGAACGATTGGAAACCTTATCCAAGGGCGACCTAAACGCCATCGAAGGCGCCTCGGAAGCGCAGATGGCCGAAGACCGAAGGGTGGAGTTCCTAGTGGTTCGCTAGCGCCCGCGGCAAATCGATTTTTTTGAAAAAGCCCGAGCTCAAACAGCTCGGGCTTTTTTGTGCGTATTTTGCGGCTGAGTTTCCGCCGCTCATGATGAGCGCACCTACGATTTAGGATCACAACCTTCTGTCTGAACAGGCAGGATGCCTGTGCTACTTCTTTGTCGCTCTGCGAATTCCTCACCAAACCTTAACATAAAAAAGGGGAGCCCATTGTTGTCATTACTGCAATGATTGGTATAGAAGTCGCTTTAAGGACGCGTGGATCGGCCTAATTCGCCGTCTCCGCGACCTAACTGACATAAATACGAAAACAACACATGAAAAAAGCGACTAAGAAAACGGCTAAGAAGGCCGCGAAAAAAGTGGCTAAAAAAGTGGCCAAGAAAACGGTGGCCAAGAAGGCGGTAAAAAAGGCTCCAGCCAAAAAAGCTCCGGCAAAGAAAATGGCCAAGAAGGTTGCCAAAAAATCGGCAGCCAAGAAAGCAGTTGCGAGCAAACGCTCAAAAACTGTCGTCGAAGCCATTATCGATGTCGGATTCGGCAATCTGCTGTACATTCGCGGCGACGCTCCCGGACTTTCCTGGGAGACCGGCGTGCCAATGGATTGCACGGGCGCCGAGTCTTGGTCAATATCCATGTCTGACGTCAATAGCTCGTTCGAGTACAAGGTATTGATAAACGACATACATTGGGAAAGTGGCAGCAACAATATCGCGGCACCAGGCTCGACAACTTCGACGAGCCCGTCATTCGAATAGCCGCTAGGCAACGATTAATACTGGAGATGCCCGTGGACTTAGGTCGCGGGCATTTCTTGTATCCAGAAGATGCGAGAACATTACGGTGAATATGCCACACAATCCACGTAGAAGCGGCTTTATGCCGCGAAAGAATCACCCGTAGGATTATCGCGGCGTAAAGCCGCTCCTACGATTAAAATATCTAAATATCCGACGCGCCTTTGCTTCTCGGGTGATATTCATCATGAGCAGTTCTCACGCGCTCGGTCTCGACAGTCGTGTAAATTTGGGTGGTCGAAATATCCGCGTGGCCCAGCAATTCCTGAATAACGCGCAGATCCGCTCCCCCGGAGAGCAGGTGCGTGGCAAACGAGTGCCTGAGTCCATGCGGCTTGACCGGCTTAGCGATCCCCGCTTTGGCAGCGTATTTCTTGAGCAGCGCCCAGACTGTTTTCCGCGAAATTGGGCTCCCTCGATTACTGAGGAAGCAAGCGCTACCTGTCTTGGACTTCACCAAGTGAGGCCTGCCTTGCTCCAAATATCCCGACAAAGCGATCACCGCCTGGAACCCCATTGGAACAACCCTCTCCTTTGACCCCTTTCCGTACACCTTAACCGCCCCATTGGCGATGTCGAACTGCTGGAGCTTGGCTTCACAAAGCTCGCTGACCCGAAGCCCAGACGAATAGAGCATTTCCAGGATGGCGCGGTCTCGCAACCCCATGGGTGTGGTCAAATCTGGAGTCTCGAGCAAGCCTTCCATTTCTTTAACCGAAAGCGCGTCGGGGGCCTTTCGTATGAGCTTTGGGCCAGCAACCAGTTCAACAAAGGAACGCGAAATCCATTCCTCGCGAAGCAAGTAGGCGTTCAACATGCGTAGTGAGCTTAGCTTACGGCAAAGACTAGCGTTTGAAATTCCTCGATCGCTCAAGGCATATATCCAATCGGACACTACCGTCTCATTGATATCATTTAATTTCCCTACACCTGCTTTATTCACCGCGAATGAGGCGAATTGCTTCAAATCGCGCTCGTATCCAGCTAGCGTATTTTCCGCGAGGCCTTTCTCAAGAGCGGCAAAAGCCAGATAGCTATCTATTGCTTCGTCTAAGCGGCGCTTCACGAATCGCTATGCTGCACCCGCCCACTAAACCGACAAGCCTGTTCTATCTGCGGCGGGGACCGTAGGAACGAATCGGGGCATTTCTGCGCTGAGCGTTGTTCTTCAAGCGGTAGATTATCCTCCCCTTGTCCAAGTCGTAGGGGCTCATTTCCATCTTCACCAAATCGCCAGTTGTGATCTTGATGAAGTGCTTGCGTAGCTTACCGGAAATATGAGCGAGAACCGTATGGCCATTTTCGAGTTCCACCCGGAACATTGTTCCTGGCAGTACTGCGACTATTTTGCCTTCTACTTGGATGCCATCGTCGGCCATATTTTTCTTCTGAATCTACCGGCAACGACCGGCACTTGCAATAAGGAGCCTCGTGTTTTTCATATCCCTCCTAATAGTCAAGTGTTTTCACTGCCGTGTTCCCCTTATGAGATCGATGGATCATCCTAGCAAAACAGCGCCCAAGTGCCCGTTTCAAAAACGGTATCCATCACAACTTATTCGGGATGACGCTTTTTACATGACACTCGCTTACAATGAGGCGATCGACGCTTGGACAGCTAACGAAGTCCCGATCGGGGCGATTGTTGAATGCGATGGTGAAATCGTAGGCAAAGGACACAATCAAGTTGAATTCTCAAAAGACCCTACCGCTCATGCGGAAATGATCGCTGTGACTCAAGCCGCTCGCGCAATTAGCGATTGGCGCCTGAATAATGCCACCCTTTACGTGACGAAGGAACCATGCCCCATGTGCTCAGGAGCGGTAATTATGTCTCGATTAAAACGCGTGGTGTTCGCCGTTCCCGATCCTAAAATGGGCGGGCTCGGCGGGGCTTTTAACGTAAACGGGTATCCAGGAATGAATCACACTTGCGAAATCGAGTCGGGAGTATTTCAAGAAGAATGCAGGGAACTTCTGCAAAGCTTTTTCCGCCTGAAACGCGAACGTAACAACAGAACTATTTGACAAAGTATATTCTTTCTTAAATAACACCCTTATCTATTAGTCTTAACCTAATCACAGAAAACTAATTATGGCATACGAACTCCCAAGCTTGGACTACGCATACGATGCGCTCGAACCGCATATCGACGCTCGGACGATGGAGATCCATCACACTAAACACCACCAGACCTACATCAACAATGTCAACGGCGCCCTAGAGGGACACGACGACTTGGCAGCTAAAGGGGTCGAAGATTTGATCTCCGATTTGGACGCAGTTCCTGAAGGCATTCGCGGAGCCGTGCGCAATAACGGTGGCGGCCATGCCAATCACAGTCTGTTCTGGAAAATCATGGGGCCCAATGGCGGCGGCGATCCCGTAGGCGCTCTAGGCGACGCGATCAATTCCGAACTGGGTGGCCTCGATACTTTCAAAGCGGATTTCGCCAAAGCTGGCGCGACTCGCTTTGGCAGTGGTTGGGCCTGGCTATGTGTTCGTGACGGGAAACTCTGCGTATGCTCGACCCCTAACCAGGACTCGCCATTGATGGATGGCGGTACGCCCGTGATCGGTCTCGATGTGTGGGAACATGCCTACTACTTGAATTACCAGAATCGCCGACCCGACTACATTTCCGCTTTCTGGAATGTATTGAACTGGGAAGCTGCCAACGCGAACTACGAAGCAGCAATCGGGTAGCGCGACATCATTTATAAACTCCAAGCGTCGTCACTTTCGGGTGGCGACGTTTTTGTTTGCGGGTATATCACGGCAGGAGACTACATTCTCGCAATCGCGGCATGAAGCCGCTCCTACAATTCATAAGCGAGTCGGACCAAGGAAAGCCTCGCCGAGGAACTCAGACTGAGACGGAGGATAGAGACGAAAGGTCTCGCCGTAGCCAGACGAAGGCGGATCCCCCTAACCTTTAGAAAACCCGTTTAGCACTCGATCTCTTGCTCGTGGCAGCGGCACTCGTCATCGATCGTGAAACTCTTGAGCGGATAGCGGAACAGCTTCCCCTCGAAATTCCGGAAGTGGATAGCTTCGTCGTCAATTTTCGTGATGTATTGAGGATTGATGGGCACTTTTCCCCCACCCCCAGGAGCGTCGATTACATATTGAGGCACGGCATAGCCCGTCGTGTGGCCTCGCAGCTTTTTCATAATCTCGAGACCTTTGCATACGCTGGCCCGAAGATGAGCGCTGCCAGTGATCAAATCGCATTGATAGATGTAGTAAGGTCGCACCCGCATCCTCAGTAATCGGTGTATCAACGCCTTCATGACATCTGCATCGTCGTTGATTCCGTTTAGAAGAACTGACTGATTGCCAAGCGGAACACCGGCGAAAGCGAGCCGTTCGCAGGCGGCTTTGAGCTCCGCCGTACACTCCTTTGGGTGATTGGCGTGGATGCTCATCCAAACGGGCCCATGCTTCCTGAAGATCTCGCAGAGCTCTTCCGTGATACGCTGTGGCATGAAGACCGGTATGCGCGAGCCTATGCGAATGAATTCGACATGCGGGATCTGCCGCAGGCGCCCTAATAGGTAGTCCAGCTTGTTGTCCGACAGGAGCAGTGGATCACCTCCGCTTAAAAGAACGTCCCGAACTTCTGGATGCGTCTCGATATATTTGAGGCCCTGCTCGAACTCCGGATGAAAATTATAATCTTGGGCATTGCTGACTAATCGGCTTCGCGTGCAATACCTGCAGTATGCAGCGCAGCGATCGGTAACGAGGAAAAGCACTCTATCCGGATAGCGATGCACCAAGCCCGGCACAGGCGAGTGGGCATCCTCCCCGACAGGATCCAGCATCTCTTCCGCAGATGCGATCATTTCGCCAGCCCGCGGAATCACCTGCTTGCGAATCGGACAATCTGGATCGTCTCGATCGATCAAATTGAAAAAATAGGGCGTGATAGCCATTGCCAACTTCTTGTTAGCATGTTGGCAGCCCTTCATCTCGCCTTCAGTCAGATCGATCAGCGGCTCGAGTTGCTCGAGAGAGGTAATCCGATTCCTTAGCTGCCAGGTCCAGTCCTCCCAATCGGACTTCGGGGTGTCCTTCCAAATCCCTTGGCCTTCGTACCATGTGTTTCGGTCTTCTGTATACGGCATAGTTATGAGCGATGGGTCCGACTCATCATTTACGATTCGACGCCCGATTCTCCTGCATGCCACTGCGAATGTCCAGGCGTTCTGCGAGTCAATTATTCAAGAAGCAACAAAAAGAGATTGGCGCAATTCCATAAACTACGTTTTCTCGAAAATCGAAATGAGCGAATTACGAACAGGAGTTTTGGCGCTAGAGGATGGAACGGTATTCCGGGGCTGCCCCTTCGGAAGCAAGAAAACGGTAGTTGGAGAAGCCGTATTTAATACAAGTATGACTGGGTACCAAGAAATTCTAACGGATCCATCTTACTTTGGTCAGATCGTGACCATGACCGCCCCTATGATCGGAAACTACGGCGTGAATGTAGAAGACAATGAGGCCGAATCTCCTATGGTTCGCGGGTTTATCGTTCGCGAGCTCAGTCCGATCGTCAGCAATTGGCGCAGCAGCGAATCGCTCGGCGACTATCTGGAAAAGCATGACATCCCTGGCCTGGACCGCGTAGACACTCGGGCCTTGACCAAAAAGCTGCGAGTCCACGGAGCTATGAAAGCCTGCTTGAGCACTGAGGACATCTCCGACGACGAAGCCGTGCGTCGAGCTCGCGAGTGGGAAGGCATTGTGGGAGCAGACTATGTCAAAGAAGTAACGACTGATTCCCAATACGTGTACTCATTGCCCGACAAGGACCGCTGGCCCTACAACCCATCAGGTTCCGAGATTCGGATTCAAGCTCAAGAAAAGCGTGTTTTCAAAATCGCTGCCTTGGACTTCGGAGCCAAGAAATCGATTTTCCGGGAGCTGTCTTTTCACGGATTTGAGGTCCATGTATTTCCAGCGACAGCCAGCGTAGACGAAATCAGAGCTATCGAACCCGATGGAGTATTTCTTTCCAATGGACCTGGCGATCCGGAAGCGGTGACCTATGCTCACGAAACGGTGCGGCGATTAATCGACGAATACCCGACTTTCGGAATTTGCCTCGGTCACCAAATCATCACCCACGCGATTGGAGCCAAGACCTATAAGCTAAAGTTCGGCCATCGCGGTGGCAATCAGCCGATCAAGAATTTCGAGAACGATTCTGTCGCAATTACGGCTCACAACCACGGATTCGCCACTTCAGAAGAGGGCCTTGAAGAAGCCGGAGCGGAGATCACGGAGATCAACCTCAACGACAAGACTATCGCCGGTATTCGGCTCAAGGGCAAACCCGTCTTTTCAGTACAATACCATCCAGAAGCTGGACCTGGACCAAGCGATGCCAATCCGAATTTCAGCAAATTCTACGATATTGTGGCTGAGAACGCAGCTACCCCTGCTTGAATGGTCCTGAGCGAGGCTTAGCTGAGAGTGAGCGCTCTTGAATGAGGAGTGGGCGCTTCCACGTGTATTGGACTCGGTAGGGCTGTTTGTCCTCAAACCGCCGCGACGGTCTGAGCGGCTGCTTGGGGATCCGCCTGCGAAACTGCGGCGAGACAAGCGAGCAGCCCTGCCATTCCGTTGGTGGACTTACCTACCGACTGAGCAATGCGTTTGATCAAACGAGACGCTGGAACGCATCGGCATCCTCTATGGTATCCACACCGATCGACGGATCTTCAGTGATGTCTACATCGATCGAATATCCATTCTCCAAAGCCCGAAGCTGCTCCAGCTTTTCCGTCTCCTCCAGAGTCGTTTTCGGAAGCGAGCAGAATAAGTTCAAGAACCCACTACTATACCCGTACAACCCAAGATGGCGATAGGCGGGGAAGTTCGATATCGTAGATTCGCTGGCTTCCCCTTCCCTGTCTCGAACGTAGGGAATCGCTGACCGGGAGAAGTACAAAGCTCGTCCTCGGGAATCGACGACTACTTTTACCTGATTGGGATCGAGGAAGTCTGCCCATTTCTCGAATGGGGTCGCCAAGGTCGCCATCTCTGATCCATTCTGCAATCTCGTTTCCAGCGCCTTGATCTGCCCTCGAGTGACCAGCGGCTCATCGCCTTGAACATTGATGATCAGATCCGCCCCAATGCTTTCGTTGGCTTCCGCTAGGCGGTCCGTTCCGCAAGTGTGATCCGATCGAGTCATGATAGTCAAAAACCCTGCTTGCTCCAAAGTATCCTTCAATCGCGGGTGATCCACAGCGAAATACCGAGGTATCTCAGGGACTTGATTCGCCAATCGCTCGGCAACCCAGAGAATCAGTGGCTTGCCCTTGATCTCGTGAAGCAGCTTTTCCGGAAATCTCGTCGAAGCCAGTCGGGCCGGAGCGATGATAGCAATCATAAGACAGTTTTAAAACCCGCTCTCATCGATTTGTGAACTCGCAAATTCGTGAATAATCGCTTGTTCTATTGGAAATAAGTCTATTTCTAGCCCCATGGACTCCGCGAATCTGCATCCTGAAGGGCAAAACGTCGAAAAGATCCTACTGGTCGAAAACCAGATGGGAATCCACGCCCGTCCCGCAGCCATGATCGTGAGAGCGGCCAATAAATTCGAGAGCGATCTCTTTTTCGAGAAGGACAATGAGCAAGTGAATGGCAAGTCGATCATGGGGCTCATGATGCTCGCTGCGGGAAAAGGCACGGAACTGAAGGCCATAGCTTCAGGAAACGACGCTGAATCCGCCCTGGAAGAACTAGCCCGCCTATTCGCCAGCAAGTTCGACGAAAAATAGGGTTTCTGAGCAAGCCCGGTTTCTCGAGTTATTGTAGAGAGGACCAGCTTGTCCCCTTAAATCCAAACTTAGGAGAATCTACCCATCCAATCCGTAAACTCGATAAGCGTTTTCGGTGGTCTGACGAGCAAAGCTTTCATCATCCATCCCAAACATTTCTCGGCAAAAATCAGCGGTATGCCGCAAGTATGCCGGTTCGTTCGGTTTGCCGCGATGAGGAACGGGGGATAGGTAAGGCGCATCCGTCTCGATCATCATCCGATCGATGCCCTGCAATATAGCCGCGTCGCGAATGGGCTCCGCGTTCTTGAAGGTTATGATTCCGGTAAAGCTTCCGTAGCCACCTCGATCGAGCAGCTGTTGCATTTCCCCGGGCCCTTCAGAAAAGCAGTGGAATACTACGCGAGGCCAATCCACACCTGATCGATCGATTTCTTCCACGCATTCCGCGAAGGCCCCACGCGAGTGTATAACAACGGGAGAATCTAAACTTTTCGCGATTTCCAACTGCTCCCTGAACGCGGCCTTTTGACGCTGCAAAATCCTTTCCGACTCGGCTGGATCTTTAGGCAAATGAAATCGATCCAATCCGATCTCGCCTAAAGCAACCGGTGGACGCTGTCGCTCAAAATAGGCAGAAATTCGATCGCACAGAGACTCCCAGTCATCGCCCACTGAAGTCGGGTGAACCCCAACCGTGTAGTCGATCGTTTCCGGTTGTGACTCCGCTAAACCCGCATAGAGCTCCCAGTCTTCTCCATCCGTACCCACAGTTACCATACGTGTAACCCCTGCAGTCACGGCAGCATCTAGGGCGTTACTTAACAAACCCTTCTTGTAGAAGCTTTCCAAGTGCGTGTGCGTATCTACGATCGAATTCACATAGAAGCGATTACGCGAGGAGAAATCCGAGGCAAAGCTAATCTTTTTCTTAATCTCTCATTGCCAAAGCATGGGCTTATCGCCATCCCATCACTGACTTCACAAATATAACGCTTTCAAACAAACATGTCCGACGAAATCGAAGACGTCATCATAATCGGAACCGGCTGTTCGGGCCTCACTGCAGCGATTTATACAGCCCGGGCCAATCTAAATCCACTTGTAATCGAGGGCGACCTGCCAGGCGGCCAGCTAACTCAGACTAGCGAAGTGGAAAATTTTCCCGGATTCCCCGAGGGTGTGGATGGTTTCATGCTCATGGACAATCTCCGAAAGCAAGCCACTCGATTTGGGACTCGCTTCAAGCAGGCGCTTATTGAATCAGTCGATTTTTCAACATCGCCTTACACGCTCCGGTCGAGCTCGGGAGAATTCAAGGCCAAGTCCGTCATCATTTCTACCGGCGCCTCTCCTCGCTTGCTGGGAATTCCAGGCGAAAAAGAAATGTTTGGCGGCAAAGGGGTGACGACCTGCGCCACTTGCGATGGAGCATTCTACCGGGATATGGAAGTCGTCGTCGTTGGTGGGGGCGATACCGCTTGTGAAGAAGCCCTATTCCTTACCCGATTTTGCAGCAAAATCACTCTCGTTCATCGAAGGGACGCATTGAGAGCATCAAAAATTATGGCCGATCGGACCGTTGGCCACGAAAAGATCGAAATGGCTTGGGACTCGGTCGTTGAAGAAATTCTATCTGACGAAACCGGAAATGTTTCGGGTGTCCGCATGAAGAATGTTAAAACCGGAGAGTTACGGGAAATTGAGTGTAAAGGCGTATTTATCGCTATCGGGCATATTCCCAACACAGGCCCCTTCTCAAACGATATTCCGACCGACGAGAATGGCTACTTTGTGCCGGAAAATGGCAGTCATGTGAAAACAACGATCCCTGGAGTCTATGTTTCCGGAGATTGCGCGGACCACGTATATCGACAAGCGATTACAGCTGCCGGAATGGGCTGCCAGGCAGCCATCGAGGCGGAACGCTATCTGGCCGACTCCGACTAGAAACGGTAGGTTCCTACTCAAACTGGCCAGATTGTCCAAATGGACAATATTTGGATCGGTCCTGCTTCTTGAGATTTGGAATAGTTCTAATTTGCTCTTGATATTTAGAATTATTCCAGTTTCTTGTTAATATTGAGATTGATTCTTAGTTAGACCCATAAAACGCCGAGACATGAACGCAGAAGCTACAACAGAGACCCTCAACCGGAAACTTGCCCAAGCGGGTCTCCGATCGACTCGACAACGCGAAGTCGTCTACGATGCTATTTTGTCAAAACGGGATCACCCTACCGCTGATGAGATCTTTGCACGTGTGAAATCAGCTATGCCCTCGATTTCATTGGCCACCGTTTACAACTGTCTAGATACGCTCGTCCAGTGCCGACTAGTGAAGCAGGTCCACCTCGAGCGAGAATCCACTCGCTACTGCCCCAATCTTTCAGAGCACGCTCATTTTCATGACGACAATACTGGCGAGGTGCACGACGTGCAGCTCGACCACGAGGTATTGGAAAAACTCGCTAGCCTTCTGCCCCAGAACTTCGAGCCGAACTCGATCGACATCACTATTCGCGGCAAGAGCGCCAACGAGAAAGCGCCTGCCGAAACCACAACTTATTAAATCAAACGCTTTAATCTCATGAGCCAATCATTGGAAATAACGAACCTGAACGTAAATATCGGCGACAAGCGGATCATTAAGGATTTCAATCTGACGATTCCAAAGGGGGAAGTCCATGCCATCATGGGCCCTAACGGAACCGGGAAAAGCACCTTGGCGAAGGCTCTTGCGGGGCATCCTGATTACGAAATTACCAGTGGGGAAGTCCTGATGGATGGCGAATCCATTCTGGACCTGGAAGTCGACGAGCGTTCGCGGGCTGGGCTTTTTCTGGCCTTTCAGTACCCAATGGAAATTCCTGGCGTCACCATCGCCAATTTCATTAGAGCGGCGAAAAACGCCCGCCTTCCCGATGGCGAAGACCTCAATGCTCCCGCATACTACAAAGAGCTTTACGAGAAGATGGACGCTCTGAAAATCGATCGCAAATTCACTTCTCGCTCAGTCAATGAAGGCTTCTCTGGAGGCGAAAAGAAACGTTGCGAAATTTTGCAGATGGCGATGCTCGAGCCCAAGTACGCTGTTCTGGACGAAACCGATTCCGGATTGGATATCGATGCTCTCAAAATCGTGTCCGAAGGCGTGAACGCGCTTCGCGGGGGCAACCTGGGTGCCTTGGTGATTACTCACTACCAACGCCTGTTGAACTACATAATTCCCGACCAAGTTCACGTAATGTACGATGGCCGCATCGTGAAAAGCGGCGACAAAAGCCTGGCCGAGGAGCTGGAACGCAAAGGCTACGATTGGATCAAAGAGATCACCGAAACCGCCGCATAACAACGCTTGGAGGATAGCGAGAAAGAAAAAATGACAGCAACTGCCACACAACTGGAAATCGATCGCGATAAGGGCGATTTTAAATACGAGGAGTCTCATAAGTACGACGCAGGCGTCGGCTTGAACGAAGGCACCATCGACTACATCTGCGACGTTAAAGGCGAAAATGATTGGATTCGGGATTTCCGGAAACGCGCTTTGAAAGTCTTCGAAGGAAAACCCATGCCGACACACTGGGCGACCAAGGATCTCGAGAACATCGATTTCTCTAAAATTCGGTACTATCTTTCTGGTGACAATCGCTCCAAGAAAAACTGGGACGATGTTCCTGACGAAGTTAAGGAAACCTTCGAACGCTTAGGGATTCCCGAGAATGAGCGAAAATTTCTGGCTGGCGTAGAAGCTCAATTCGATTCTGAAGCCGCGTATTCGAATATCAAGGAAGCGGTCTCCAAAGACGGTGTCATCTTCATGGGAAGTACCGAAGGGCTTATGGAGCACCCGGAAATCTTCAAGAAGTGGTTCGGCAAAGTAATCCCTACGGGGGACAACAAATTCTCTGCCTTAAACAGCTCCGTATTTTCTGGAGGATCGTTCATCTATGTTCCGCCTGGGGTGAAAGTCAGCCATCCGCTGCAGGCTTATTTTCGCATCAACGCCGAAAATTTCGGCCAATTCGAGCGCACGCTGATCATAGCTGATGAAGGAGCTGAGGTCACCTATATGGAAGGCTGCACCGCTCCCAAATTCGATACGGCTACATTGCACAGCGCCGTCGTGGAATTAGTCGCCATGCCCGGAGCTAAAATCGAATACATTACCGTACAAAACTGGTCGAGCAACGTATTCAACTTGGTGACCAAGCGGGCAATTGCTCACGAGGACGCGGTAGTTAAATGGATTGATTGCAATATTGGCTCGCGACTTACGATGAAATATCCAGGCGTCGTTCTGAAAGGGCGACGAGCGAGAGGGGAAGTTATGAGTATAGCCTTGGCCAACGAAGGCCAGCATCAGGATACGGGAGCCAAGATGATCCACGCTGCCGACGAGACTACTAGTAATGTCATTTCGAAATCGATAAGCGTTGGCAAAGGGCGCTCCACTTACCGAGGCCAGGTCCACATGCCCAAACATTTGAAGGGCTGCAAAAACAATACCGAATGCGACGCTTTGCTCATCAACTCGGATTCTCGCACGGACACCTACCCTGCTATAACAGTGAGGGGCGAGGAAAACTACGTGCAACACGAGGCATCCGTTAGCAAGGTATCCGCAGAGCAAATATTCTACATGCAGCAACGCGGCCTCAGCGAGGCCGAGGCTATGAGCCTAAGCGTTAATGGGTTCGTCAACGATCTAACCCGCCAATTCCCCATGGAGTATAGCGTGGAACTGAAACGCTTAATTGAACTAGAAATGGAAGGATCCGTCGGTTGAGGCCGCCGTTCTCGTGAGCCGCGATACAATCCACATACGCGAAAACTGCTTTATTAATTGTGAGTTCTATAACTGAAAACTTTTCAATGGAAACCGAGACCGGTCTTGCGAATCCGATCGAGCAAGCATTTCAAAATCATATCGATGGTTTAGATACAGCTCCCGCTTGGTGGACGGAATTCAAACGTCAATCGTTTGAAGTCTATGCCAATATGCCTATGCCAACACGCCGCGACGAGCATTGGCGTTTTTCCGATCGCAGCCGGCTCGAAACGATCGAGGGGTTTTCATTCGATGACTCCCATTCGGCAACGATTTCCCACAAATACTCAGAATGGTCGAATATCGCATCGAGCGAAACCGCTGCCCTCACTTTTGTCGATGACCAATTGGCAGAGGCTTCACCACTACCCGAGGATTTTCTTCAAGCGGGCGTAATTTGGCTCCCTCTAGCTGAAGCGATCCAATCCCACGGCGACTTACTGAAAGATTACTTCATGAAGCAGGCAGCTGATTTGGGCTCAGAGAAGTTCGCCCAACTGCATGCTGCCTTCGTTAAGAGCGGAGCTTTGCTCTACATCCCGAAAGGGGTGGAAATCGAGAATCCGTTCGCGGTCTTCAACTGGAGTAGCCTTTCCAATGGAACTATCTTTCCACACACGCTCGTCATAGCGGAAGAAAACTCCAAAGCCAGCCTCGTGGAGTTTCACGGATCGATTGGCGAGAACCCAGCCCTATCGTGCGGCGTTACCCACCTTTTCGCCGGCGTCGGCTCCAAGATCGACTATACGCTCGTTCAAAATTTCAACGAGCAGACGCTCGGGTTTCAGATTAATTCAAACGTGGCAGGTCGCGATTCCCAGATCGACATGCACAGCGTTATACTCGGCTGCCAACAGTATCGTTCGGAAACGCATGGACAGGTAAAGGGAGCTCGAGCTCATGTCGACATGCGGTCCATGGCATTGACCGAGGCCAATCAAGAGATCGATCAACGAACGCTGCAAACGCACGCGGCTCCAAACGCGACCTCAAATCTGCTCTTCAAGAACGCATTGATGGGCGAATCGAAGACCATCTTTTCCGGTCTAATCAAGGTAGACGACAAAGCCCAACAAACGGACGCCTACCAAACCAATCGCAATCTCCTGTTAAATCGCACTGCTGAAGCTAACTCCCTTCCCGGACTGGAAATCGAAGCAAACGATGTCAAATGCAGCCACGGAGCGACGACTAGCGAAATCGATGAAGAAGAAATTTTCTACATGCTCGCCCGAGGGATCCCAAAGCCAGTCGCCCAGGAACTGGTCGTCTACGGTTTCTTCGAAGAGGTTCTAGACAGGATCGTCGATGATACGCTCGCTGAAAGCGCTCGCCAGATGATTCGAAGTAAATTTCATCATTAAAACTTAAGAAACTTTGAATTTGATGTCGGAAGAAACGAAAGAACGCAGCCTGACTCGCGAAGTCGAAGCCGTGCAAATTCCTAGCGGTGAACCCATCGAGCTTCCTGCCCTAACCAAGGTGCGTATCACCCAGCAGCTCGGGGGTAGCTATACGGTCATGACGCCCTATGGGCTCGCCCGCATAGATGGAGCTCAGGCGGATGCTCTGGGACTTGACATAGCCGAAGAGCAATCATCTGCGTCTGAGCAAAGACATAGCGAACCGCTTGCCGATGGAGACGCGCCAGATGAAGAGGCGATTTGGCAGCAGCTTAGGAATGTTTATGACCCGGAAATACCGGTCAATATCGTCGACCTTGGTCTGGTATACTCAATGACCGTAGAACCGACGGAGGAAAACACCAATCTGTATAAAGTCATCGTTCAAATGACCTTGACCGCTCCTGGATGCGGCATGGGTCCAGCAATAGCTGAAGACGCCAAAAGCAAAGTGATGCTCGTGCCTGGAATCGATGAGGCAGAAGTGAATCTCACCTGGGAACCGGCATGGGATCAAAGTATGATTAGCGAAGAAGGCCGGATGATTCTCGGCCTCGTCTAGTCCGAAATCTTCCTGCTACTGAGGATTCTGCCGCAATCCATAGTTTTTGAAATTCGTGTATAACTTGGGGCTCTCCCAATCGGGAGCAGTTTCACGTTGAATTCTCTGTCAAACCGCACTTTTAGTTAGCGAAAGAAAAATATTCTAATCAATTTCCATGCCTGAGAACGAAGAAAAGCAAAACGACCCTCCCGTAGGAGCGATTATCCAAAAGAAATTCCTGGAAGAGCGGAAAATCTTCCTGTGGGGAGAAGTATCGGACGAGTCAGCTAAAGATATTACTGAGAAGCTGCTCTACTTGGAGGCCGACGCCCCGGATAAGCCAATCTCATTCTACATCAACACTCCTGGCGGGTCCATCACTGCTGGTATGGCTATTTACGATACGATAAAGATGATTTCGTCCGACGTCACCGTAATCGTAACCGGAATGGCCGCTTCTATGGGATCCATATTGCTTTCCGCTGCGGAAAAGGGAAATCGGTATTTGTATCCGCATTCCTATGTCATGATCCACCAACCATTAATCGCGGGGCAATTGCGAGGCCCCGCGGTGGATATCCATATCCATGCTCAGTACCTTGAGCAACTAAGAACGAGGCTGAACAAAATTCTTTCTGACGCATCTGGCCAACCGCTGAAGAAAATAGAGGAAGATACGGATCGCGATTTTTACATGACAGCGGAAGAGGCTATCGAATACGGCCTGGCTGACAAAATCATCGAGAGCTCATAGGCCCCTCGTCTATTTTCAGGAGCTGGGAAACAATAGTTGTCCTAGTTTCAAACCGGCAAAAACGGACAGCAAGCAACAGGCCACACTTGCCAAGGCGTTCAATAGGGCCATGCTCCATTGACCCGATTGGGCCAGTTTCAATGTCTGCAGACTGAAAGTGGAGAAGGTGGTGAAACCACCCATGATTCCCGCAGTGAGGAACAGCGGCATCAACGGTTCCCCATTCCACGCTATGCGTTCCAATCCAGGTGTAGCCAGCCCTATCAAGAACGAGCCGGCGACATTGACGAAAAGGATCCCAACAGGAAAGGGAGATTCGAATTTCCGCTCTATCCATACTACCGAGAGATAGCGAAGGCTTCCTCCTATAAAGCTACCTAAGCCCACTATCAATGCCGCTTTCATATCAATTCGTTCGATACGCCGGAACTATTTTTCGGGTAGTAATTCGACAATAGCTTCAGCCAGAGACTTAGCCAACCTCTGCCTAAATACGGGAGTATTAACCAGCAGAGCTTCTTTATCATTCGATAGAAAGCCGCACTCCACCAGAATCCCGGGACACGGCAACTCGGTCAGTACCTTAAATCTGGCCCGCTTTAATCCGCGGTCAACTCGCTGAAGATCCGCTACCAATTTGCGCTGCACCAAATAGCCTATCTCGAAATTGGCGTAATCGAAGCCGTTGCCGAGAAGGAAGCCTTGTCTAGAGCTCAGCAGATTGTCGTTCGTGGAAATCGCCATTGGAGGCGTGAGCACATAAGTTTCAATTCCTTCTGCTTGAGTATTGAGAGCCGAGTTGAAGTGAATACTCGCGAACAGAGCTGGCATCGCCCGATTGGCAATCTTTAGTCGGTCCTCAAAAGAGACGACTCGATCATCATACCGAGTCATCACGACGTTGACCCTTTCACTCTCCAGGATATCCCGAACCCGGGTCGCTACATCCAGATTCAGGTCCTTTTCGAGAGTACCCAAATTTTCGTTGCCCGCTCCCGGTTCCGAACCTCCATGACCAGGATCGATCACCACTTTCCGGGATCCCAATCGCAATGCCAAGGGATCCATTGCTGGCTTCAAAGTGTATTCATAATCCAGCTCTCCCAAACGAAGAGCGCCTTGCCTTTCGATAAAGCCATCATTGAGAAACAGGACCGTCCCGTTCAGCTCGGCAACCCGGCTTTCCTCAGTCAGAATAAGTACGCGACCCTTCTTAGAGATTTCCCACCGATCTTCGCCTAGCCTCTTCGCCTTAGCTCCAATAGAGCGAGCCTGCGACTGAATAGTTAATGATGGCGCAGGTCGAGAAACGGTTTTCGGAATTTCTTTGGAATCGAGCTTGAGCTCAGGCTCAACACGCGAATCTAACTTAGGCTCGCCGGGCTTCAACTGCGGAGCAGGATCGCTTTTCGGCGTTGGTTCAGGGGGCGTTTGACACGAAACCAGCCAAAGGCCTGTGCAGAGTATTATCCAACAAAGCCTTCCTTTAGCCTTCATCCAAGCCTCGGATAACTAATTTTGGATACACACTAATCGTTGGAAACCGTATTCTCCTCCTCCGATCCTGGCTTCTCATCCTCTGAATCCAAAAGGTGGTGATTGTACTTCGGCTTACGCTTATTTGCGGGTAAAGGCGTCAGCATAACATTGATATTCCGCCCAACCAATTTCGGCTGATTATCGGGGGTAGCCATGTGGCTAATATCCTCGATAGCCCGTTGTATAGTTTCAAATCCTACCTCGGTGTGAGCCATCTCGCGTCCTCGGAAAGAAAGCGTAAGCTTAACTTTATTCCCTTTATCCAAAAACTCTTCCGCCCGCCTTAGCTTCGTCATGAAATCGTGGACATCCACGCGAGGGCGAAATTTCACCTCCTTGGTCTTGCTCGAGCTTCCCTTAGAATCTTTCGATTTCTTTTGTTGCTCATAGACATACTTGCCAAAATCCATGATGCGGCACACGGGAGGACTGGCTTGACTAGCCACCTCAACCAAATCGAGTCCCGCCTCCTTGGCAATATCAAGAGCCTCTTTCGTATCCATGACGCCAACTTGGTTTCCCTCGGGGCCAACGACTCGGATTTTAGGGACGCGAATACGATGATTGCGTCGAATTTTCGCGAATGGGTCCTGCTTTTTAGGCGGCCTCCGTTTACCTCGTGGTCTTGGCATTAATTAGCGATACAAATCTGTTAGTTCGATACGTTATCGAAACCTTATCGGCCAAATAGCAGGTCGAATCAACCTTTTTCCCTTAAGTCCCCAAAAGTTAACATGATCCGCGATCAAACGCTGAAACTCTCCCCGCAAGAACAACTCGACGTAGCATTGGGGTTGCTGAATTTGAATCCGCCCGAAATCAATGCGTTCGAATAGTCTAGCTGAGTCCCCTTGAGGTAAAGCGCGCTCTTGCTATCCACGATGACCGATAGGTTGCCGAAATTGACCAGGATATCCCCTTTACGGGCTGCTGTAGTGAATTTCATCTTATAGGAAAGGCCATTGCACCCTCCTCCAGAAATTCCGACACGAAGAAACGAACTATCCGGCTCCTTCTGAACTAGCGATTCGGCTTTCGATACAGCCGAATCTGTAAGCTCTATTAATCGCTTGTCCCCTATCCGAACACCGTCGGGCAACTCTGTCCTCGTAGTTTCCATCTCCTGATTTCCTACCATTACATTCGAAACGGCATTATCAAGCTCTTCTGAATGTAGATCCAGCAGGCGTTCAGGTCCGACTTTTCCGCCGAGCCAATTTGATGGCCAACGCTATCGCGTTTGAGAAGCTTTTCGGGGACGCCTTGCCAGTTCCTACGATATCGTAGCCGGTTCCATGATCCGGGCTCGTTCGGATAAAGGGCAACCCCAAGGTGACATTCACGGCTGTCTCGAACTCAACTGCTTTAAGCGGAGCAAGACCTTGATCATGATAAAGAGCCACTACTACATCGAACTCATCTTTGATTGCCCGATAGAATAGCGTGTCAGCCGGTTGGCATCGACTAATATTCGGAATCGATTCGCTTAGGCGTTCGATCAATGGATCGAATATTGCCGCTTCATCATTCCCAATCAATCCCTCTTCGCCAGCGTG
Source organism: Opitutaceae bacterium (assembly GCA_002694885.1). Classification (GTDB taxonomy): domain Bacteria; phylum Verrucomicrobiota; class Verrucomicrobiia; order Opitutales; family Opitutaceae; genus Pelagisphaera. The sequence goes on along the minus strand of NZNM01000081.1, from coordinate 49,034 downwards.
GGGATTGAGACCGCACACGCCAATCCGAGGATCTTCGATGCCCAATCGGACTCCCAGTTCGTGCCCTCGATCTATCGCCATAGCGAGAGCTGACTCCGTTAAGTGATAGCGAAGCGTAGCGAAGGGCACATGCCACGTCGCCAATACAACCCTCAATTTGCTTCCAACGAATGCCATCGTTGGTTCACCGCCCCATTGAGAAGCGAAAAACTCGGTTTGACCCGGATGGGAAAAGCCTACCTCCGCGCAACGCGATTTAGAAATGGGTCCAGTCACCACCGCATCGAATTCCCCCATCGCGCAACCGCGGGCTGCTTTCTCCATAGCTTCCAGCGCAATCTTCGAGCTCTCTGGGTTCGGCTTGCCCGCCTCGCAGTCCGAATAAGCCAATCCTACCTCAACTGCTTTGAATGGCGTGTTTACTCGCGTATTCAAAGATTCCAACCAGCGAGGAGGACCGATGACAGAGAGTTCCGCTTGACCTGCGATTTCCTCACCTAAACAACTGGAAATCAGCTCGGACCCAACGCCAGCTGGATCTCCGCAGGTGATGGCAATTCTTGGATTTTTCATTTCGATCGTGGGCGAGCGAAGCCTCGGTCACCTTCAAGGAAAAACTCTAAGAAGGAACGGCACTCCTGATGATCCGCTACAGACGTATCCAAAAGTTGCTTAGCCGTATCCTTCAAACCTGAAACGCTGCCAAATACCTCTCGGAAACAACGCTTAAGACCGACTATCGCAGCCGGATCGTGCTTTCGGCGCCGCAATCCCACAAGATTAAGCCCGAATAGCGTATTCCTCTCTACCAGCATCGTATAGGGAGGCACATCGACAGTCGCAGTGGAGTCCCCTCCAAACATGACGCCCTGTCCGATTCGGCAAAATTGATGAATCCCGGAATCACCGCCGAGGAATGCGTCATCACCCACTGAAACATGTCCCGCTAACAGGCTATTATTGCCAATAACAACCCGGTCTCCTACCTTGCAATCATGGCCAAGATGGGTCACGGCCATAAGAAAACAATCCTCCCCTACGGTTGTGGACGCTCCTGCGGTCGATGCCCGATTGATCGTCGAACCTTCTCTGAGTACCGTCCTATCTCCGATCGTCGCGAATGTTTCCGTAGTCGCATCGAAACCCAAGTCCTGCGGCAAACCTCCAATGATACAAAAATTTTCGATTGTTACCGATTTTCCAATACGCGTTCCTGATTTCAAAACTGCGTGAGCCGCGATCCGGCTTTCATCGCCAATATCTACATTCCTTTCGACGATCGCATAGGGGCCAATCTCGACGCCGTTGCCGATTCGCGCCTCGCTGGAAACTATAGCCGTTTCATGAATCATCGCGTCTAAAGGAAGTTCATTTGAGAATCTTTAATCAGATCGAAGGTCTTCAACGTTCTTACCAACTGCAGCAAATCCGATTTTGGATAAACATGGCGTGTATCGACCCGATCGATTATGTCGAGAAGCATCGATTTAAATGACAGCACTCCGTCAACGCCTTTTTCCCTGAGAGCCGTTTCTATTCTGGCCCGATAAGCCTCCTGAGTCGGGAAAGCGGGGGCAACTAGGACCCGCTTAGGAAAAGAAGATTCCCCCAATTCGCGCCATTGCTCGAACTCAAACCACTTGTCGACCTTCTTCAATACGTTGCTTTCCACGTATCGCAGCATATCTGCCCCGCTTTTCATAGCCGCTAAAGCGGCCTTTTCGCAATGCCAGCCCCGCACACAAACAACGGCGCTTCTCAGCCTCTTGAGCTCGCTTGAGAACAAGAGGAACGATGGAGGTCGATCCGTTTCCGTGAATCGTGTATTTCGGATATACAAATCCAATCCCTCTTCCCCTTGCGAACGCTTCGACTGGGCCCGGCCTTTTCTGAGCGGCATCGTAACGAATCCATTCAGTTCGAGATACTCTCTGGCAATTGATTCGTCCATTAAATGAAAATACGAGAGTCTGGCCAATAGCCGTCAATCAACGGCTCCCACTTCGCCCCAAATTGATGATACTAACTCCAGATCGACTCCATCCTCCGTAATCGCCTCTCCAATACGTCGCAACACGACAAATCGAAGCATACCCGCGCGAACTTTTTTGTCCTTCATCATCGCCGAAAGCAAATCCTCTGTGCGCAGCGCCGTTTTCAATCTCACAGGCAGCCCGTGCGCGATCAATACATTCGTAATCCTTTCCACCTCCCCGGCTTGAACGTATCCGATTTTCTGGCTCAAATTTGCGGCTGCAACAAACCCGACCGACACCGCTTCGCCGTGTAAATATTCCCCGTACCCAGCGACATTCTCAATAGCATGCCCAAATGTATGCCCCAGATTCAGCAAGGCCCTGCCTCCTGCTTGGGCTTGTTCCTTTTCGTCGGCATTAACGACATCCGCTTTTGTCTGGCAATTCCGTTTAACCACTCCCGCCAGCCGCTCATCGCGCGAATCCAACAAAGGCTCAGCTTCCAGCATTTCAAACAATACGGGATCCCCAAGCATTCCGTATTTGATGACTTCCGCCATCCCAGCTGCGAATTCCCTCGGTGGCAAGCTAGCGAGCAAGTCCAAGTCCTCATAAACGGAAATCGGCTGATGGAATGCTCCAACAAGATTTTTCCCCGAAGCGATATTGATACCCGTCTTGCCGCCCACCGAGCTGTCAACCATCGACAGCAGCGTAGTGGGAACCTGGATAAAACGGATTCCACGCAACCAGGATGCCGCTGCAAAGCCAGTCAAATCACCGACTACGCCTCCCCCAAAGGCGATTGCGACGCCTCCTCGGTCCAATCCATTGCTCGCGAAAAAATCTAACGCCCTCCCAAACTCCGCTAGACTCTTGCTTGTTTCGCCCGCTGGAACCTCAATAGCCGGAATTCCATCAAACGTTTCCTTAAAGTAATCGGGAACGGCATTCCTCACGTTGGCATCCGTAATGACCGCCAATCGGGATCCTTGGCTTCGCAGCGCGGCGATTTCATCGCCTAGTGAAGACTGCAACTGCCGCCCGATGTAGATAGGATAAGACTCGCGGGCAGTCGTTACCTCTATCCTGATTAAATTAGAGATATCGGAATTCAAATTACAATGGGTGTTGCTTGGGCTAGTTGATCGAGACCAGATTCGCGAAACTCGTATCCATTTGTCCCAGACCTAGCTGTTCAGAATAAGCCAATATCTTCAAATCCTCAGGCAACGGGGCAAACCCATTTTTCTTTCGGTGATCATTTATCCTCTCCCGCATGATCGAATCGAGTAAAACCGGATTATCAGAGAGAATGACAACCGGTTCGGAAACTGTGTACATGGCATTGAATATCGGGCCGCCCACGTACTGGAACCGCTGCAGGCTAGCTATGTTCAATGCCCAGGTTTCCCTCAATTCGGGAACCGCTCCCATTTCCGCCACAGCCACGGGCGCTGAAGCCGGGCTTCTCAAAAATCGAGACGTGTTGCTTGCATTCCAAAGCGTGGCATTCATCAATGCCCCATTAACTCCCAAAGTCGGGTGATCCGAATAGCATGGCAGGTTTAACCAAAAATCGACCTCGTGCATCAATGGCATCGGCAAAAAGCTCTTTCGGGCATTTTCTTCTCCATCCTTGGTCCCGACGGCATTTTCCTGTTCTAGATTGATCCAGTACTGGGCAGATTGAGCCGGGAGCGGACTATCATAAAACCAGCGCTCATTGTAGTATCTGCCTGAATCTAGCGACCTGACAAATACCCGATTGAAATACATCGATCTCCGGCTCAGCGGAGGCAGAAAACCAGACTCTCGGAGCATTCGCCCCTTAAGCCCGATTATGAAGATATTCGAACGCTCGAAACCGCGTTTCACCAACGACTGGACAACTGCTTCCACTAAGTTAGCCGGTGTACTGAGACCCGGACCAGAATTGCTGTAGACCTTAAGTCCCACCTTACCCTTGTCGCCTGGCTTGAAATCTAATTCATAGGTTCGCTCATAAATACCGAGCAGATTCTCCACCGCCGCCTTATAGTTATCGAGGTCGTAATCCTCGATTTGAAACTTGAATACGCGATTTGACGGTTCGGTGATCTCTTGAAACTCTCCAATCAGATTCTGCCCACTCACCGTCTGGTAAACCGATCCAGAGACCCAAAAGCCCAAAAAGGAGCACAGGTTCAGAAACCGTCGATAATTTCGGAAGGGAATCATAGGGCTGCTGACTAATCAGTTTAACAATCGCTTGTTTCGAAGGTTGCGGAAAAATTCCGTTTCTTCAAGCATTACGAACTCTACGCAGCCACGGTTTCATCACCATCGTTTTTGCCTCCTAGCAGCCTGCTCCGATATAATAGGATTGCTACCCGGCCAATCGGTCCGACAAATGAGAGACTTACCGTCAACAGAATCCTTGCAATTACTTGGCTTTCAGCTCCCTTTAGCCTATTATTCACCCGAATGCATCGAAATAAGCTCATCGACCTAAGCAAACGGATTGTTCCGCTCCTTCTGGCTGCTCTTGCGCTTTTTGCTGCTTGCTCGAGCCGCGAAGAACGGATCTCCCGAGCTATATCGAAAGCAGACGAGGCGAGGCAACGCGATGAAACGTCAAACGCCCTGTCTATTCTTGGAAAGGCTGCTCTAAAAAATCCAGATAGCGCTGGGCTCCAGGAAGCGCTTGGGGATACCTACCTAGAAGCAAATGATCCGCTTTCAGCGATCGATTCATTTGAAAACGCAATCGAACTAGATGAAACCCGTCAACGTCTCTGGGTGAAGGTAGCCGAACTCTATGAACGGCTCGGCGAGAGCAACCAATCCATGGAGTCCTTGCGGGCCTACTTGCATAGCTTTCCCGACGACTTTCTCGCTTGGAAAAATTATGGCTCAATACAGGAGACCCAAGGAGAGCTCAATGAAGCCATTCAATCTTATCTCGAATGGAACCGAATCCGGCCATCTGCAGGTCCAGCCCTAAAGATTGGGCAGCTTTTCCAACGCATGGGAAATGATCCTCAAGCCCGCTCCTGGATCTCCCAAGCTTCTGCCTACACAAACGATCCACAAGCGCGAGACGCCCTAGCTTCATTGATCAATCTCGAGATTCAATTGCAGCAATACCTGCCAGCCTCAACTTGGCTTGAACAATATGACCAACGCTACGGTGCCTACAATTCGGATCCTCTAATTCGGGAGGCAAGATCGACGATCGAACGATGGAGGAGAGCGCAGCAAGAAATCGCCGAAGCTGCCGCGGAACTCGAGCGTAAGCGCAAGGAACTCGAGCAGCAAGCAATCGAAGCGCGACTCCAGCAGGAAGCAGCCCAAAGAGAACGGGACGCCTTATTGGCCGACCAGGGGACCACGGAACTCGCTACTATCCCGACGCCCGACACCGACGCCTCTGAGCCTGCGACTGTTTCTTCCGCGGGAAATGATACAAGCATTGAGAAACCGCCCGTCGCGCTCGCCGATACTCCAGAACCCGCGGAACCCGCGCAGATCGATCTGCCAGCGGTCGATTATCTCGCCCAGGCTCGAGCCTCCAGAGACAATGGAGAATTGCCGGCAGCGGCGGATCTCTATTGGAGAGCGCTCGGACCCGATTCGGAAAACGCGGAAATATGGTTCGAGCTTGCCAGCGTATACGAGCAATCCCGCAATTGGCTCGATGCAGAAGCCTGCATTTTGGAAGCGAAACGGCGGGATCCAACATCGCCCAGAATCGCCAATAGCTACCTGTCGATTATTTCGCAGACTCAAAACGCCAACCGAGTCATCGAAGAAGCTGAAGCTCTTGCGAACCTTTTCCCTGGTAGCGCCCCTATTTCACTCATTCTCGCCCAAACTCTTAGAGGAGCGAACGCTCCCCGTAGTCGAGTCGTTCAAGCATACGAGGATTTTCTCCAGAAGGCAGCTCCAAGCGAACCTGGGGTCGACGAAGCGAGGACCTATCTAGGTCGCTAGCTATTCCATCGAACATCGATTCGATTCCGCATGCCAGCCATCAAGCCGAGCAGTATTCGCGACCTCAAAGAACGCATCAGCATATTCGATGTCGTCTCTAGAGAAGTTTCTCTAAAACGGGCAGGATCGAATTTCAAGGGTTTGAGCCCATTCAATAATGAGAAGACCCCGTCATTCTTCGTATCTCCCGACAAAGGTTTCTACAAGTGCTTTTCCAGCGGGAACGCTGGCGACATCATCAGTTTCGTGATGGAAACCGAGCGCCTTTCATTCGTCGAAGCAGTTGAAACCTTAGCGAGTCGATTCAACGTCGAGTTGGAGTATGAAGAAGACGGCCGTCCCCGTGAAGATCGCAGCTTGCGACAAGAGCTGTTCGATCTGCACGAATTCGTGGCCGATTATTACCAGGAAGCCTTCAGCTCAAAGAGCGACGACGGACAATGGATTAGGGATTACTGGGTGGATTCACGCGGGTTCGAGCTTGCGATAGCAGACGATTTTAAAATCGGTTTCGCTCCCGCTTCCGGAGTCGAACTGGGAAAACGAGTTCTCAAAAAAGGATTTTCAGGCAAGGCGATTGAAGCCAGCGGTCTTTTCTTTACGCGCCGAGGACTCGAGCCCGCGTCTATGGGATACCGATTTCGGGGACGACTGATGATTCCTATTCGCGATCATCAAGGAAGGATTGCCGCTTTCACCGCGCGGCAATTGGATCTCACTCCCAAAGACGACCCGAGCCGCGAGGCGAAGTACGTGAATTCTCCCGAAACTCCCTTATTCAACAAGGGCGCCATTCTTTTCAACATGGACCGCGCTCGAATGGAAGTCGGCCCTGACACTCCTTTCGTAATGGTTGAGGGGCAGCTCGACGCGATTCGCTGCTGGTCAGTTGGCATCAAAGGCGCCGTGGCCCCGCAAGGCACGGGAATCACGGAAAACCAGTTGCGCTTGATCAAACGATACGAGCCCCGAATGCAATGCCTTTTGGACGGGGACCGAGCTGGCAAACAAGCAGCCTTGAGGATGCTGCCGATCGCTCTGGCTCAAGGCGTGGAGACATCATTCATTCCCTTGAACGAGGGAGAAGATCCCGATGATTTCCTTCGCGAGTATGGTCCGGAAGGCATAGCGGATCTAGTCTCCAGGGAAATCAATGCCATGAACTTCGCAAGCGGCGCCATCGTCAAAGATCCAGACAATCTTTCGCCGCAGGCCAAATCCAAGGCGGCCAACGAACTCTTCGATATCATTGTCAAAGCCGACTCTGAAATGGCTCAATCTGAATTCGTTAAACAAATGGCCGTGATTCTTGACATCGACTTGTCGGCGGCAAATCGCGATTTCATCCGCTACAAGAGAAGGCAAATAAGCAGCCGAGCATCGAAGCGGCCGAAAGAAGGTGTCCAGAATGAACCAATCAATGGTAAACCTGTCCACACCGTGGAACGGGACCTACTCACGCTATGCCTGAACGAGGAGGAAATCAGCAGGAGGATCGCTCAGGCAGTCGACGAGTCATGGATCGATACCACATCTCCCGAGGGAGAACTGCTTAACCTAGTCCTAAACGCCATTCTCCATGACATGTGGAATGGACCCGATTCTATTAACGATCAGATCGAAAAGGCCGAACTAAAGGGGCTCGCTGTCGACTTGATTTTCGACAAGCCCGAGTACGAAAACCCTTCCCGGCTGGCCAACGAAGCCGTTAAACGCCTAGCTGTTAAATTCGCGGACCAGCAGATAAAAAAGATAAAACTTGAAATTGCCAGGAAACAATCCGAACAAAACGACGACTCAATCTCTCTTTTTGACGAAATTGTAAAATTACAGCATATTAAGAACCATCCACCACAAATCGGGTGAGCGCGCGACATCCGCGAACCAGCCCGGTTTAACCCACGCCACCGAAAACAAATGCCACGCAAAAAGAAAAGCGACGCCAGTTCTTCAAAAGGAATGTCGAAACATCAGGTGAACGAGCGAATTCGCCTACTCATACGTCAGTCTAAAGAGCAAGGGTACCTCACCTACAGCGATATCAATGGAGCCCTGCCCGAAGGCGTCAATCGGCAAGACGATATCGATAACATCGTCTCAATTTTACAAAATCTTGAGATCGAGATACTGGATCCGAGCGAGGTCGACTCCTTCAAAGCCAAGCAAGAAGAGCAGGAAGAAGCCCAAACCAAAACCAGCGGTCACGACATTCTCGACGACCCGGTTCGCATGTACCTCAAACAGATGGGCCAGGTGCCTCTGTTGACGCGCGAGCAAGAAGTTGAAATCTCAAAGCGCATTGAGAATGCGGAGCTCAAGGCCCAGGAAACCCTATTTTCCGTCGGCTTAACCTCCGAATTCACTCTCGATCTAGCGGAGAAGCTACTTAACCGCGATGAACGCTTCGACCGCATCGTCATCGACAAGAAGATTGAGAACCGCGAATCCTATTTCCAAGCCTTGCCCACTCTACTTGAGCGATCGCGTAAAACCCAGGAGCGCATGCTCAAAACTTGGGGCGAACTGCGAGCCGAAGACAACGCCGACAACCGTAAGAAAATACGTTCCAAATTTCGCAAACAGGAAAACACGCTTCGGGCCAATTTTCCAAAATTCTTCTTCAAGCTCAAGGTATACGAAGAGCACATCGATGACGCGATTACAAAGGATCTAGGCAGAATCAGCCGTATCAATCGCGATTTAGATCGAGCGCGAAAGCCGAAAACTCAGAGAGACGCCCGCATCAATGCGGACGCCTTGAAACTCGAGCTCGAAGAGATTCACGACAAGCACCGTCTCGATCCCGAAAAGCTCGTTCGATTAATTGGCGATGTCCGCAAGCATCTCAAAGATGCCCATCGAGCGAAAACCGAAATGGTGGAAGCCAATCTTCGCTTAGTCATCTCTATTGCCAAGAAATACACGAATCGCGGCCTATCCTTCTTGGACCTCATTCAAGAGGGCAACATGGGTCTAATGAAAGCCGTTGAAAAATTCGAATATCGGCGCGGATACAAATTCTCGACTTACGCGACGTGGTGGATTCGACAGGCGATTACGCGCTCCATCGCGGATCAGGCACGCACGATCCGCATTCCTGTGCACATGATCGAAACCTTGAATAAGGTGATGCAGGTCCAGAAACAGTTACTTCAAGAGTACGGTCACGAGCCAACGCCTGAGGAAGTCGCCGAGGAAATGGCTCTGCCCGTCGAACGTGTGCAGACCATCATGAAAATGGCTCAACAACCGATTTCATTGCAAAGCCCGGTAGGCGATGGAGATGACACCAATTTCGGCGATTTCATCGAAGACAAGTCAGCTGAAAACCCGTATGACCAAACAGCGTTCAGCCTTCTGAGGGAGAAGATTATCGACGTACTCGACAGTTTAACTGAGCGAGAGCGTCGGGTCCTTTCGCTTCGATTCGGGCTTGTCGACGGCTACAGCAGAACTCTAGAGGAAGTTGGCAAGCAATTCAAAGTCACCCGTGAGCGCATTCGCCAAATCGAGGCCAAAGCTCTTCGAAAGATGCGCCACCCAACCCGGATCCGCCAGTTGCACGGTTTCTTCGAAAGCGAGCAATTCGATGGCCCGAATACATTTCTCAACGGGCCTCAAAGCGGACCTGTTGATTCCGGTGCCAAACAATAGCTTTTTAAACCTGAACGAAACATCGATCGTAAAGCAGCATTGCAACCCAGCCAATAATCGGGCAACTTAATGACGCTTATCGTTCTCAAGCCCTAAATTATAAAAGGATTTCAAAATGGAAACCGTCAATTCACTAGCATTTATCCAGAATCTCAATTGGACCGAAGTCGTCGTAATTCTAATCGTTTTCATCCTCCTGTTTGGAGCGAAAAAACTGCCCGAACTCGCTCGCGGAGTCGGAAAGTCCATTAAGGAATTCAAGAAAGCGACTAGCACGATTGAAGACGATATCCGGAACGCCATGGACGAAGAGCCAGAGGTTAAAAGGCCTATCGAGAATCCCCGGTCAGTCGATGAGGAGCCGAAAGCGGCTTCCGAGGAAAAGACGACTTCTAGTAGCTCATAATCGATGTCCTTAAAATCCGGTTACCGGTACCGATGCCACCGTAACTGGTTTAAACAGCGTTGGCAAATTCGTGGAACGGCTCCGATTTCACCCCTAAAACCAGTATTCAAGTACGGCTAAGTTCGCGCGACAACCAGTTGCAGAGCTGGCGTTTAGCAGCTTTTTATCGTATTCAAAATTGCTTTTGGGCCGAGCCCCGTTTAAACGCTTGCTACAAAATGCCCTTTCATTGAGCATTTTAGCCATTCATGTTGCGCAATTTTCTCGGTCTTTTCTCAAACGATATCGGCATCGATCTTGGCACGGCAAATACCCTGGTCTACTCGAAGGACAAAGGAATCGTTTTGCGGGAACCGAGCGTCGTTGCTATCCATAGCGGTACCCGTCGTGTATTGGCGGTCGGCGACGAAGCGAAAAAGATGCTAGGAAGAACGCCCGGAAACATCACCGCGATTCGGCCAATGAAAGACGGCGTCATTGCCGATTTCGACATCACCGAAGCCATGCTTCGCTATTTCATCAAAAAGGTGCAAACGGCGAAAATAATTCCTCCTCGCGTAGTCATCGCTATTCCGTCCGGAATCACCGAAGTCGAAAAGCGGGCCGTAAAGGAAAGCGCCACGCATGCGGGGGCCCGCGATGTCATGCTGCTCGAAGAGCCTATGGCGGCCGCGATCGGCGTAGGCCTCCCCGTGGAAGAACCTGCTGCCAACATGATCGTAGATATCGGCGGCGGCACTACCGAAGTGGCTATCATTTCCCTGGCGGGAGTCGTCTACGCCAAGAGTATTCGAGTGGGTGGCGACGAGTTGGACGCTGCTATAATCAACTACATGAAGCGGGCCTACAATCTCTTGATCGGCGAGCGCACCGGCGAGGAGATCAAGCTTAGGATCGGATCGGCCTACGGCCTCGACGATGAAATGACTTTAGAAGTTAAAGGCCGCGATTCAGTGGCCGGCTTGCCGAAAACCATCCAAGTATCGTCGCAAGAAATACGTGAAGCCCTAAACGACACGGTTAATGCCATCGTTGAAGCTGTAAGAAGCGCCCTCGAACGCTGTCCTCCGGAACTGTCCGCGGATCTTGTTGACCGAGGATTCGTACTAGCGGGCGGTGGAGGCCTATTGCGAGGTATCGACCAGTTGCTGTGCGATCGTACAGGGCTACCCGTAACGATCGCCGATGATCCGCTCAGCGCGGTTGCGAACGGAACGGGGGCTGTTTTGGCGGAATTGAACGCCCTTCTTCCCTATGTCTCTAGCGATTCAAAGGACTAAACTGCTCGGGCCAGTGTACTGCGAGTCGGAATACGCGTCGTGTTCATCAAGAAAATCCCGCCGCGCTCAATTTGAGAACTCCGAAAGCGCTGCATAGAGCAAACCCATTAAGAACGGTACCGAATTGCTTAAAAAGCGACTCTTCAATAAAAAGCCTTTCGCCGTTCTTATCGCGGTAGCGATTTTCTGGATTTTCGTTCCATTCATCGTCAAATCCACCCTGCGATCCGCGTTCTACGAGTTTCAAGCGCCTATTTCTGCGAGCGCCTCCTACGTCCGCGAACTTCAAAATTTTTGGGCTGCCCGATCCAAATCTAAAAGCGAGCTCTACGAAGCAGGAAAAGACCTGGCCCATCTAAATGCCACTTACGAACTGATGATACTCGAGAATCAGGCGATGAGAGAGGAAATCAGCCGCCTAGAGTCGCTACTAGGGCTGCCCTCTCGGCCTGAATACAAATACGAAATCGCGCGAGTGGTTACCCGCGAATTTAATTCCTGGTGGCACCAGCTCGAAATTAGGAAAGGTTCATTGCATGGCATTCCAATGGGAGCGCCCGTCGTATTCGCAGGAGGAGTTGTCGGTCGTATCAGCGAAGTGCATCAATACACGTCCACAGTCGAATTGCTAAGCAATAACCACCTGAGAATGGCGGTAATCATCGAAGGCGACAACCGTCCAATGAGTTTTCGGGGCGCTGGATTTAGACTTTTCCGTTCGCCTATCGGTATTGCCCAATACGTCCCCACTGATATTGCCGTCGATTCCTCCAATCCTCCCAGGATCCTCACTTCCGGAATGGGTGGGGTTTTTCCCGCAGGGCTCCACATCGGTCATTTGGTTAGTTTGAAACCAGGTTCTAGCGGCATGTTCCAAGACGGAGAAATTCGTTTGGAACCTCGTTTATCGAATCTGACAGAAGTCGCGGTACTCATTTCGCTAGACGAGGGGACCGCGCAGTGAATCTCCTATCGCGAAATCGATGGCTGATTGTCGCAATTTGCCACTACGTAACCTTATTCATCTTTTCGGAGATCAATTACCACATCGCCTTTACCGGTATCTATATACTAATTACAGGAATGCTGCTTACCTCCAGCTCCTTGATATTGAGCCCAACGCAAGGAGCCCTCTCACTAGTTCCTGTCGCTTTCAATATCGATAGCCGAATCCCCCTCCCCTTTGGTTCAAGCTTGATAATACTTGTTGGACTTCATTTCGCCATTGCCCTCTTCAAGAGCCAAATTCAGCGAGAAACCGATGATCTCGCCATCGTGACGGCTCTATTCGCCAATATCCTGGTTCACCTCGCTTACACGCTTTTTTCCCGAGCCTACCTAGGAACCAACGGCATCGACCCTTTACTTATTAGCGTAAATGCGATATCAAGCAGTCTAGTTGTGGCTCTGCTCTACACTCTATATTCTAGATCAATCGTGGATATTCTCGGAATCCTGGGAATCCACGTACATCAGGAGTCTCGTCACAAACGATGAACCCCGACAATACAAAAAAGTATCAGTCTCGGCTGTGGATATTCTATGGGCTTCTAATAATACTATTGTCATTGCTCTACAGCGGCCTCTTTTATCGGCAGCTAATTGAATCCGAATCCCACGCTAACCGAGAGAAGATTCAAAACCAGCGGCGGATTCTCACTCCCGGACCAAGGGGCAATTTGCTGGACCGAGACGGCAGAGTTCTCGTCTCCAATTGGCCAAAATTCTCAGCGGTCGTTTTCCTTTCAGACGATCTCGTCCAAAGCGCATTTCACAACCACTACAGAAGCCTCGTGCGCGATTACCGCGAGCGCGGAGAGAAAATCGAGAGCTACTCTCAACTTAGAGTTCACTCTCGAGCGATGGTGCTCCAAAGCTATCTCTCTGAAGTTAACCGATTGATTGGGCGCCAAGAAGAAGTCGACGCTAGCGATATTTCCAGGCATTTGTACGTCAACCCGCTATTGCCCTACCCGATCGTAAACAACCTGACAGCCTCGGAATTCGCGGTTCTTCTGGAATCGCTCCCCGTCGAATCTCCCGTTCAAGTTTACGTATCCAATATGCGGCACTACCCCTACGAGAACGCAGCCGCTCATGCCCTTGGTTACGTAGGGCAGAGTCCACTTGAGGTAAAAAGCGACATGCCCGGAAACGAGCTCAAGACTTTCGCGTCTAAAGGGACCTATGGAAGAAACGGAATCGAAAAGCAATTTGATCAAGTGCTGCAGGGAAAGACCGGATCGGAAATTTGGGTAGTCGATCCCAGCGGATACCAGGTCGAGCCCATTAGGCAAACCTATCCTGAAAAGGGAAAAGACATCACATTGTCGATCGACATTGATCTTCAATTGGCAGGAGAATCTGGATACGATCTGTACAAAGATAAAGGGGCGTTGGTAGCCATAGACATCAACAGCATGGAGATCCTCGCCATGCTAAGCAGGCCTGACTATGATTTGAATGCAACGTCTCCGTTTATTTCGAATATTGTATTCGCGGACATAAGCGAACGTAAGGCTTGGGAGAACAAAGCCATCAGAGGCCTATATCCGCCAGGTTCGCCATTTAAACTCATCACAGCTATCGCTGGGTTAAAAGCGGGCAAGATCGATGCGTCTACCGTTTTCGAATGCGATGGAGCTCATCAAATCGGTGGCCGCAGATTCCCATGCATGGGTCGCCATGGGGAGATCGATCTCAGAACGGCCATCGAGAAGAGTTGCAACGAGTATTTCTATCGAGTCGGACTCGCCACCGGGGTCGACAATCTAAGCCAAGAGGCGATCTATATGCGCCTCAATGCTCCCACTCAAGTGGACTTGCCCAATGAAACGAGAAGCATGCTCACGCCGTCAAGAGACTGGAAAAAGAGCAGGACCGGAGAACCCTGGTATCCTGGAGATACCGCGAATATGTCAATCGGTCAAGGGGCCCTGACGGTGACTCCCCTTCAGATGGCGATGCTCGCTGCCTCAATCGCGAAGAACCAAGTCTACTCTAGCCCTACGATTTTAAAGCAAAGCGCAACCCAATTATTACGACGCTCTCCTCCGCAGCCACTCGGACTTCCAGTGGACATTCACAAGGCAATTGTCGAGGGAATGGATCGCGTCGTCAGCCCAACCGGAACAGCGCGGGCTGCCATCATTGAAGGCGTTTCCGTAGCAGGAAAAACGGGTACCGCCCAAATAAATAAAGCTGAAGGCAATCTCGAACTAGCTTGGTTTATCGGTTTCGCGCCAGTGGACGACCCGCAAATCGCCATTGCCGCCCTTGTTGAAGGCCAAGAACTGAACCAAAGTTTCGGCGGTGGCACTTATGCCGCTCCTATGGCTCGCTACGTCCTTGAAGCCTACTTTAAAAAGTATCCTGAATATTTGGATACCGCAAAGGAAGAAGCTATAGCAAACGTCTCGCTTCCCTAAAAACTACGCGTGGATCATTCCAAGACTCTTTGGGCCCAAAGCGAAGCCTTTGCAGTTCCGAGATCACGTTTTCGCGCCTGACGGCCAGCTCCTCGGACACTTCCGCCACTTTACCTTCACTTCGGTTCAAGAGTTTACTCGCCTTGCGTCGAATCGGGTCCCCCCGTCTGAATGGGACAAGCAATAATTCTCGATAATTCAGGGCCAGGTTTCGTTGATAAAGCAGTATCAAAACTGCAATAACCAAGGAACTCGTAGTCGTAATGAATTTTTTCGTGCTCCAAGGGGCGACAATCCAATTGTACAATTCCTTGATGCCCTTGATTGTCCATTCTTCTGCGATTTGCATATAGGCGAGCAGAAAATCCTTGATTTGGATTGCCGCTTCTTTCTGCGCTTGCTCGTCAAAATTAACGATCCGTCGATACCACAGCATTCGCAGGCTATCTAAATACGCTTGCGATCCTCCTTCAGCTATTTGCGAGCTCAAAGCTATCGTTTGCGGCACGGTCGTAGGCAATCCCGATCCGGGCGTAGGATCGACTCGTAGCCAGTTGCCCTGTCCGTCATTGATTTCCGCCCAGGCATGAGCATCCGAATTTCGGACCATGTAGTAATTCTCAAATGCATTCCATGCCCCTCCTTTGAATCCCACTACCAGTCTTGCTTGAAAGCCAGCCGCTCGAGATAGCAAAACCAGCGATGAAGCGAAAAACTCGCAATGCCCGTCTAGTCCTGCATTCATCCAGCGGGCAATCGGATCCTCCAAGCTAGAATCCGAAGGAAGAGTTGAGCTGAGAGAGTATCCGTGCGCGCTAGCAAGATATTCAGTAGCTTTCGTCGCGAAATCCACGGCTGTCATTGGTACACCCTGGCTGATTTCTCTCACTACCTTATCAATATACTCCCTTGAACCAGAATCCATTGGCAGTTCCAGCAAGGTCCTCGGATACGAGGAATCCTGCTCATATCTTCTGCCCTTCGCATCCACATTGAAGTCTTCAAGATGCGAATACGTATCTATTGTTGGAATTGTCGGCGAAAGATCGATTCCTTCGAGCTGATATGAAACCATTTTAGAAGGTGTATCCTCCAGAGAGAACGCATGCTCGTAAGGGCCTATCGATAATTTATCTAGATCAGAGAACGTCAGATGTCGAAACGAACCCAATACCGGAAGGAATTTGCTCACGCCTGGCTCGAGGAAAAACGTCCAACGATCTCTCATAGAATCTCGGCTAGGGGTATCAGCAAACCAACGGTCGTTCCAAAATCGAATAGCATTGTAAGGCGTCCACCGCCTATCCTCCAGCATGTTCTTCAGAGCGGGCGATACACTGAATCCTCCATTCTTGTATTCATCCAACGCAAGCGCTCGCCAATAAGGCATCGCGGGAACAAAAGCCCTTCCAGAGACATCGACACGCAGCGCCACTCGATTGTCTTTCTTTATATTGGTAACCTCGCCCAATTGCACCGAATCGCTCAATCCCGTCTGCGATGAAATCGCTTTCATCTTAAACAGGTCTACCTTTTCTTCGACATCGACCCGAGGTATAAATAAGAAAGCCAACCCAGCTATCCCCAGCAATGACGCGAACATGGCCGATCCCAAGGCCATATTACGGTAGCCCGCTCGATTCGACAACTGCCACCAACCCCTATGGTTTTTCCATGCTTCCTTTGGATCGATTCCCTCGCTATCGCCCTGGGATTTGCTCTCCAGCAAAGTGCCCATAGTCAAAAATCCCAACGCCAATCCGGTGTAAAGAAGTAACTGTACACCAAATACAAGTGAGGTCGTCAACATTCCTGCCATAACGAGTAAAAACAGGCAAAGCAAAACGAGCTGCATTTCTTCGCGGCGCTTTTGATGATTCAAGCCGCGATACAAAACCAGCCACGTATTCAGATTCAGTAAAGCCGGGACCGTCTCCTTGGCGAAAATATCGATCGACACCATTGGAATGATGCTAAATGCGAACAACTTCCAGACAATCGGAGGAGCGCTCGCGAGTAGCTTTGGAAAAACGATGCTGATCGCGAGAACAGCAAAACAAACCGCTCCTTGAACTCGCGTGTGGCTCTCCAAATTGAATAGCGAACTTATGGATACAATCGCCATAGTGGCTCCCAAAAGCCACTTGATCCGGAACATATCGTTCACACTAAGCTTTTGCGATTGCCTTACCATTTAAATATGCAGCTACTTGAATTCCATCTACAGGCCGAAAACTTACCGCATTTCCCGCGTCTTCGCTTTTACCGCCACCGGAATCAGCATCCCATTCTAGAGATGATATTTGATCGAAGAACGTACTCAGGTCCGAAACACGGCTGATTTTGATTTCCGGACCACCTTCGATTCGACAGTAATCTAAATCGCCAGCCAGAAAGAGATCTTCAGCTAAGCTGACCACGAATGAACACATGCGTTCAAATATCTCCTTAGTGGGCCATAAATACTTCGAGTGGCTGACATGCAGCGTATAGCGCGCCTGACTTTCGGCCGCATTTTGCTTTACGACCAATGCGCCCTGACGTGCGGAAACTTTCCAGTGGATCGAGCGCGGAGCATCTCCTCGACTATATTCGCGAAGCCCTATCAATTCGCCCGTAGTGCCTCTAGCTTTCGTGCTTGCCCCTTGCCAGCCAAAGCCTGAGCCCAGGTTTTTCAACCTTCGGTATTCGATGCGAGCAGGCCATATGCTCACCTCGCTTACACAACCACCAGGAACGTGCTTCTTCAGGAATCCAAAGGGAAATAAAGACGTTGTTTCCAGAATTCGGATCTTCGTTCGGCAACGCCTTTCCGGTTTGTAGCGCCAAACAAGCCGCGCAGATTCCCCCGGAGCCACGCTGTCTCTTAAATGCAACTCTCTAAACTCTTCGGTCTTATCGCTTCCCAATTCGAAAAGCAGACTGAAAAGCGGAAATCGCTGTCGGGCATTTTCAACGACAACTGCGACCTCTCCTGTTTCCCCCACACGAAATGTGGAGCTATTCTCAAGCCTCCATCGGGCGGAAATGATATTCGACCAACAAAAAATCCCGCTCATGACTATAGTGGCGATCAGCAGCGACAAGGCGATAAAGAGAATATTGTTCTCGGTATTGTAAGCCGCCAAACCTAGGCAGAGCCCTATCAGAATCAGCATCATTCCAGAAGCCGTGGGAAGCACCTTCTCTCCCTTCGGCGGGACGAAAAGCTCCATGATTCGGCGAGAAAAAGGCTTGGGCTCCTTAGTGGACGCCGGCCCTCTCCAATCGAACTGGTCTTTTGAAACTAGGAGAGCCATGAAATCCGGCCCTGCTTACTTTGGCTGAGGAACGACCGCCAAAATCCTGGATACGATCCCTTCCACTAAACGACGTTCCTCGATCGCGTCGGACGATGGTCTACGGAGATTCAGACGATGGCTAAGTGTCGCGGACGATACTGATTCCACGTCCTCGGGCAAGACGAAGTCGCGACCCAAATATAGCGCTCGAGCTTGAGCAGCCGTTTTTAGGGCTAAGCAACCGCGAACGCTGATCCCCGCTTTAAACTCGGTCTCGGTTCGGGTCGCGGTGATGATTCCCAAGATATATTCAAGCACGCTATTCTCGACATACACATTCGCCACGGTACTCCGCACACGAACGATGTCTTCTCGACTGACAGGATCGCCGAAGTCCAAATCGTTGTAATTCGAGTTTTCGCTCGCGAGAATCTGCAACTCGTTTTCCTGGCTTGGGTATCCCATTTGCAGTCGCATCAGGAAACGATCCATTTGGCTCTCTGGCAGAGGAAACGTCCCTTCGTAGTCGACCGGGTTCTGCGTAGCCAAAACGATAAACGGATCGCCTACCACATGCGTCTCGCCATCAATGGATACACGGCCATGGTCCATGACCTCTAGCAAACTCGACTGCGTCTTAGGCGTTGCCCGGTTGATCTCATCTGCAAGCACGATGTTCGAGAATATCGGGCCTTTTTTGAATATGAATGACTTTTCCTTCTCATCGTATACGGATACTCCAGTCACATCCGTGGGAAGCAGATCGCTCGTAAACTGGATTCGCTTGAAATCCGAATGCATTGCCTTTGCCAAACAGTAGGCTAGAGTCGTTTTGCCCACGCCCGGAAGGTCCTCGATCAGCGCATGCCCTCCAGCCGCTAGGCAAATGAGTATGTTGTCGATCACCTCATCTTTGCCCTTAATGCGACTCCCGATCACTGTCTTCAACCGGTGGAACACATCTCGAGATGAATTCATTACTTCAGTGGGGAGAAATTCGCTCATTGTTTTTTCCATGCTGCTCGTCACCGGCGATAGTTCCGTTTAAGACAAATTATCCCATCGGCTTATTCCCGAGGGAATTTACAATTCTAGCTATCGTTTCTCTTCCCATCTTCCCAAACTCCGTCCTCAAACTTTGAAACTTTCGAGCGACACTTCAAGCGCCTCGTCTACGGTTTTTTGATTCTCGTGAACCAAATCATGAAATACCCCATAACTAAGTTGTTGTCCCCCAATACCATGGGCAAAATTATCGACCATGCAAAGCGAGGTGACGGATATCCCGCTTTCTAGGAGCAGATCGCATTCATTCGCAAGGGTCATGCCAACCACATCGCATCCCCAGTTTTGCAGAATTCTTACCTCAGCCTTGGTTTCAAATCGAGGCCCTTTCGTTTGGGCATAGACTCGATCTTTACTTACCGGACAAGACAAGCGGGGTTCTATTTCACCCAACAATCCATTGTCTATACTCGGAGCGAAACCGCTGGGAGCATCATCAATGAAGGTGATCGGAGCGAAGCTGACATAGTCCGAGCAAGAGACCAAGCTTCCAGGAGGCAAATCGTCAGTTAGCGAGCCCACCGAATTTATCGACAATGTCGCCTGGACATCCAACTCCTTAAGAAGGTGTACATAACCGCGATAGTTCGATCGATGAGGCGGCAAGGGATTCCGAAATCCGTGGCGGTTGATAACGACAACACCGCTTGATTCCTTGTATTCGATCTCGCCAAAAGGGGTTGAAGCCAGATGGAGCTCGCAATCATCGAATATCCCAGATCGAGCAATACTGGTCCCACTTATAATCGCCACTTTCATTGCTCCGATCAAACGCGCTACCCGAGTGAAATCAACAATCATTAGAGATTGCTCATCGGCATTTCTACGATCCTGGCTAAACTCGTCTCTCTAAGTGCCGATAGGAGGCGAATCCATCATGAACCGTTCTACCCCTCCACAATTGTTGCAAATCAACAAGATGCAGAGCAATGCCGAAAATTTTTGGCCAGCAACCGGTCTTGCTTCTACCGAGGATTCTGGAAAAACGCTCCCTACAAAGGAGCTGCTAAGCGAGAGTCTCGCAAGAGCAAGGCAAGCCAAAACTAAGCTCGCCCCGCAAAGTTCAAGAGATAGCGGCCGATCTTCGAGCGGCCACTCCAACCGCCTTTTTCTATTGATTCAGGTTATTGAGTCGCTACTTTCTGCGGCTCTGACAGCCTCGTGGTGTAATGGTAGCACTAAGGATTCTGGTTCCTTCTGTCGGGGTTCGAGTCCCTGCGAGGCTGCCAAGCCGAGACTGGACGAGAACCCACGGGGTTTGACGGAGGAAGCGAAAGCGACCGGGGATGGGGCCCGCTGAAAGCGGGTGGTCAACAGTCCCGAGTCCGACCGAACGGATTAGTCAAATCTTGCTAGGTTGTCGCATTCATTAAGTTATCCAGAATATAGATACGCTTCTGCATGGCCACTATCCCTCTTGTCAAACGCTCGACATTAACCGCCGAATTAAACCTATCTGCCTAAATAGAATTCCTTACTCAACCACTGAACACGCCATCAGCAACTACCACCGTTTGCCAATCGTCGCCCCGGCAAATTTCAGGTAATTGGGTACCGGTAGCGACCAACTGCATATCATCGCTCAACAATTCCCAAAAGCGTTCGCGTCGATGACTGTCCAATTCGGCAAACGCGTCATCAGCCAGGACTACTGGGAGCAGCCCCATATTGTCTCTCCAGTATTGAATGATCGCGAGCGAAAGAGCTAAGGTGATGGACCTTTGCTGTCCTTCGGAAGCATAATCGCTTGCGGGCAGTCGATTGACGAATAAAGCGTAGTCATCCCTGTGCGGACCTTGGCTTGTTGATTGCAGATAGCGATCTCGCTTTCGGTTCTTTTCTAGAATCTCCAAGAACTCCCCTTCATTCTGCACTGCTGCGCTGGTAGTATACTCGATTCCCATCTCCTCCGAATCACTAGAGAGGGCCTTGTAAATGGGCGACGCGATTTTGAGCAGCTCACCGATAATATCTTTTCGAGCGCGACCTATCGTTACAGCCGGAATGTCCATCTGCTTCTCAAACGCCGTAACGACTCCCTCATTTTCTTCTGAACGCAACAACGCATTTCTTTCTTGCAGCAATTTTTGATACTTTTGAAGCGCCGCAAAATACCCTCTGTCAATTCCACAAATAAACGTATCGATAAAACGTCTACGTCCTCCCGGAGAACCTCGAGTCAACTGCAAGTCATTCGATGAGAGAACAACCGTTGGGTACCTTCCCGCAAAGTCCGACAATCGCTTAACGGGCTCACTATCCACTTTTACCTCTTTTCCCGACTTTTTTATTCGAAGATCCACAATGGATTCACCAGACCGCTCGCATTCAATATCGAAGCGAGCTTCCCCAAATTCTCCGTCAGGGCCTATCATAACTCTATTCTCGTGCGTCCGGAATGCTCTCAAGGCCGTAACCATTCCTAGCGCTTCTAATAAATTCGTCTTCCCTTGCCCGTTGGCTCCGTGAAAGAATATTCTCCGAGAATCCAGATCAATTCGGGCCCGGCGTATGTTTCGATAGTTTACAAGGCTGACTCTCTTGAAATTCATTAATTCAAACGAATTTTAGTATCCAAGTTTTGGATTTCCTCCAAGAGGATTTGGTTTAGCCGAGCTAGGGTCCAGGATATCCGCCTGATAATATTTATGGGCTTGTACTCCTGCCCTGAAGGGCGAACCCCGCTCTTTTACGAATTCAGTGATTCGGTTGAGAATTTCGGCATTGGAATGTTGCGACCATTCAGGATGGAGCCAAATTGGCCTAGAGTCGATCTGTCCGGATAGAAATTCTGTCCATTCGTCGATCGATCGCTCACTATCGACAATTACCTTGAATTCATTCGCTTGATTCAGAGCGCTTTCAACAGGAGGCGATTCCCGCTTCGGGCTCAACGTAATCCAATCCCAATCTCCGGAAATTTCGCGACAACCCGAAGTTTCCAAATGTCTCGACAAACCCGAAGTTTCCAATGCGTCCGTTAGACACTCTAGATCGTGTATCACTGGTTCGCCACCTGTCACCACTACCAAATCAGGTTTCGCCTTCGCGGCAAAATCCGCCAGTTCCGCCGCTTCGATCTTCTCGATTCGATCTGGAACGTAGTCCGGATGCCACGTGCCGGCCGAATCGCACCAAGGGCAATGAACCGGGCATCCAAAAAGACGAATAAAAAACGTTGATTTTCCAAGATGAACGCCTTCACCCTGCCAAGATTGGAAGGTCTCGTAAACGGGATAGCGCATTAGGGTCCGTCCGGGGCGAATGTCGCGCTATTCCTTGAGTCTTCTATAACGGTCACCGATAGCAGACACGCCCGCTTATCGGTAAGCTTGCGTATCATAGGATCTACTACATCGTACAAATGACTGGCCAAGCCTTCACTAGAGCATTGATCAACAATGTAAGGTTTAAAGACATCCTTTCCCGATTGATCCTTCATACCAGTGAACTGCTCCAGCATCGGATCATCCTCATTAAAAACGCACGCATGATCCAAATTCTCGGATATCCAGTCGCGTAACGGTTTCAACTTTCCGAAATCCACGACAAACCCGCATTCGTCCAGCTCCCGGCATCCGAATGTGAAAGTGAAACTCCAATTGTGGCCGTGAATTTGTCGACAATGGCCTTCGTGCTTGTCCTGCCTGTGAGCAAACGGGATGTCGGAATAGGTTTTCTGGCAAGTGAACATCGGCTCTATGTTGTCAAACGCCAGCCTGCATTGACAAGCGTTTCGAGCTCGGGAGCATCCGCCTGATAGACCGTTGGGTCCTCCACTCCCGCCAGGAAGAATGCTTCTCGGCGCTCTATACAGGTGCCGCACCTCCCGCAATGCAGATCCCCTCCCTTGTAACAGGACCAGGCTTCGCCCAAAGGAGCCTTTAACCGGGCTCCCTCCGCCAGGATCTCCGATTTGCTCGATTCGACGAATGGACGGTAGAGACGGACGGACGTCCAGTCGCATTGTTGAATAGCTTGGTCCAAGGCAGCGGCAAAAGACTCCCGACAATCTGGATAGATCGCATGATCGCCCGAATGAGCTGCATACGCGACCCCTTGCGCGTCTTTCGTGATGGCCCACGCGGTCGCCAAGGATATGAGAATCATATTTCGATTAGGTACTACAGTCGACTTCATCGACTCTTCTTCGTAGTGCCCTTCTGGAACTACTGATTCCCTATCTACCAATCCACTGTGGCCAAACAATCCAGAAATAGCTCTAAGATCCGCTATTTGATGTTCGATCGCCAGTTGCTCGCAAACCTTCGCCGCAACATCGATTTCCTTGCGATGCTTTTGTCCATAGTCAAAACTGATCGCCCCTCGAATGTCGATGCCACGCTCTCTCATCGCATAAAGCATTACCGTAGAATCAATTCCCCCCGAGTAAACCGCGACGACAGATTCAGGATGCTGGACAGGGCCTAACGACATCGTGGCGGGGATAGAGATGCCTGGATTTCAAGTCAAGGCGTCCTTTGGCCATTGCCAAGAAATGCGAAGCCATCGAAGCAGCGCGCGACGTGGCGCCTATGCGTCTGCCAAGGCAGCGAAGGCCAAATGCGGAATCGAAAAGTAGCACAGGCATCCTGCCTGTACATGGCATAGAGCGCCCATTCCGTGATTAATGCAGATCGCATACAGCCACGGCTACCAGCCAATTCGGCTGGTTACGGAGAACCAGCCTTACCATCGGCTAGGCGGTTTTCAACCGGCTACTCGCTGTTAATTGGATAGATTGGACTTGAATTGACGCTGATGGGCCATCGTGGGAGGAACACTGGTCCTTCAGCAGACGAGCGGTCTCCAGAACCATATCCAAAATATTAATATCTATTTGTCAAACGAGTGATTCTCACTCGCTGCCCTTTGCCGGCCCCGGCATCCCCGGCTTCTTCTGGCATGGCTACAATAAAATCGCCGCCCGACAGCGAGAGATAGTCGAACTTACCGGGAGACGAATAGGTCATTTCCGGCTTGAAGCGAATCAATCGAGCCGACTTTCGATTTCTGGGGATTAGCAATTCACCCTTGGCGCTAGCTATCAATGTTCTGCCCGTTGGCGAAATGATCATGCTCGCCAAGGATGTCAGTTCTCGAACGACCGTTTCGATCTTCATAACTTCCGTAAAGTTGCGGCTGCTAACTTTGAATACAGATCCACGCGAAGCGCCTTGCAGATGATTCGCCAGAAAATAGACGGCATCTTCCTCTTGGTGATAGGAAATGTCGCCTGGAATACTCGATAATTTCATAACCTCTACGCCCGAAGGGCTCTGGCCGCTAAACATCTGTAGCAAACCCGAGACGCTGATTCGATACATGACGGGCTGAGCCTTGACGCGATTTCGAAATAAGTTACCGCCAATACCCGTATCGGCGACATAGAGATTCCCGCTCCGGTCGAAACTCATACTGTTCGGTGAAATCAGCGGATACTCGCCATTGAACCTCAAATCCGCTTCCGGGCTAAAATCCGCTTTGGCGAGCGTCTTGCCCGTCAGGGGATCGAAAAGAGTGAACCCAATCAGGTCATCCGATGCATTCTTCTCCATTCTGCCATCTTCCGATTCGATGAGCGGTGTACCCGAGACCAATATCAGGGAATCCTTCGGAGCCACCCCCTCGAGTTCGACTGGCAGAAAGTCAACATCGGAGGGCGCCGTCAATCCGACCACAAACCGCTTGCTGGCGACCTTGAATTGCAGATCCGAATCCACCGACATTTTCGTGATAGATCCGGCACCTCTCCGGGCGCCTACTTCCCCACGAGATCGATTAACGACAAACAAGGCCTTTCCATCTGGGGCAAACACAGTAGCGACCGGCCGATCGAATCCCGACAGATCTTCTAAAACTTCTGGCCGGGCCAAGCCTGATTTCACCAGGGAGAAAGAAATCGCGACAGCTAAAAACGAACGAAGAGATTGAGTCATCATAGGCTCGGGAAAAGGGTTAGGAAGTTAGCCAACCCTCTGATAACTGTCAAATCAAGGGTTTCCGTATTCGACGATCGGAACTGTGGACAGCCCCAATGGGATGGTGTTCGCCAAAAGGAAGTTTTCGGAACAGCTGATATCCTTTAGTTCGAAGGTCTTATTTCCAATCGGTAGGCCTTCGGCTCTGCCAAGCTGTGAATCCTATCTTCCAACGCTTTGGCATAGTCTTGGAGGGGTTTCATCTCATTCCGTACCGATTCCAAAGCGGCTCGAAATGCATCGGAATCGCTCCCTTCTCGACGCCGAACGCTCTTCAACCTACCTTGCAGATCCCGATAAGGACGCACAGCGCGATCGTTTCTCAAGGCATTCAGCTCCGCCAATTTCAAAGATTGCCGGTACCCAGGAGCATTCATCTTATCCTGCAGATAAACTCCTTCGCTCAGCTGTTGATCGCTCGCGGTAAGAACAATCAAGCCATTCATGCGAACCTGATAGCTCCCTCGTGGAAGCCCACGAACCACCAGCAAGTCATCATTGATCGGGATTCTCTGCAAAGCGGCTCGAAAGCCTTGGCTGGGGTCATCCATATACTTCCAAGGCTCGGGCCCGATAAATCCGGAGGCCGGGATCGCCCAGGGCAAGTATCGCGGAGTAATGGTAGCGGTTAGCCTGGCATCGGCGAACCGGTCCACGACAACTTCGCCCTCCGTTTGAACTTCGCCATTGGAGTGGAGATCGACTACCACCCGATTGACGAGCGATCTGTCCCCAGCGAATGACTGGGCCATTTCTACCGCCATCAAAGCCATTCCACTTGGATCGGGATGAATCGAATCCGGCGAGAGCGTGAATCCGGGCTCATCACGCCGCCGCCGCATCGTCTCGATCAACATGGCGTCGCCAATATCGATAAAAGGCGCTTCCCGCTGATTTGCTACCGTTCTCAGCCAATCTCCATAGCGAATCAGCTTGTCGTTGTATCCAGCATAGGCATTCAATCTCGCGAATCTAAAGTCCGAGTCGTTGAATCTTCGCTGATACTGCTCATGGTCGAACATAGTAGGGGACATTAGGATCGCTTGAGCGCCCAGGGCTTCAATGCGATCTATCGCCCCGCCTACTCCTGTTTGGTAGGCGGCGAAGTTATCGGCGTCGAATGGCCCGTATCGGCCATCGTTCATCCCCAATAGTATCGTGACCCAGCGGGGCTCTCGCCAAGCGATATCCTGATCGAAACGATCGAGAAGATCGGCTGCCGCATCACCCTTGATTCCCGCATTCGCGAAACGAAGCCTCTTGTCATGGAATCGCGTATACAGGAAATTTTCCAAATACTGGGTGTATCCACATTGATGGGTAATCGAGTCGCCTGCCCAAACTACCAAATCGCCTGTCTCAGGCTGGAACCAATCGTCCGCATAAACGCCCAATAGGGCGAACAGATTCGCGAGCAGCAATCCAACAAAACGTATCATGGGCGCCATGAATGCTTATTCACGATTTGAGGCAATCGTAGCAAGCGATTTTGGCGCGATACGGGGCTTCCCACTTCAACCCTACCGTTCAATTTCTTGACCGCGGATCATATTGAGAAGGGCGTTGAGGGCTGCTTCATCAGCGACCCGGAAATTAACGAGCCGAACGTGGCTGTCGGGTTGCGCCACATCCACCTCGATACCCCAAAGCGGATCGAGCGAATTTGGAAGCATAGCATAGCGAGCATCGCCAATTGTGTTGGGCTCATTCGGATGCCAGGCTAAATACCCATCGGAAAAATGGTCGAATCGATCAAGATCGTGACTTAAACGGGAGCTCGAGGGGATGCCTTTTTTTAGGGATGCCAGATCGACTCCTTTAGCCAGCCCTCCGGGATAGACAATAGGTTCCGCCTTCATTAGACCCACGCGTATCGCATCCACCCGGATATCCCCTTCCAATTCATACATGCCCCGCCACACAAGCAAATTACCTATCGATGGTTTGACAGTGAATCGAGTCGCTTCCGAGTGCCCTCTAGCCTCCGCCAACTCCCGTATCGCATTGGTCGCTCGCCTATTTTGAACGAAGCCGAGTAACAAATACACGGTTGCAAAAGCAAACGCTAAACGAGTAAGTATCCGTTTTCGAGTGATAAATCCCGCTGCTAAAAGCGCCAATACGGTTCCCGTAAAGACCGGATCGATTATGGAAATTACATTCCAAGCGACTCGGGCTTCCGAGATCGGCCATAATAGGCGTGTGCCGTAGCTCGTGCAAGCATCCAGCAAGCCAGCAGTGGCGTACCCAAGCGTGGAATACTTGTACAGCGCGGCAAAGGTCACGCGCTTCCGGAGCAGCAGCCAAAGGAAAGAGGCGCATACAAGTCCTCCAATGGGAATGAAAAAGAGGGAGTGGCTAAAATGGCGATGATACTCGATATTCAGCAAGGGATCCCTCTCCGAGCGGATAAAGATATCCGCATCGGCGAGCATGCCACCCGCCCAGCCAACGCCAACCGCCAAGCGGGCCTCCGCCCGCTTGCACCAAGAGGCCGCCACGACCGCCCCCAACGCTCCCTGACTAATCGGATCCATCCATTTCTTCCTGCGAGCCCTGGTCATCGAGATATTTCCACTCTCCCCGGTACCGTTTGAAGCGCGACCTTTCACGATGCGACTTTGGAGACCCGCCGACGATGTAGTCCGCAACCAAAGATACTTTGCCGCTTTTGTCACTCGGCCCTCCTCCAACAACGCCCGTGACCCTCAAACCGATCCAACCGATTTCGCTGAGAGTATTTTCCAATTCCCTCCTTGTATCTCGATTCCTCGATTTAGGATGGGTCGTTTCTTCCAGGTAATCTATCGTATTCATTACATAGGCGCTGTAGCGGGAACGCATCAGAGCCTCGGCGGTCGATGGCTTAACGATTCTCTGAATAAAAGGGCCGCAACAGTCCGAATGAGACTTATCGCTACCGCATGGACATAGGGGCTCCTCTGTTTTAACTGATTCAGGGCCAGCATATTCACTCATGCGGATCGAATTGGATTTCCTAGAATCATCAATCACTCCCCCTGCTCAGGCAAAATGGGCAGTTTGAAGCAAGCCGCTTGCAGATGATTCCGCAACAACAAGTAGGATCCGGCAAGCGCCGGCGGATTCCAGGTCTTGCCCTCAAGGGCTTCAAAACGCCCCAGTTCGATAGGCGCCTCTGGATTGGGTTCAAACAAGACCACTTCTCCATTTTCGGCCATCAAGAGAAGCCAATCGTCTCCCAATATCAACTGGCCATGCCCGTAGCGGCCTTTCTTCCAGGTTCTGCGCCCCGTTTCGCCATCGATACAGGCCATGACACCATCATCCAAACCATATAGGTATCCATCTTTGTATACGAAATTATTGAATTTGGACTTCAAATGAAGGCTACGCCATTGTTGGGTCGCGCTGAAGCCACCAGAGGTCTTGGAAACCTGAAAAAGGTCCGCTCCAGCCCCATATCCGCTGGATACAACGAATCGATTTCCTGGAGTCTTTACCGGAATTGCCACGCGAGGCGTGCCTGTCGACCGCTTCCAAGGATATTCCCACTCGACGCTGCCATCATCCAATCGATGGGCCGCAACTCCAGACCCATTGAAAATCAATACCTGCTTTTCACCTTCGATCTCGTGCAACACCGGCGAGCTCCAGTGAGCCCGATCGCTTCCTCCTGACCAAACAACTGAACCCGACGATTTGTCATAAGCCACCAGCGAATTCCCATCCCGACCCCCTGGACTGAGAACAACGAGATCTTCGTAAACCAACGGCGAACCCGCCACTCCCCAATCGGGAAGCTTGGCTCCGTGCTTTTCCAAAATGTTGAATCCCCAAAGCCGTTCTCCGGTTTGCAAATCAAGACAAGATAGCGCGCCGGTAGCGCCCACCGCATAAACCCGATCACCGTCAATCGTCGGAGTCGCTCTCGGACCCACGCCTCCCAACGGATTGTCATATCTAGCAGCCATCCGTGATTCCCAAAGCCTCTCCCCGGTGAGCAAATGGTAGCACGTAATCAGTTCATCCTCCCCATCCTGCTCCTGGGTAATCGCTCTGAAACCAGAGGTAGCGAATCCCGACCAGGCTTCGCCGATTGGCTGGCGCCAAAGCAACTTTGGCTTATCGACTGACCAATCGAGCGACAGATCTATACCCGTGACAGTAGCGTTACGATTGGGCCCCAAAAATTGAGGGTAGGCTCCATCGACACTTGCGCCCTTGACCCCAATGTCACCGACTTCAGCTCTCTCCACAGACGCCCAGCGCCACTTTATTATAGGCACAAGATCCCCGGAAACGCCTTCAAAACGAAACAGCGATACGGAAATCAGCGCCGTTGAGCCTAAGATTCCCAGAAAGAGCAGGCGCTTCCGCCACGCAAGACGTGAAAATAAGAGCAGCCAAAACAGCGATAGAGTCAAACAAGCGATTGCAATCGCCATATTCCGCATGACTCCCTGTTGGCGAGATACATCCCCTCCAAGCAGATAACCCAGAAAGATCCCAGCTACTCCCAGGCCCCATAGTGTCCACAATGGCCACCAAAGAATCTTTCGATTTTCCTCACCCTTCATTCTAGAGCACTAAAACCAAGATTCCCTGAATGCAAGATTTCGAACGAATGAACGACTGGGCGCAAAGATTCCTGATTGTCCGATTCAGGCTGCCAAACCGAAACGCTTGGGTCTCTCGGTCCAGTAGACATTGTAACCTAATTATAGTTACGTTTTCGTGATACTACAACCAATTCTCTGACCTCTGCCACTGAAACTAAATCGCAAGAGCAATTCAGAAAATTGGATACAGAATTAGTCGATCAATGATTTTATTGATTACTGAATATTCTCGTTTTTGTCTCTCGTTCCATTCGCCAAAATTCGTGTGATTCGTGGGCGAACCCGCCAAAACCTAATTGAGATCCGCATTCACCTTCCGCCGCAGAATGTCTTTGGCGAACGCAGCATAGAGCCACTTTCCATCGGGGCTGATGCGAGCGTAGTTGCAGCGCGGACGCCCGTCCGGTGACGGCACAACAATCAACGGCCCCGAACCTTCTTTTCCTTCCGGATAGGCAACCTGAATGCCAAGAGCCGTACCACTCAGCAATCGATCTCCAGACAACGGTTGCATGCCATCCAATCGACCTAAGCCGTTCGACGGAATCCCCAGTCTATAAGCGATGCGGTGTCGTCCCGTCAGAGAACTGTCCCTTCCGATGGCATATCCATGAATGCGGCTCGAATTGAATTCCGCCACCAGTAGAGTTCGTTGATCGAGCGACAGCGACATTCCGTTGGGAGCCCAGCCCGTATCCAAAACCTTACTCAAGTTTCCGGTCACAAGGTCGACTCGCCAAACCGCTCGCTCAGCCGGATCGGAAAAGAAAATCGTTCCGTCATCGAGAATAGCGATGTCGTTGGAAGCTGGTCCACGAGCCACGGGCACCTTCCCCCATGTGAGCGGATCCCAGGCATAGATCGTACTCGCTCCACGGGCACAACCGTATAAGCGACCATTCGGTCCAAAAGCAATTCCATTCGCTCGGCCAGTATTGTCATCCAGCAACACCTTTTCACCCGTATTGGCATCGACTTTAAAGAGTTGGGCTCGCGGTACATCCGTGAAATAGAAGTGCCCATCTTTATCCCATGCCATGCCTTCGGCGAATTGGTGATTATCCGATATCAGCTCCCACTCCGATCCCTCTTGAAAAATGAGATCCTGAGCCTGAGATGCTGAATTGAGGATCAGTAGGTAAAATGCGACTAGGCTTGCCGTCGCTGCTTGTTTTGGGATTAGGGACAATTTTTGCATACCCAGAGCCTGAACCCATTCACTTTTCGAAACAAGGCTTCAATGGGTCATGGCGTACGTGATGATATTGATGCCCATAGGATAGGAACTGCGCTCAGAGTACTGGCGAAAAAAGCCTTCGTCTTCGCCTTCCCTTTCCCAACCATCGACCAAATCGTTGTTATGGCAAAGGATCACCATCATCCGGCCCCGGTCATCGAAAATTCCATAAAAATGGGGATCCGGATCTTGCTCGATTCCTGGCACGGGATGATATCGATAACCCTGCCTCCAGAAGTGAATAGCCACCACTTGGGGCTTCTCCTTGAATGAATACACATTGTGGAATATCTCGTGCTCAAGCGGCAGCTCTTGCGGCTCGTATTCCGGCAAGACCCGCTTCATCTGCACGTAGAAATGATCCCATTGCTCGGGTCCCCAAAACTCGTCTACCATGAGGAATCCGCCGCTACGCAAATAATCGCCCAAAGCTTTCGCCTCGGCATCAGTGAAGATCACCGACCGCGGGGCAATAATGAAAATGAACGGATAGTTTTTCAGATCTGGATCAGTCAAGTCGAGCACCACAGGATTCGGATTCACTTTCATTGAAGTGAGCTCTTGCAGGCGATAGGAGATGTTTAGGTCCGCTTCCGGATAATCGCCATCCCAACCGCGAAAGTAATGGGGCGTGTAACGTATACGGGCAAAAGTGAATACATCCTGCTCAAATTCCGGCACGTTCTCCCACATAGGAAATTCGCTGCGATCAGGATAGAAACGAGCCCTGCCGCCTAGCCTAAAGGATCTTTGCGAAAAGCAAAGGTCCAACAGCAAAATCGACGCAAGCGTACCCAATATGATTCCAAGCCTCACCAGTGGCTCGGAAGCTAGGAGCTTCTCGGAGGACAAGTCAACCGCTACTGGACTACGACAGCGACCGAATCAGAATCGTACTCAATCCGGAATCGCTGGCCGCCGCTAGTCACGAACTCGTAGTTGGCATTGGAAAATCGTCCTTTTAAGGAATCCGCAGTCAGGATCTCAAACCGTTTCCCCTTCTTGAAAGAACTGCCTTCAGAAATGACTATATCCAGATTTCCGCTAAGCTGGGCCGAACCGCCAATCTGCAATTCTCCGGTTCCTCCTGATCCAACTTGGACTACGAGCTTGCTGGAATCCGTACCTATGTAGTCAGAGTCTACATTTATAGGAGCTTTCGCTGTCACGATTCCCTGGGAATAAAGTGACGATTCGATTGCCCCGCTTCCCCGCAATTCCCCACCCGCTAGAATGTCCACCCAACGAGCGGAAGAAACGCTTCCCCCAGTTAGCTCGAGAACGCCGTTGTTGGAAACGCGTATTTCATTTCTCCCGACAAGCTCAACGCCGTCCGACACCTCCACCCTCTGTTTGTTTCTGTCGCCGGCAATCTCTAGCCCCAAAAAGGCCGTGTCCCGATCCACGCTGATCCCTGAATCACTCGCCCCCTCATTGGCGACGCGAGCCACCCAGGAAACTTGCGGTCTCCCATCATCCGTCATGTAGGTAATCCCTTCGTTAGCATAGATGTAGTCCGACCAGCTTTTTCCACTAGAGAATGACCCGTTATCGTCCCCGATCCACTGGTGGTAGGTGTTGGCAAAGCCCTTCGGCTCGTCGACTCTCTCCGCTAGCATCAAAGCGTGCAGCTCGTCCACCATATTGAGATACCTATCTGCCAAATTTTTCGATTCGCTCGGATCCTTCCTAAGATTGAAAAGGGCCAAGCCCTCTTTCGACCGTATGAGCTTGTAGTCTCCTCTGATTATCGATTGGCCATTACCCGCTTCATGTATCAAAAACTCCCTTACGCGTTGGTGGCCCCTTCCTGTTAAAGCTGCTGCCAAGGAAACCCCATCTACGGCCAATGGGGCAGATACGCCTGCCAATTCGCAAAAAGTCGGCAGCAGATCGGTCACATCCACCACTCGGTCCGTTTTCGATCCAGGGCGCAGATCCTCCACTGGCTCAAAATTGGCAGGCAAGCGCATCATCAACGGTACGCGAATACCGCCTTCTTGAATACGCGTCTTGTATCCACTCAAATTAGCATTAGAGGCAAATGTATCCATCCCAGCGCCCCTAGGGCCTCCGTTGTCCGACTGGAAAACGATCAACGTCTTGTCGGCGACTGAATCTGACTTATCTCCGTCCCCATTCGGGTCTTCCAAAGCGGCGAGAATGTTGCCAAAGTGGGCATCGATTCGCGTGATCATTGCTGCCCATTGCTTGTCCACATCGGGTAGCTCTTCGAACCAGGACTTTTTTCGATAAGCCCTGTCCCATTCAGGTAGAGCTTCGATTTCATCGAACGGAGAATGCGGGACTTGCCCCGCCAGTAAGCCGAAGAAGGGCTGGCCGGTCGCGTTGTAGTTCTGCGCTTGAACGCGGACGAAATCGAGAGCGGCAAATGCGTATACGTCATCGCAATACGCTATTTCTGGATAGTCTGGGTGGTTTTGCAGCGCGGGCGTGTTGGGATAGTCTGAACGATTCATGTATCGCTCCATAGAATTGGGAACGAGTTCCAGCCCTCCTCTGCTTCCCGGAACGGCTGGCGCTTTCCACAAATTCGGCTGATAAAACGTATGGGCTCGAACGTGATGGAGTTCCGCTACTACGTGATCATATCCGTGCGAGGTGGGGAGCGTCTGTACATTCAAGATTTTTGGATACGGATCCTTATTCGCCGATCCACCGTAGCCCCACTTTCCCCAATAGCCGGTAATATAGCCCGCTTTGGACAGCATGTCACCCATAGTCAGGTCGTCTGCCCGAATCGCTTTTTTGGCGTTATCCCGATCGTTCTGATCGGCGAAGGTATGCCCTTGATGGAAACCGGTCTGCTGCGAGGAGCGGGCCGGCGAGCACACTGTGCAACCATAGGAGCGAGCGAAAGTGACCCCTTCGCGGGAAAGGCGGTCCAATGTAGGGGTGATCAAATGAGGCTGACCATTGGCTTTGCGCTCGAATTGCCCATTCGGGCCCAGGGCTCCCCAACCCATATCGTCCACATAAAAGTAAAGGATGTTTGGCCGAAGGGGAGGCTCTGATTTAGCGGCAACCGAAAGCAATAGCGTGAACAAAGCGGAGGTTATCGAAATGTGTTTCAGCATAATATGTGTTTGATGAGGCTGCGGAACATACCCGAGTCAATCGGATGCAACCGCGAGTGGCGATCGGTTATATCGACCGAATAAAAAATGCGATCCCGTTGCAACAGAAGCACGTGTCATTGGCAAGAATTCTACTAAGGTCCGTCTATGCGCTCGGAACAGTGAGCACACCATCCTTGTGCGTATATTTCCTAAGAAAGAGCTCCTTAACGCCTCAGGCAATTTTCCAGATCGATGAAACGCATATTCCATTCCGTGAATAAAGGTCCTTCAGCGCTTTAAAAGGACACAAGCTCGATGTCTGTATGTCGCGGATCTTTCGCGATAGAATTGTACAAGCGATTCACGAATCGGTACGGTCCTTCCAGAGCTTGAAGAATCTGATCGCCAGTTAAAATGAGGACGCCGGTGATGCCATAATCCTTGTTTCGGCTTGATGCGGTTTCAGCTAGCTTGTCCAGCTCTCACTCTTCCATGAGGGCCGGGGTCGCCACACTCTTATAAATTAGTCTACACTTTTTCACTTATGAGAATGATCGATTGCGAGACCTCCAAGAAAGGAATTTCGGCAAGGTAGTCAATCATTCGAGAAGGTCCAAGTCCTTAGTAATCGGTAGATTAAACCGGAAGTTTCTATTCTTCGACCGCAATCGGACATCAAAATATCCTCGAGGTCTTCATTGTTACCTTGGAGAGCATGGATGCTTCGAGCAATAAATGAATACTATTTGAACTAGTTCAATCGTCCGATCATTCGTCAATAGCATTGTAGTGGAACCGGTATCTCCGCTCTAGTTGGAGTATGGACGCGATTCTCTTTATTCTGCAACTAGTCGTTGCCCTGGGTATTCTCAACGTTTGGCTAATCCGCTTCAGCAAACCGTCTCCGTATCGAGGAGGGAACGCCACCAACATGGTCGAGGAATTTGGTGAATACGGATTGTCGGCGCCGCTCGTATGGATCGTGGGCACTCTTAAAGTTCTCGCTGCAATTGGACTGATTCTGGGCTTGTTCGTTCCTACGCTGACCTTGCCATCGGCATTGCTTTTAGTCTTTCTCATGACAGCGGCTGTATCCATGCATATCCGCATCAAGGACAAGGCTCACAAATCCCCCCCCGCCGCAACCATACTACTTTTGTCATTGGTCGTAGTCATTCTTTAGTTGGCTCTAGCCAGTTGCCAAACTAGACGCTCAAAAGCATTAAAAGGGGGGCTTCGAAGTTGGGAAAACTCTCTAACGAATCCACGGTTGCCATCGTCGGGGCTGGAGTTGCCGGCCTACGGTGCGCTATCGAGCTGCAGGAACGTGGCTTGAAACCTATCATATTCGAAGCATCTGATCGCGTTGGAGGGCGTATCAAGACTGACCAATTCCATGAATTCAAGCTGGACCGCGGGTTTCAAGTTCTTCTCACGGCTTACGATGAATGCCGTTCAGTCCTTGACTATGATGAATTGGACCTCGGTTGCTTCGAACCGGGGGCAATCGTATGGACTGGATCAAAATTTGCCCAAATCACCGATCCTTGGCGGCGCCCTGCTTCTTTTTTTAGATCCGCAAGAAGTCCGATCGGCTCGCTGAACGACAAACTCAAAATCGCCAATTTGCGGCAGCGACTAACTCGTAAGTCAAACGAAGAAATTTACGCTACCTCCAAGGATGAACCTACCTTCGCTTACTTGCATGAATTGGGCTACTCCGAAGGATTCATTAATTCATTTCTAAGGCCTTTTTACGGAGGAATATTTCTCGAACCGGATTTGAGAACCAGTCGAATCATGTTCGATTTTGTATTCAAAATGTTTGCTCAAGGCTATGCCGCGCTTCCTCGAGGCGGGATGGAGAGGATTCCTCTGCAGTTGGCGTCAAAACTCCCGAAAAACGCTATCCGGTTTAACGCTCCTGTAGAAAAACTGAAAGGACACACAATTACCCTTGAGGATGGTTCAAAAGTCTTCCCCGACCACACGGTCGTAGCGACAGATATGAGCGCAGCGGCCTCGCTGAGCGGTAATGCTACGATTGATCGAGGCTGGAATAGAACGAGCTGCCTTTACTTCTCGACTGAGCCCAGTCCATTCAAAAAACCGTGCATAGCCTTGAACGGATCCGGATTAGGGAAAATAACTAATATCGCCGTTCCCAGCGACGCAGCCGCCGGCTACTCTTCCAGTGATGCTTCACTCATTTGCGTATCCACCGAAGGCGCTGGCTCGTTGGCGGAAATCGAATCGGAGCTGAAAACCTGGTTTGGCCCGAACGCAAGCGCGTTTCGTTTTCTAAAGCGATACGACATTCTTCAGGCTCTGCCACGACAGCAGCCTGGGGACAACGGCTATGGAAAACATCCATCTCGTCTTGGGCCCAATTTGTGGATCTGTGGGGACCATCGGTTCTCTGCCTCCATCGAAGGGGCCATGGCTTCTGGTCGGCACGTTGCCGAAGCGATTTGCCAAGAACTCGGAAAATGATATCAAACAGGGACAGATCCATTGACTCCCAGATGCATCCAGCTTTGACAAACACCCACCATAGGCCTTGGCCCTTGCCAAATGGATCATGGCTATTGCGCCAACAATGGCTGAACCTCGCCTTCATCCATTGGGAAATCGATTATCAAGACTTAAGGCAGCGCATCCCTGAGAGCCTAGAAATCGATCTATTCGACGGCAAGGCCTGGATAGCGATCGTCCCTTTCGATATGAAGGGTGTATCTTTGCGCTACTTCCCAACCATTTCCGCGATTTCGAATTTCCCCGAAATCAATGTTCGGACCTATGTCATCCGCGATGGAAAGCCAGGAGTTTGGTTTTTCAGCCTGGATGTCCCATCCCGATTCGCCGATTGGGCTGCCAGGACATTTTTTAACCTGCCCTACCGTCATGGTGATGTAAAAATCGAGGCGAAAGAGGGCGTTTTCCACTACACGAGCCAAATTGGAGAAGACCGATTCGATGCAAGGTACCGACCCGAACCCAGTGACACGGCCTTCGGCAAAAATTCATTCGAAGAATGGTGCACTGAGCGCTATTGCCTCTACTGCCAGAGCAACAAGGGTCACCTCTACCGCACTGAAGTCCAACACCGGAAATGGCCGCTCCAAAACGCCGAAATCGACATTCGGAAAAATTCCCTCCTTGACCGTTTCCAAGTCGGAGAGCGTCACCCCTCGCTATTGTATTCTGAAAGCATTGATGTAGTTGCCTACCCTCCAGAACGGATCATCTAGGGGCCGGTCGACTTGCCCTTGCAATTCTTCGATTGGATCTTGCCGGGACTCGTTTCCTCCAATAGTCTTTGTTGAGAAACATGGATAGTTCCTACCAGTTGTTGATCAAAATCGACGGCATTCTTCTAATCGGTCTCGTCGTATCCAATTTGGCCCAACGCACTTTTCTACTAAGAGTGACGCTACTCCTCGTCTTCGGAGCCGTTATCGGCAAGCAGGGGCTCGATCTGATCCCCATGTATTCGAGGACCGTTTCGAAATTATAGCACATACGACGCTGCTGATGCTGGGATTCCTACTCGGGGGAAAACTAACGCGCAAATCGCTTCAGGGCTACAAGCGAAAGGTTTTCTGGATATCGATCAGCGCTGCCGTCATGACCGCTTTATTCGTCAGCCTCAGTCTGATCGCCCTCCACGTAAGTATCGAAATGGCTGTCATACTGGGCTGCATTGCCTCCGCCACTGCTCCCGCAGCTGTGCTGGATGTCGTCGCCGAGACAAAAGCCCGTGGCAAGTTCAGCAGCCTCTTGTTATCCATAGTGGCTTTAGACGACATTTGGGCCCTGATTTTTTTGATTTGGAATTGCAATCGTTAGATCCCTCAGTGGCAATGGAGGCGAGTCCTAGTTCGCCGTGGTCGCTGCCAGGGAAATTGGCGGCTCCCTTTTACTGGGCCTGTTGATAGGACTGCCAGCAGCCTTTTTGACTGGTCGAATAAAATCCGGAGAACCCATCCTATCAGAGGCCATAGGGATTGTTTTCCTGTGCGGCGGCTTAGCCATCTGGCGAGAAGTTTCGCACTTGATCGCGGCGATCGCCATGGGAGCTGTCATCGCTAATTTTGCAGGCCACCATACCCGCCCATTCCATGCTATTGAAGGCATCGAGTGGCCCTTTATGGTAATATTTTTCTTCCTGGCCGGGGCTTCCCTAGAGATTCGGGCCTTTCAGGAGATTCGGATCATAGGTAGCGCTTATGTCCTCGCAAGGTCGCTAGGAAAATACTCGGGCGGACGCTTAGGCAGTATCTGTAGCGGAGCCAGCAAGCGTACCCAACGTTGGGTGGGAGCCGCCCTCTTGCCACAAGCTGGGGTAGCTATCGGAATGGCCTTGGTCGCCTCGAATCAATATCCTGAATACAGGCAAGCTCTACTGCCCATCGTTATCAGCAGCACCGTCTTCTTCGAAATTTTCGGTCCCATTTTCACCCGCATGGTGATTCGTAAGTCGGGAGAAGACGAAGCTCTCTAGGCAAACAGCTTGCGAATCACGTTGCCGGTATTGACTGTAGGACGTTCTAGGCGGCCACCCGTTTTGAACTCGAGAGCCATATGATCCAGTCCAATAGAATGAAGGATGGACGCATGAATATCGTGCACATGCGCTCTCTCGCTCACAGCCCAAAGCCCTAGTTCATCCGTGGACCCAATCGTTTGTCCCCCTTGAACGCCGCCGCCGGCCATCCACATGGTAAATCCAAAGGGATTGTGATCACGGCCATTGCCTTTTTCGCTCATCGGCGTCCGACCGAACTCGCCACCCCAAACCACAAGCGTATCCTCCAACATTCCGCGCTGTTTCAAGTCGCTCAGCAATCCGGAAATCGGTTGATCCACTGATCGGCATAAAGCCGTGCTCCGCTCTTCGTGATTCGCGTGTGTGTCCCAGGCGCTGCCGGAACCACTGTAAACCTGCACGAAGCGGACGCCACGCTCCACCAATCGACGGGCTAACAAGCACTGCCTTCCGTAACCCTCGGTTTCCTTCTGATCGAGTCCGTAAAGCGATCTAGTGCTTTCGCTTTCCTGAGATAGATCCACAGCTTCAGGAGCTTCCGATTGCATGCGATAAGCCATCTCGTATGCGTTGATTCTCGCCTCCAATTCGTCGTCGAAGGCATTCTTTTCAGAATGCTTGCGGTTCAACTTCGCCAGCATGTCCAGCTTCTTGCGTTGCCGGGAATCCGTCATTCCCTCCGGTGGAACCAGATTCTGAATCGGGGTCGAACCATTCTGGAAAAGCGTCCCCTGATAGGTCGCCGGCATGAATCCCGTTCCCCAGTTGCGTACGCCTCCCAAAGGCATCTTTTCGCGGTCGGTCAGCACAACATAGGACGGGAGGTTATCGTTGAGTGAACCAAGCCCATAAACAGTCCAAGCCCCTAGCGAAGGGCGACCACCTAAGATCGAACCAGTATTCATTTGGCAGACCGATCCAACATGATTGAGCCCATCCGCCCAGCAGGATCGAACCACTGCCAAGTCATCCACGTGTTTGGCAATATGAGGAAACCAATCCGATACCCACAATCCGCTTTGACCATGCCGTTTCCATTTGCGGGGCGAACCGAGCAAGGGCGATCCTTGTTCGCCCATAGCTGTAATCGGCTCCTTGAAACTCTTGGGAAGCGTCTCTCCATGCAGTTCATTTAGCAAGGGCTTGGGATCAAAAAGATCGAGGTGACTAGGACCACCTTCCATGAAAAGGAATATCACCTGTTTTGCCGCTCCCGAATAGTGCCCCACTTTGGCTCTGAGAGGATTGGGCGGGGCCGCAAAAGCCTTGTCTAAGCCTAGCATTCCCGCCAGCGCTAGACCCGAAAAGCCGCCACCGGCTCGCATAATAAAGTCCCTCCTGGAAACGGGGGCTTCCCTGTGCGGTATCATATCATTTCGACGGTCTCGGTAGAACTTCACTGAACTGCGCCTCGGGTTAGTTGATGTATATAAATTCGTTCGTATTCAGCAATACGTGACAGAGATCGACCCAAGAATCCGGCGAGCTTGGCTCTTCTATAAAGCTCTGCGCCAATTGAATCTCCTCCACTTCCGGCGTCCGGCCTAGAGCAATTTCGTAAGCAGCGACAATCCGCTTCTCGACGC
Organism: Opitutaceae bacterium; assembly: GCA_002694885.1. Classification (GTDB taxonomy): domain Bacteria; phylum Verrucomicrobiota; class Verrucomicrobiia; order Opitutales; family Opitutaceae; genus Pelagisphaera. The sequence continues at coordinate 8,935 of NZNM01000081.1, read as the reverse complement.
CGTCTGATTCGATTTTCAATAGTCGCTCAGCAAACGATTCCGCTCGGGTAAGTGACCATTCCCCGTTCATCAGCGACAAGGCCTGCAGAGCGGTTGTCGTCACGTCACGCATGTGACAGCTATTATGCAAATCGGGAGTATCGAACTTGTTCATCATGGTCCGAAGCTTGTTTCGCTTATTCAATACGTAGATGGAACGCCGGGACGAATCTTCTTCAGAAACCCCAGGACCCCCCATCGCCAAATCCATATCGCCACCGACGAATAGCATCGAGTCCCGCAGTTGTTCCGCATCCATTCGTCTAACGGGCATACGCCAAAGCAAGCGGGTATCGGCGTCGACCCGTTCCGCGAGTTTATTATGATTGACCGATCCCTGACGATAGGTTGACGAGGTCATGATCAAACGATGCATGGCTTTTAGGCTCCAACCTTCCTCCACAAATCGCACAGCCAGCCAATCTAGCAATTCGGGATGGCTCGGCCGGTCCCCCAAATAACCGAAATCATTACTAGACGCTACGATCCCCTGCCCGAAATGCCACTGCCACAAGCGATTAGCCATTACCCGAGTAGTTAGTTGGTTAGACCCTTCGGTTAGCCAATCGGCCAAAGCCGCTCGCCTGCCAGTTGTATTCGGATTCTCGGGTACCGGCTCTATCTCGGGATCTTCCAAACCGAGAATCGCCAAATAACCGGGATCAACTTCGGCCTTCTTCCCTTTGGATTCCACAAATACTTTTGGAGCTCTCTTACCGACATCACGAACTGAAGCCACTCGCTCCCGCTCCATTGGTCGGATTTTATCGTATTCGGCAAGCTGCGACGTAAGCGCTTTCCACTCTTCTAAATCCTCTTTAGCTATGTTCTTTTGCAGGTCCTTGTTCGACCGCCAGCCGATCATTTTCTCGGCGAAGCGAGCTAGCTGCTCTTCGTAAGGAGTGCGTTCATTCTTAAGCACGATATCCTGCACATAGGGCGGCAGTTTTGCGAAAGCGGCATCCCAACCTATCTTCAAAGAAGCCGATTCGATAAACTCAATCTCCGCTCTCAGTTCTACAGTCGCCTCTTCCCATCGAGACAACTGCTTCTGGTAAGCCTTTTCAGCATCCTCACCGCCCAAGTAGACTTCTTCCCAAGGCGACAAAGCAGCGAAGAAGGATTGCAGTTTATAATAGTCTTTCTGGGAGATCGGATCGAATTTGTGGTCATGGCAACGAGCGCACTTCATGCTAAGGCCGAGAAATACATCTCCCGTAACATCCGTCATGTCATTCAGAATCGCCTCCCAATGTCGTCCCATATCGGGCTGGTTGTCCTCATATGGCCATAATCTTAAATAGCCGGTCGCCATTTTAGCAGCATCACTATCCGGATACAGTTCATCGCCCGCTATCTGCTCCTCTACGAAGCGCGAATAAGGCTTATCCTCATTGAATGACTCAATGACATAGTCACGATAACGCCAAGCATTAGGCCTAAGCTGGTCCGCTTTGTATCCATCCGAGTCGGCGTAGCGAACTAAGTCCAGCCAATGCCTGGCATACCGCTCGCCATAGCGCGGCGAATCGAGCAGCCGATCGATCAGTCGCTCATAGGCATCGGAACGGGGGTCATTTACGAAGTCGGCGACCTCATCCGGAGTCGGCGGCAGACCGATCAAGTCAAATGAGGCTCTGCGAATAAGCGTTTGCCTATCGGCTTCTGATGTGGGTTCGAGGCCCGATTTCTCAAGTTTCGAAAGAATAAACGCGTCAATCGGGTTGCGTACCCATTCTTCCGTCTCGACTTCCGGCCTATTCGGATTGGAAAGCGGCTTAAAGGCCCATAAAGCTTCCTCCTGCAGCGCAACTTCCTCTGCTTGAACAAGTTGAATAGACACTGAAAGGAAAGTCAAACTCGCCAGCCAAGGGGCTATGTTGGATAGTACCGTTCTGTCGGGGATAAAACTCACGATTCGGGGATAAATGGGTCGACGACGAAGATAACAAATATTCTCACACAACGGTGTTTTCGTCAAGTTTCCCTAAATCAGACAGGTCCAGGCTCGCAAATAGATCATTGCCCAGAGTGGACACACCTGAATTGAGCCAGACAGAGCCTTCTGACAAAAACTTTTCGAGCGAGATAATCCCAAATTCTATTCAATTCCTCGCCTAGCAAATTTTCAAATTGGCCCCTCTACACTAACTGGATTTTCTCCTAGAAGTGACTGTATGGAACGGAGAATCAGCGTTGGCTACCAGATCCGCTGCCCTTGAACAGCTTGACCGTTTCTGCCCTCGTGCCGGCCTGGAATATCATAAATGTCGCAATTACGACTATGGGCGAAATGATAACTCGAAGGTCTCCGGCCTTTCACCCTACATTCGAATCGGTCTTTTGAACGAAGCCGAGTGCGCCCGGGCCGCACTATCGAAACACTCCGAGCGACAATGCCGCAAGTTCCTGGAAGAGTTATTTTGGAGGGTCTACTGGAAAGGATACCTGGAAAACCATCGGGCTATCTGGAATCAGTATCGACGCGATCTAAATTTAGTCCTTAGGGACGACTCTCTCGCTCGAGGTATCGCCACTGCGGAGAGCGGCAGGACTGGAATTGACTGTTTCGACAGCTGGGTAAAAGAGCTCGTTGAAACCGGTTACCTGCACAACCACGCTCGCATGTGGTTTGCCAGCATTTGGATTTTCACCCTAAAACTGCCATGGCAGGCTGGAGCCCATTTCTTCTTGTCCCATCTTCTAGATGGCGACGTGGCAAGCAATACGCTCAGTTGGAGATGGGTGGCTGGCTTGCACACGAAGGGGAAAACCTATTTGGCCCGCCGTAGCAATATCGCGAAATACACCGAAAATCGCTTCGCGCCGACTCAACTCGCTTCCACAGCCGTGGCACTCACTGAAGACCCAATCCAAACGTTGTCGCCCCGCATCCAAGCCGCTCCCATCGAAATCGTTCGACCATTAAAATACGGATTCATCTTTACCGACGACGATGCTAGCATACCTGACTTCGGCGAAAATAGGCCTCAAACCGCCTTAGCCCTTTTCCCCGAAAACCGATACGCCAGTGCCGGTGCCAGCCAAAGAGTCGTCGACTTCAGACGTTCGTCGATGGATGCTACCGTTGGTCGACTCGAAAACCTGGGAATCTCGACTGTCCTTGTTTGTCAAAATCACGCGAATGCAATTGTCGACTGGATTAGCGATCATCAGCTCGAGACTATCCTCTGTCCTCAGCCTTACGTTGGATATTGGAATGATGAGTGGGCCGAGATCGAGGCTAGCATAGCCTCTAGCGGATCCAAACTTCGTTTGTTTCGAAGATGGTGGGAAGCCGATCTATTTCCGCACGCTCAAAAAGGCTTCTTCTCGTTCAAAAAACGCCTGCCAGCGATCTGGGAGCGAATTCAATCCCCCCTCACCGCGGGGCTTTCATATTAGTAGTGTCGCATACGATACAGATTGTCTGGTTCAAGCGGGATCTTCGAACACTCGACCATGCCGCGTTATCAAATGCATGCAAAAGCGGCCCCGTTCTGCCATTATTCCTTGTTGAACGTCGGATGCTAAGAGCGCCTGATTGTAGCTCGTTACACTGGAATTTCATTTCTGAAGCGCTCAATGAGCTTAGAGATTCGCTCCGCAAAATGGGGCTCCCCCTCCTAGTTTTGAACGAAGATGTTGTTTCCGCCTTCACTCACTTGTTGTCGGCCTACGGAAAAATCGTCATTCACTGTCACGAAGAAACAGGAAACGCCATTTCCTTCGAGCGAGACCGGTGCGTGCGAAATTGGACAAGAGAACAGGGTATCGAATTAATTGAGTATCCGCAAAATGGTGTCATCCGAGGACTTCGAAACCGGGATGGATGGTCGCGAAAATGGAACGAACGAATGAATGCTCAAATAATTCCAATCCCGAAATCCACCAAGGCGCCCGACCTGCGAATTACCGGAGTTTCATTGCCAAGTAGCACAGACTTGGAAATTAATCAGGAATTTGGATACGAAAATAAGCTTTTCGGAGGAGAGAAGGCAGCCCACGAGCTTCTCGATTCTTTTCTCGAGACCCGCAGCAAAGGCTACGAAAAACTCATGAGCAGTCCCATCTCCGCTCCCCATCACTGCTCTCGCCTAAGTCCCTATCTCGCCTGGGGTTGCATTTCATCTAAAGTTGTCGTCCAAGCTACACGGGCTCGAGTCGCCGAACTGAAGGCCGAAAAAGGCGGGCTTTCCAGCGAAGGACCACGGCCCAGGTCCTTGACCTCATTCCTTTCCCGAATGCATTGGCGCTGCCACTTCACTCAAAAGCTCGAGATGGAGCCTCAAATCGAGTTTAGCTGCTTCAACCGAAGCCTTGATAATCTTCGCTCTAGAACACCCAACGCGAACTTGCTCGAGGCATGGCGATCAGGGCAAACGGGATACCCTTTCGTCGATGCTTGCATGCGCTACCTTAGAGCCCACGGATGGATTAACTTCAGGATGCGAGCGATGCTCGTCTCATTCGCCGCCTACGATCTCTGGCTCGACTGGCGGCTCATCAAAGACTTTCTCGCCCAAACGTTCATTGACTACGAACCTGGAATTCACATTTCCCAACTGCAGATGCAAAGCGGCACCACGGGAATCAATACTTTGCGTATTTACAATCCAGTGAAACAAGGAATGGATCATGATCCTAAGGCGACCTTTATTCGCCAATGGGTTCCGGAGGTCGCCAGACTTTCAATTTCAGAAATACACGATTGGGGAACTGACAACTTTCTACGGCCGACAGTAGATTATCCCCATCCCATAGTTGACCACGCGGAGGCCGTCAGGTTAGCCAGACAACGATTTCGGGAAATCAGGACGAACGCGAACTACAAGAGCGATAGCGAGAAAGTTCGCCAGCTACACGGCAGTCGCAAACGGGCAACAAACAGGCCCCGGAAGCCTGCTCGCCGATAAATTGCGGAACCCGACGAGCAAAACCCGACATCAGGTCGGCAATGTCCGATGAGTGTCGAAGGACTCGCCCTGCCGACAATTCTAGAGCGACAAATCCACGCTTATCAAGTGCTTGTCATTGCGAACGAATATGTGCTTGTCCGCATAGGCTGGATGCGACCAAAGAATGTTGTCGTTGCGCCTTGGCAGGAAAGTTGTCGGTTCAATCAGCTTTGTTTTGGAAAGGCTCTTAAATCCGCTCGGGGAAAGGCTGCCGATCACGAGCTCCCCCTTTTCGGTAAACATCCAGGTCTGCTCCCCATTCTGCACGAAGAAGGCCGTGGCCCATCGACCCTCGTCCACCAAAGTCTGATCTTCCCAAACACGGTCCCCGTTCTGCAGATCGAGGCAGCGCATAGCCCCATAACTATCGAGTCCGTAAACGTAGTCTCCTAAAATCACGGAGGTCATGATAATACTGTGCAACGCATCCGTGTGAATTTCGCTTCGCCCTTTGCGCTTCCAGAGCAAATCGACATCCATTTTATCCGTATCCAGTTTATAGAGGTAGGACCCATCGTAAAAAGAGGTCAGAAAAATCCGCCCAGTCGACTTGTCTACCACTGGATCAGCCACATTGATCACCCCTTTGGCTCGGTTGAACTTCTCTTTCCATACTGGCTCGCCCGATTTCGTTTCTAAAGCCGCGAACCAATCGCCTGTCCACACGAGGAGCAATTGCTTGCCATTCTGTTCGATGAACTTTGGCGCCGAGTAGGAAGCTCCTCCATCAAGAGAACGCCACTCTTCATAACCCGTGTTCTTGTCAAAAGCCATAACCACGGCATCCGGTTGCCCGCCAACCTGAACATAAACACGATCATCATCGACCAAAGGCGAAGCAGTAATTCCCCATACCGGTATGGCGGCGTTGAAATCGTCCTCGAAATTAATTTTCCAAATCACTTCGCCGGTGGCCGCATCCAAGCAGTGCAAATGCCCCATGGTACCCAAAGCGTAGGCTTTGCCATCGGAGATAGCTACCGCTGCTCGAGGACCCAGAGGGTATCCAATATCCATGTACTCGCAATCGTAAACATGCTTCCAGACTTCCTTGCCCGTAGCCTGATCCACGCAATGCACTTGCTCGACCTGCTTCGGCTTACCCAAGTAGCTCGTCAAATAGACGCGCCCATTGGCCACCGTGGGACCAGAATAGCCAGATCCGACCGGAGCGCTCCATTTGGCGGGCAGCTGCCCGGAAGCGAATTCAGAAACGATTCCATTTTCCAGCCAAACGCCATCGCGCTCTGGACCGCGCCACTGCGGCCAATCAGAGGAGCTGGCGGAATAGGACAGCATTAGGACAACGCAATACCCGATACCGGCCGGTGGGGTGAGGGATAAGAAGAATCGAGCCATTAGGCGAGAACGCTACGCTGTTAAGATTCGATTACCAAATCTAAAGAGCTACAAATTCCTTTTTTTATCTTATTGTAGATCCTCTTTTCGGCTATCCCTAAATTAGACGGACAACAACTTCTTGCTTCGGATCGCCTTAAGCACCCCGTCCCATAGACCCAATCGATTTTCTATCGCTATTTCCGCTGACTCGATCGCCTCAGTAACCTTGCGAGGATCACCGTCGCATAGTTCGTTCAACAGCCTCATTGCCATGGGTCCATGATGCCCCTCATCCAACTCAACATGCCTGCTCAGGTAAAAGTGGAACGTCGGTGCCGACTCTTCCAAAACTTCTGACTTTTCCAGAATGTCTCTAAACATGCTCGGTATTACGCTTTCCCGACCCAACGCGAAGGCCGCAGCCACTTCGTGCGGTTTGCCAGTTTCTATTACTTCGAATGTCGCTTTCGTGAAGGCTTTGGATGGGCCAGGAAGGCAATCCATATTTAACGCAGACGCTACGCCCCCTGCTGCAACCGCATCAAGGAATTGGCTACAAGGTTGCGTATCAGCTCCCACTTCTGCCATAGACCGCAAGTATATTTCAAAGTGGCTTAGGTACTCTCCCTCGTTGGTACCTTCGTCGCACTCTTCTTCAAGAATGACCTCGTTTATAAACCTTCGAAGCGAACCATCTCTGTTCGGCATCCAAGGCTGTCGAGTCGGCGCCACATGTTCTTGCAGCTTTTTAGCGAGTGACATGAAATCCCATACAGAGTAGACATGGTGCTCCATGAAGACTCTTAGATCCTCTAAATCGCTGAGAGCTGAATAGAGCGGATGCCCATTTAAACGACTCGTGATTGTTGCCAAGCTAGATAACGATACCTTTTTCACATCTCCTATGCTTGCTTGATCTTCCGCCTGCTCAAGATCTTTCCACTCTCCAAATCCAGATCCGCCTGTCTATAAATGGTTCAAAGTCCTCCAATGCTTTCCTAGCTCTACTATTTTTCGAATCGCTAAAAACAGTCGATTCGACTCTCCGTTTTTTCCTAATTTCCAGCTAAATAGTTCGCTCCAACTTGGATGACCGTACTGTCCTTTATTTCAGTTTCCTCGCCACCTAAAAACGATCCTATCAGCAAGCTATTCCTCTCCACTTTCAATTCGTCATATGGCGTGATTACAGATCCAAACCACTGGCTCTTGCGCTTCAGCTCGAATTCATCATGAGACTCCCAGTAGACCCTGGCCGCAAGCGACGGGCTGACATTCGGCATGGGAAGATAGTTCACGCCCCTTCACTTTGTAGAAAAAGTCTCCTCGACAACTCGACTGTGCTTTACGGCTCCAGCATGAAGGACGGGAACGGCCACAAGAAGGAAAACCTCCCCATCGTGCTCGCCAGCAGAGTTGGCGGCAGCCTGAAGCCTCTCGGACACGTCATCTGCGACGAACACACGCCCCTTCCCAACCTTCACCTGACGCTGCTGCAAAAGTACGGTGTCGAAACGAATTCGTTCAATAACGCCAGCACCGGAACGATCGGCGAGCTGATTTAACGGACGCCCTCAGGAAGCTCTTGTCGCAACCTGGGATCGCACGCGGCTCGCGTGCTTACCTGGGTGCCCGGCCCAAGCCCCTATCTCCCTAAACAACTGGCTTTGAGACGGAGCCCGTCAAAATGCCCGAGAGCCGCCGGCTATCCCTGAAAAGAATTCCACACGAAACCTCTCTAATACCATCCGCCAAAAAAAAAAGGCGTGGCTCGAAAGCCACGATCTTGAAATTTCTAGTTCTAGTACGCCTAGCTATCAATCTTGTACTTCCAGCCCTTGGCGTAGTCGCGCTTGACTAGCGCGTCTAAATCGGCACGACCCTTGAACTTCATACCCTTGGAATCCCATTCCAATTCAGTGTCCGGATTTTGCTGAGCGATTACTCCGAGAAGCACCGTTTCCGTGAACGGTCCCGCTTGACCGAAATGCGATTCGGCCTGCTCGACACGGCCCGTCACCGCGTCATACCATTCCTTATACGGATCTTCGTCCCAAGCCCGCGCTATGGTCTTATCCGGCCAATCAAATCCATCGATATCGTTGTTGGAGTGTACGAACCATCGACTATGCTGGCGATTGAAGATAAGCTTTCCAGCTTCCCCGATGACAACACTTCCAAATTGCTGGAATGGCATGCCGCCTAATACTTTCTCATCGGGATGATTGTATTCTTGGCTGTGCTTGATCAGCGACCAGGTTTCCCGATCGAAGTCGGCATTCAAGTAGCCATCGTACCAGTTATACTTGAAGCCTCGATTCGAGGTGTACTGGCTCGATGGGAATTCCCATACCACCTTGGAATTGATTGGAGGAGAAATTTTAGTCGCCCCCGCCTGCTGGGCTTTTACGCTCGTGGGAGCCCCAGGATCAACCGCCCAATAGGCCATATCCATTATGTGGCAGGCCATATCGCCCAAAGCGCCAGTGCCGTAGTCCCACCAGCCCCGCCACGCAAAAGGAGCAATGTTCGCATTGTACCCAACTTCCGGAGCTGGCCCAACCCACTGCTCCCAGTCTAGCCAGGCTGGAACCTTT
>NZNM01000080.1 GCA_002694885.1 Opitutaceae bacterium | reverse complement strand
TGGGGAGCATTGTAGGCGATGTAGTGGAAAAATGGTTTTCCGGTTTCCAAAGACTTATCGATAAAGTCCATGGCGTAATCGACATTAGCATCGGTCAGGTAGAAATCCGGATCGAAATCATTCCACTTTTCCCCATTAAAACGGAAGGAATCGTTTCCAATGAAAAAATCAGTCGATCCTGAAAGGTGCCCGAAATACTGCTCGAATCCGTGATCCGTCGGTTCGTCGTCCAAATGCCACTTCCCCGTCATCGAAGTGGCGTATCCAGCTTCCCCCAACACTTCAGCGAAAGTGACCGATCGATCCAAGGCTTGGTTTCCCGCTTGGTAGGTGTACAAACCTGTAAGCAGGCAGATGCGGGACGAGTGGCATTTGGCCGTATTGTAAAATTGCGTGAAGCGTATTCCCTCTTGAGCCAAGGTGTCTATGTGTGGCGTGTCTATCTCGCTTCCGTAGCAGCCGAAATCGGCATAGCCCAAATCATCCACCATCATTAGAAGGATATTCGGGCGCTCTGCGTCCTGGCCCAAAGCAAGCGGCAGGTAAACCAAGGATGCGATAACGACACTGCGGGATAGAAAACGCGATTGCAGACAGCTCATATTTCGATGTACTGGGTTGAGAAGCCAAAATCAGCCCTGATTCGGTCTCAAGCAACGAAAATCTGTTCCACAGAATCTATCCTAATATGGGAACATCCTTGCCTGGTTTTCATATTTTTTGTGAAACCCCCGAGCCTACATCACCCGTTAGTACCAGTGAAGCCCACCAACAACCCGCCTATTATGAGAAATCTACGTCCAAGCCTATATTTCGGAATCGCCCTCGTAGCCACAATCACTACCGAGTCTCTCGCTTCTTCAGACGGAAATTGGCCCATTTGGCGCGGCACGAGTCACACAGGCGTGGTCGAGGGAGCAGTTCCTCCCATCGAATGGAGCGACACGCAGAACATAAGGTGGAAAACGGAGATCCCTGGATCTGGGCTCTCCACTCCGATTGTCTGGGGTGATCAGATCTTTATTCTAACGGCGGTTTCCAAAGAAACCCGTCCGACGAACTCTGCAGAGCAAGCGCAAGCCCAACGACCGCGCCCCCGACCGGAAGGAGGTCTCCAAGGAGGCCCCAGTGGTCCCGGCGCCCGGGGCGCATTCAATCGCGAGCAGATTCTCAAGGAATTCGACAAAGATGGAGATGGGCAACTGAGCGGAGACGAACGAGCGGCGATGAGAGCTCAATTTCGCGAACGCCGAGGTCCAGGCGGTCCTGGACGAGCAGTCCCTGGCGGTGGAGGACGACCCAACCGAGGAGGCGGAGGTCCGAGGGGCGGCGGACGGCCTTCTCCCGAAGAGCACGAATTTCAGGTTATATCGATCGATCGCCAATCCGGGCAATTCAACTGGACCCAAGCTGCCAATACACTAACGCCACACGAAGGGCATCACCCCACGCACGGCTACGCATCGGCATCGCCTACAACCGACGGCAAACACCTATGGGTATCCTTCGGTTCTCGCGGAATCTACTGTTATACCCTAGATGGAGAACTCGTCTGGGAAACCGACTTAGGCGATATGAGAACTCGGGTCGGATTCGGAGAAGCCCTTCAACCCGTGATCGCCGGGCAGCACCTGCTTCTCACCTGGGATCACGAAGATCAATCCTATCTCATCGCGCTCGACAAATCCACGGGGAAAGAGGTTTGGCGTAAGGAACGAGATGAACGGACATCGTGGACAACACCGGTCATCGTAGAGGTAGGCGGTCAAACTCAGGCCATCATCGCCGGCACGAATCGAACCCGGGCCTACGATCCTGAGAATGGAGACCTCATTTGGGAAGCCAGTGGACTCACTTCAAACGTTATCCCCACCCCTGTAATAGGACACGGCAATGTGTACGTGACCAGCGGATACAAAGGCCGATCCGTTCAAGCGATCAAGCTAGACTCTAAAGGAGACGTAACGGGAACCGACAATATAGTCTGGAGCGCTCCGCACAGCGCCCCCTATGTTGCTTCGCCCGTACTATCCGAAGGTCGCCTATACATGACGAAAGGCACCGACGCCTATCTTACGTGCTTTAACGCTCTATCCGGCGACGTAATCTATCAGGACGAGAAACTCGATGGGATCAACGGTATCTATGCGTCACCCATTGTTGCCAATGGGCATATCTATATAGCTGGGAAGGAAGGAACAACCGTCGTGATCAAAGATTCCGCATCCTATGAAGTCGTGGCTTCCAATACGCTCGACGAACCTATCGATGCCTCGCCAGTTATCATTGGAAACGATCTCTTGATTCGAGGACACAAGCATCTGTATTGCATTTCCGAAGACAGCTAAAACGGGCAGACCTCGCGGCAGGCGACGCTTCGCGCTAAATCGCAGGAGTGGCTTTACACCGCGATAAAGGTTGAGATCCCCGGAGCAACAGTCTTGGTCCCAGTAATTGCGGGGCTTCGCCCGTCAAGAACTTCGAGGTATTCCTAAAGGCAGGGAGGACCGTCTTGATCCTCCGGAGCTCGAACACGGAGGACAGAGACGGTCCTCCCTACCAAAAACCCGCTCCAAGCGGCGGCGTATTCAACCCGAAGCGAATAGAACGATTTACGTATCATATCCAAAGCATTCAAAATTCAGTTATTGGATTCTCTCTAAAGTGGAACCCGGTCCCCGGGCGGGTTCTTTTTTGAATTTATTTAAACTGACACCTATACCCCACCCTGGACTGTTTAGCTCTCAAACATTTTAGCAATCTGTGTCACCTTTGGATCCAAACAGGATCGCTAATATTATGGCCGCTCGGAGATCGAGCCGCTACCTTAACTGTTTTCCAAAAGCGTATTCAGAATTCGCTTCGGGTCATTCGTAGTGATGGACGTAACGCCAATCTCGGCCATGCGAAGGGCTTCCCTCTCGTCGTCCACCGTCCACACATTGAGCTCCAGTCCGCGTTCCACTAAGGCTTGGCATAGCTCCTGGGAGATTCCCTGGCCCGATTGCCCACCAAAACCATCGACACCCAAACGCTCCACATTCGAAATGATTCTCTCTACTGATGGAGAATACGATCCACTCACGCTTTCACTCAATTCCGACAGCCAGTAGGCTTTTGCTGAAGGCCGGCGGCGTTTCAGTTCAATCAACGGCTTTTCTTTGAAAGATATCACTATAATTCGCTCCCAGATAGTTTGTCCAAGTCCCTCTAAAACTTCCATTAGAGGCTTCACGATTTCATCGCCGCACTTGATCTCGATAACCCAACGGAGATTAGCAGGACCCTCACCGATAGCCTCTTTGAGAAGCGGAATCCTCTCTTGTTCCCAAGCAGAGTCCTTCCACGAGCCGACATCTAGAGAACGCAGTTCCTGCCAACTCGCATCGGCGACCTTGATTTTCTCGTTCGCCACCCAATTAGTATCTAAATCATGAATACAGACAACTTTGCCATCTTTGGTCAATTGGACGTCGCACTCGACCCCATCAGCTCCGCATTCCCACCCCAATCTGAATGCGGCAAGCGTATTCCCTGGGGCCCTATCTGAATAGCCACGATGGGCGATAACCAGCGGGCGACCCATTTCAGCTAAGCGGGTATCAACTCGAGGGCTTGCAGCCGCTCGACGACAACCCGAAATGCGCTACTGAAACGCTGAGGCGTGTACTCGATACGCTCGAGCAGATTGCTCCAGGTCATCCACTCGCCCACTTCAATTTCTTCCAAGTTCAGTCGAAACGGACCAATACCACGCGCTCGATAAACTTCGATGAACTCCTGACCCGTCGCCTCGCTGGGATTCAACTTAAAAAGGAATTCCAGATCCTCGCTAGGCTGCCAGCCGAGCTCTTCTTGCAATTCGCGATGGGCTGCCTCGAGATAGGTTTCTCCCGTATCCACATGCCCAGTGCACGAGGCATCCCAGGCGCCGGGCCAAGTATCCTTGTTCGCCGATCGCTTTTGCATGAAGATTTCGTTATCGCCGTTGAAAACGAGCACGTGCACCGCCCGGTGCTTTAAACCTTCAGCATGAACTTCGGATCTCGGTTTCTGGCCGATGACGTTGTCGAATTCGTCTACGATGTCGAAAATATCTTCTTGCATGGGATTTGCTTAGGCGAAAGCGTTTGCAGCTCGCCCAGAGAGGACAGCTGGGATCCAGAAAATTACGAGCCCTTTTTATCAACTTTCTCCTATGGCCAAAATTCCCATCGAAATTATCGCCGAAGCGCTCAACAGCAACCACCTGGACAAGGATACTATCTCCAAGGTGATGAACGACATTGCCCACATGGCGCAAGTACTCGCGGAAGAAGAGAAAGCTCAACGCGAACCGCCAGTGAAGAAGCAGTTCATAATAGCCGTTAGCGATCCACGCGGTACTCTGCCAGACGAAGACTACGTGGGATGGGTACTGCAAATCCCGGAATCCGACAATCCGGGCACGACCATAGAGCGTGTCAAGCGAGCGGCCTACGAGTACAACATTTCCAAGAAGGGCCGGAAATACCCGGTGAAAAGCATTGGCGAAGCCTGTGAAGCCGTCGGAGCCAAATTCCAGAAAGAGCAATCAGTGGCCATCAAAACCAAGCTACCAGTGACGGTTTTGCGTACCGACAACGTATTGCCGAAAATCGAGGAGGAGTGAGCGTGAGAACGGCTATGCCGATTGGATTCGGGTGGGGAGGATCGTCTCGATTCTCCAACTTGACAGCCACCTGCTGAGGATACAACTGCTTCAAACTGTCAACGGACAGCTGATCGGCCCCCACCCTTGCTTCGGAGGACTGAGACAGTCCTCACTACCCTAGAGCGTGTTCCCTCAGCAGCTCGCGCCCGAGGATAGATCCGACTCGCAAGCCTGCGGGCTGTCCTTCCACTTGAACTTCCAGGCGCTCGGCTTTTCGCCTTCGCGACTTTTCTCGCGCCGCGCTTTCTCCCTCATCTGGTGCTGCTTTCGGTTTTCGCGGAAAACCGGCAATTGCTCGTCGGTGAGATGCTGTTCGATGGCGATAGCCCGCTTGTCCATGAGAGCTCGGAATTCCGGCTCCATGCTCTGATTCAATTCCTTCATCGCCTCGCCAAACTTGGCTATCTCTTGGCGGACTAAGGGAATCTGATCTTCGTTCAAATCCAACGATCGCTCTAATCGAGAGGTCATACGGTCTACCTGCACCCTATAAATGTCCCGGGGAGTCCGATGCGGACGATCATGGGCCTGCTTCAAATAGAAGATCGTTCCGCCAACTCCGCAGAGACCGCCTATCGCGAATACGACCGCCAATATGACAATGGCTCCAAACTTTGTTTTTTCACTCATAGATACTGGGACCAATCTTGGCCCACCATCGCCTCTTCGAAATTCTCGACCACTTCGACTTTGTCTCCTGTCAACTCACCGACTTCAACGTTGGAGCTGGACACGATCACCAGCAGCGCGGCTACGCCGAACCCTGCCCCGAGCGAAATTCGAGAAACCGGCTTCGCGAACAGTTCCAGAATTCCATCAAGCAAGCCCATCTCTTCGACTCCAAGGGAGTGTATAGGCGAGCGTAATTCCGCCTCCAAACGGGAACGCACGTAAGCGCGCACGTCGATCGCGGGAGGCGACTCTGAACGGCTCCGGCCTACGATTTCATCCCAAGAGGGAGGTGTCTGTTTCTTCTCCGAGTCCATGTTCCGTTAGTATTTTCCTTAGTTTCTTACGGGCGCGAAAGCTCTTAACCTTAGTTTTCGAGAGCCCCCACCCCATCATTTCAGCGATGTCCGCGATGGCCAGCTCCTCGAGGTATTGCAACGTTAGGATCTGGCGTTCGTCAAGGGGAAGCAAAGCTAGAATTTTCTGCGCCTGCTCAGTCATCTCGAAAGAATGCCGCTGATCCGTTTTTTCCGACAAAGTGCCGAGGACAAATTCGGTTTCCTCAGAATTGTCTACGGCAATCGAGGCCGGATTGCGGGAGTTCTTTCTAAAATAGTCGTAGCCCGTGTTGTAGGCGATCTTGCGCAACCAATTCTCGAATGGGGCAGTCGGTTCCCAAGAGCTCAATTTGCGAAAGCATTTGATAAAGGCTTCTTGAACCAGGTCTTCGAGATCCGCTCGATACGGACAAAAGCGGTAGAGGCAGCGAGAAAGCATCGCTTGATGCCGCCGCACGATCTCGTCAAAGGCGGACAAATCGCCATCAAGAGAGGCGGTCACAAGCTCTCGGTCTGTCGCAGCATCGTAGTCGCGCATGAAGGTCGCCAATTCCGGTTCGTAGCGATTTTGGAGTGTGGTTGTCGAATCGCTCTTGGCGAGCGAAACTTCACCCCAGCTGACTGCAGCCGCTAAACCCATGATAGTGGTCGAACTTCCCTTCCAGAAGCTTCTGATTCGCAGTAAACGGCGTTCAAAACATGTCCGTTGCCTAATCGTTTCCCGAAAATTCTCGGAGGGCGCATAAAAACCTGTCTCTGTTTCGTAACTATTCGCATGACCTGCCGGAAAATCAAACGAGGGACTCGCCGATGAAGTTACACCGCAGCGCCGGATCATTGGCGGTTGAGGGAAATATCTAATTTCCGTTGCTATCAATCCCGGGCAGATTAGCGTTTTTTTACAAAAATCGTCCTCGAACCGAAACCCGAAAAAGCAAAAGCCACTAACGAGTAATGGACAACACTGCTACCAAAAAACTGCGTACTCCCCTAACTATCAGACTAGACGAAGGCGATCCTGAGGCAAAACGGGAAGAAATTCGCCGCTACTTCCACGAAACTTACGACGCCTACGAGATTCTTTTCGAAACACTCGCGGACGACGAAGCGTACTACAGGAGAGCCGATCCGCTTCGGCACCCCCTAATCTTCTACTACGGCCACACGGCAACCTTTTTCATGAACAAGCTAGTGCTGGGAAAGTATCTACAGCAGAGGATTAATCCGAAGTTCGAATCCCAATTTGCCATCGGCGTCGACGAAATGTCCTGGGACGATTTGAATGAGGCTCACTACGAATGGCCGAAAGCCGAGGAGGTCGCGGAGTACCGAAACCAAGTTCGCTACGCTATCGACCGGCTGATCGATGAAACTCCACTAACTTTGCCCGTCGACTGGAACAGTCTCTACTGGGTGATAATGATGGGGATCGAGCACGAACGCATCCACTTGGAGACCAGCTCGGTTCTGATTCGGCAATTGCCTACCAGCTTGCTCGACGAACAGCATCCGGCCTGGAAAATTTGCGACGAAGTAAGCAGCTCTGTGCCGGCAAACGAGCTCGTACCGGTCCCCGGGGGCTCCGTCCAGCAAGGAAAAGCGCAGAACGACGGTCTTTACGGATGGGACAACGAATATGGCAGATACTCATCAGATGTATCCGATTTCCAAGCATCCAAATATCTAGTATCCAATCGGGAGTTTCTCGAGTTCATTGAGGACAACGGATACAAAACCGAACGTTACTGGACGCCTGAAGGCTGGAACTGGGTGCAATATAAAAAGCCTGAGCATCCCCTTTTCTGGATACGGAACAATGATGGAAATTATCGTTTTCGAACGATGCTCAAGGAAATCGAAATGCCTTGGTCTTGGCCCGCAGAAACGAACTACCTCGAAGCCAAAGCGTTTTGCAATTGGAAGAGCGAGAAAACCGGAGACCCAATTCGCCTGCCCACCGAAGAAGAATGGTATCGCCTCCTCGACTACACGGGCACGCCGGATGCTCTCGATTGGGAAGAGACTCCAGGAAATTTGAATCTAGAGGACGCCGCATCATCAGTCCCAGTGGACCGATACGAGTTCGGACGCGGCTTTTACGATGTTCTTGGAAACGTATGGCAACACACGGAAACGCCCATCCGCGGGTTCCCCGGTTTCGAAGTGCACCCGCTCTATGACGATTTTTCTACGCCAACCTTCGACACCAAGCACAACCTGATTAAGGGCGGATCTTGGATTTCCACAGGCAATGAAATCCTTCAAGCGTCGCGCTACGCGTTTAGGCGACACTTTTATCAGCATGCAGGTTTCCGTTATATTGCCTCTGAAGCCCCAGTCGAGATTCCGGACGACACCTATGAAACCGATCCTGAGGTGATCCCGTACTGCGAACTCCATTACGGCGAAGACTATTTTGGAGTAGAGAACTATCCGGAGAAACTAGCCCAAATCGCGCTCGGCTTCGCGCAAAACAAGCAGAAGCGCAAGGCGCTTAACATCGGTTGCAAGACGGGCAGAAGCGCTTTCGAACTTGCGGTGGAATTCGAAAACGTCACCGGCGTCGACTTCACAGCTCGCATGATCCGGATTGGCGTCGAACTCAAGGACAAGGGCTATACCCAGTACACCCTTCCTGAAGAAGGCGAAATCGTATCTTTCCACCAGAAGAATCTACAGGAACTTGGCCTCGATGGGGCCCGCAGCAAAATCGATTTCATGCAAGCCGACATATCCAACATGAAGGATCTATTTTCTGGATACGACCTCATAATGGTAGACTCGACTTTGGAAAACGCTTACAATCCGCGAAAATTCCTAGACAGCGTCCACAAACGATTGAACCCCGATGGGCTGCTAATCATCGCGTCTAGCTACGACTGGAACTTATCGAAAACGGAACGCGGTCAATGGCTAGGCGGATTCAAAGTCGATGGGGAAAACACAACGACTCTCGACGCCCTACAGAGTCTGCTATCGCCGCATTTCACGCAAATCGCAGAGCCCATCGAAGTCGATCAAGTCATTCGCAAAACCAAGCGAACGTTCGATCACAACGTGGTGCAAGTAACGGTCTGGGAGCGTAGCTAGCCGTTGCCTGAGCTAGTTCTGTTATTGAAGAGGCGCCGGGACGTCGCGTTCCACCCTTGAAGTCGAAGCTAGCAAGTGGACCTCTATCCAGCAGGGCGTACAGCCGTCGCCTTATCTGCGCGAACGAAGAATTCACGGTTCATGGCGGGCTGTAGGAGCGGGTTTTCCCGCGATTTCCGTAAGCGTGAATCTATTATTTTCGCCGGATAAACCCGCTCCTGCTACACTCGATTACAACCAATACCATTTTAAATGGCACTTCCGTCTAGCGATCTTCCAAAACGTAGATCTCAAACAACCCGATTCCGGTTTCTCCTGATGCGCCGTCGAGGACTACGTGTACACACCTTCGCCAAGCATCACGATAATCGCGGCATCCTTGCTGCCCGCAGGCCTCTTTTCGCCTTTCTTTTACCAAACTAGAACCCGATGGCTGCACCGCTTTATCTTCAGATTCACAGTTGCCAAGCTGGGAGCCCTCCCCTCTCATTTCTTTGATTCATGAGAGCAAAGGAGTTCTATTTACACACCTCCAATCGCATCGAGTTGCTGGCTAGGCAACTGGCGACTCTCGCTCAGGAACAACCGCTTTCAGGAGCCCTGCACCAAGAAACGGTCATGACGCTGAACACCGGCATGGCAAAGTGGTTGAGATTCGAAATCGCTCGCGAAACCGGTATCGCATTCGGCTGGGAATTCCCCTTCCCCAACCAACTATTTCAAAGAATCGCTACCGGATTCGATTCAAAATTCACCCATAGCGTTGATTACGACGAGGCCCGCTCCCAATGGGAGATCTATGATTTGCTGTCCGATATTGACACGGAAAAAGAGTTTTCGCTTGTCAACGCTTACAGCGGACGCAGCTCCGGGCATCGGCTACGCTTGGCATCAAAACTAGCAAGCCTTTATGGCAAGTACTTGCTCTATCGGCCGGATCGAATCATCGCTTGGGAAAGCATTAGGGGCCAACAAGAGTGGCAAGGAGAGCTTTGGCGACGACTCTGCCGCCGACTTTACGGAAACAGATCTCCGTACTGTCATACAGCGGCTCTGTGGGACCAGCTTAGAAAATCGGATAGCAATCGCCCTCGAGGTGATATCTCCGCTTGGCCGCATCGCATATCCGTTTTCGGCGTGTCCTCACTTCCGCCAGTCTATTTGGATTTATTGGAGGCCGTTTCTTACGAACGACCCGTACACATATTTCTCTTACAGCCAACGGATCTTTATTGGGCCGACTTGAAATCTAGAAAGAGCATCGCCAAAGCGTCGCGCGAACACCTCACTAACGAGGACCCGCTTACTTTAGAATCGCCAGACGATCTATTCGATGTTGGCAATCCCTTGCTGCCCTCCCTTGGCAAACAAGGGCAGGCCTTCTTGGATCTCATTCTAGATAAAGACCCAATACACGACGACTCTCAGTTTGAGCAACCGGACCCATCGACTCAATTGGGCGGCCTTCACTACGATATTTACACCCTAGAAAGCCGCAAGTCCAACGGAACGCCAACCTACCCGTTTCCCCAAAACGATGGGTCAATTCAGATACACAGTAGCTCTAGCGGGCGACGCGAAGTAGAATCGCTCTGGGATTACCTAGTGGATAGCTTTGCCAAAAACCCAGACCTTAGGGCCAGCGACATACTTGTAATGGCCCCCGACATACAGGATTACGCCAGCCATTTGCAATCTGTATTTGAACAAGGAAAGAGTTCGGGCATAGACATTCCCATTTCAGTTGCGGATCGCAACGGTCCACGGGAATCCAATTTTCTCTCAGGC
Organism: Opitutaceae bacterium; assembly: GCA_002694885.1. Taxonomy (GTDB): domain Bacteria; phylum Verrucomicrobiota; class Verrucomicrobiia; order Opitutales; family Opitutaceae; genus Pelagisphaera. The sequence continues at coordinate 13,309 of NZNM01000080.1, read as the reverse complement.
ATAATTGCCATCCTAAAACTAGCCTCCGCAAGAGCCTCAGTCGCGGAGATTCTAGATATACTGAGATCCCCGATCGCCTTTCAATCATTTGGTTTCGGCGATAATGAAATTGAAACTATAGAAAATTGGATACGTTTGGCAAACACGAGTTGGGGATGGGACGCCGAGCATCGGGCTTCCCTCAATGGATTCGCTACAGATCGAAATACCTGGAAAGAATTTCGACTCCGTTTGACGGCAGGAATCGCCTTTAATGATGAATCGATTCTCGTCGAAGGCAGGCTATCTCCTCTTCCCGATGTCGAGGGAGGCGCTACACAGATTGCTGGGCGTTTTATCGAACTTCTCGATTTCCTGGAAGAGATCTACCAGCTCAGCGGTTTCGCAGATACAGTATCTAGCTGGAGCCGAAGGATAGGCTCTCTATACGAACGCCTTTCTCCGGTAGACCAAATCGAATCGATTCACTACTTCGATGCTCTCGCCACACTGCAATCCACACTACCCGAACAATCTACAGTCATCGTTGATGGTAGAGACGTTCTATCGACTGTCACTAGCGCCCTGGAACGCAGCGCTCCATCAATAGGTTTCTTAACAGGCCGTGTCACATGCTGTTCTCTAAAGCCGATGCGCAACATCCCCGCGAAAAGGATTTGCTTGCTTGGCATGAACAACGAGCAATTCCCTCGCCGACCCGATCAGCTCCCATTCGATCTTCTTGTTAGCCAACCTCGTCGCGGAGACCGTAATCCTAAAGAAGAAGACAAGCAGTACTTTCTGGAAACCCTACTTTCCGCTCGAGAAGGGCTGTTCATCAGCTATCAAGGGATCTCCTCGGCAAATGAGAATCTAAAAGAACCCTCTAGTGTTGTATCTCTGCTGATCGACTATCTGAATACCGCTCATGAAAACGCGGTGAAACCTTTCCAGATCGTGAGGCACAAACGTCAGTCCTACGATCCTGATTACTTCTCGAATCCAACTCTTTATACGTATTCAATTTCTAGAGCGCGTAAATCACGATCTTATATCAAAGGAAATGATCGACTTCGTCCAACTATTGCTTTCGATGAAGCACCGCCGGCAATACACAAAACTAATCCCGGAAGCGCTTCCATCGAATCGCTCATTCGCTTTTTCAAAGATCCTTCCAAGGACTTTATTCAATCCATCGTCGGCGGGCGCTTCGTTAAACAAGAAGATCTCTGGCCCGAAACCGATAGCATAATTCAGGAACCCCTCGACCGATACAAAATTCGACAGCTCTTCGCAGAAGCCATAAAATCTGGAAATCCGATCGAGTCCGTCCAGCCCGAGCTCGTTTCAGCTATCAAGCTTCTTCCGCCAGGCCATCTCGGCAAGTTCGCTTTTAACTCTGTTCGAGAACAGGCGCGGGAAGTAGACACTATTTGGCAGGCAGCCGAATCCATTCGACCAGACCATCTCGAAACCATTGACCTAACTATAGGCGGCCATAGAATTATTGGCCAGCTTCGGTTGAACGCGAATCAGAATATCAACTACATTGTAGTTCCTGGTAAACTTAAAGGCAAAGTTCGCATTGAAACCTGGCTCCAGCACTTGATTGCAAACTCTCTGAACGCGATCGAAACTCAAGTATACTCGCTTGACGAAAGCGAAGCCAGTCTGATCTATCTTGCTCCCGACGAGCCAAAATCGATTCTACAGGATCTTCTGGAAATCTTTCACGCCGGACAGCAGCAACCCATTCCGCTGCATACCACGATCAGTTGGGAAGCCTTCCAAAAGGCTTCCAAATCTCGAACGCCCACTAAGGAGCTTCCATTCATCGACACTTTCTGTTCGCTCAGCCAATCACTCTTCAAACAAGCAACCACTTCGGATTCTAGCTATGCCGGCGCCAATTGGACCCAGTACGATCGAGCTTGTTTTGGAGAATCTCCGTCATTCGATCCCGACTACGCCAGATTGGCGCTCAAGGTCTGGCAACCCCATATGGAGCATCTCAGAAACCTATGATCCCCTTAAGCAAAGGAGTAACCTTAATCGAAGCCAGCGCGGGCACTGGCAAGACCTATACACTTTGCCAAATCATACTCCGCCTCATCATTTCTGACAACATACCCATTGATCGGATACTCGCTGTCACCTTTACTCAAGCAGCCACTGAAGAACTGATTAACCGGATTCGGAACTTACTTAAGGATTCGGTAGAGCAACTCGAAAGCCAGAATATCACTGACGAATCCCTACAGTCTGTCTTGGAACAGTCGCCAACCGATGCGTTGGTCGCTTGCCAAAGACTGAGTAACAGTTTGCAGCTTTTCGATGAAACTGTTATCGCGACCATCCATGGATTTTGCAAGCGCTGCCTGGAAACGCTCTCCCTGGAATCGGGCGCTCCTTTCGACGCGACGCTTGAACCGATCGATGATGAATTGATTTCTCAGCTCAAGGATGAATTCATTCGCATCCATATCCTGGAACGTTCCTACCTTCTTACCCTAGCTTATCATTCCTCTGCTCGCTACTCAAAAAAATTTAAAACGGTTGCCAGGGAATCGGCGGCCCATCCTTACGCTCGGATCAAACCGGAGCCAAATGACGTCGACTACAGGCAATTCGACGCAGCTTTCCAGGAGATTCAGAAAAGCATCGATTCGCTTCTTAGGAACGCCGATAAATTCATAGCCTCCCTGAAAGCCAATAGCCGTTTCGCCAGACGCCTCAACGAGCCATACGAAAGCAATCCACTTGCCGCCTTGGCTCGCCGGGAGCGTCCACTTGTGGAAGATCTCAAACTGCTCGAAGATTTGTCGCTTTCTTATTGGCTCAAAGCCGTCAAAAAGGGGCACGAAAGCCTAGACCCACCTGAAGCGTGCGCAGCGATAGATCGACTATTAAATCAAATCGAGAACTCTATTGACGGATTGGTCTGGGAGTACCGTGAATGGCTTTTTCGAATACTTAGCCAAGAAAAAGAGCGGCGAAACATTGTCTCGTTCAATGATCTGATTCACCTGCTGCACAAAACGTTGCGATCGGACGCTGGGGACTCCTTCGCAAAAGCAATCAGCGTTCAATACGATGCAGTTCTCGTAGATGAATTTCAGGACACCGATCCCGTACAATACGATATCATTCACCGGCTTTTTGGGGACGGTTCAAAGTTCCTATTCTACATTGGCGATCCCAAGCAAGCGATCTACCGATTCCGCGGAGCAGACATATTCGCCTATTTCAAAGCCACTGAGCACAGCGGGAACCACCGCCTTCAATTGTCTGTAAACTATCGTTCGACACCTAAACTCATATACGCCGTCAATGCCATCTTTTCGTCATCACTAGATGGATTCGGAATTGATCGTATCCAGTTTTTTCCCTCTGAGCCGTCCCAGACATCACAATCGGATCACTCGCTTCAGATTCGGGCAATCGAGTTTGAGCAAACAGCCCTCAAGACCCGAGCGGATCTAGTAGCCGATCTGGCTAGCGCGAGCGCCACTCAATTGGCCGATCGAATCAATTGCGATTCTTCACTCGATCCAGGAGCAGTCGCTTTCCTCGTATCCACAAACCGGGAAGCGGACATCCTTCACAAGGAATTAGGGTCGAGAGGCATTGACGCGGTTGTTCGTTCAGACAAAAGCGTTTTCCAGACCGAATCAGTGGATATCATGTTACAGCTTCTCGAAGCCGTATCCCATCCCTCCCGACAGTCCATTGTCAAAGCGCTTCTTTTAACGCCCATTTGCGGGAAGTCTTGGGATGAGCTGCTCGACGAAGGAGCGGATTCGGAGGTTCATGAGATTCTCGATTTCTTGCACGATTGGTCGCGTGAATGGCATTCATCGGACTTCGACACGCAGTTTCAAAAATTTATCGCTCTTACCGGAGCAGAAAATCGCCTGTTGGGAAATCCTGAAGGAGAAAGGCTGCTCACGGACCTCTGCCAGCTGAGCGAATTGCTACAGGGAGAAGCGAATTCCCGGCTCACTTCTCCTTCCCATCTTTCCAACTGGCTGGTCAGCATGAAGGAGGCCAACGTCTCCAATCGAGAAGATTGGCAGTCCCGACTGCGTTCGGATGAAGGCAAACCGCAGATTATCACGATCCACAAAAGCAAGGGATTGCAGTTTCCTATCGTTATTTGCCCCTTCTTGAGCGGACTCCGAGCAAAACCTTCCAAAGACCTCGCGCTGTATCATGATAGCGAACACGCGGACTCTTTAGTCATCGATCTCAATCCAAAAGAGAAATCTCCCGCCTCCCAGAAGTCTGAAATTGAAGAGTATGCTGAGCATCTGCGACTCATCTATGTTGCCCTTACCCGGGCAGCAGACGAATGCCTTGTCTACCTGTATCCAGAAGATCTATTAAGAGAAAAGGAGCCTTCGTCTATCAGCCGGCTCTTTCTCGGTACCGAAATCGCCCGAACCGCTCGTAAAACCAAAACTCTAGCCAAAACAATCGCCTCCAAACTCGAATCCCTCCAACCAGAATCTATCGATTTCCAAAATCTGCCATTCGAAAACATTAATCCAAACGTTTCGGTAGATCTCCAAAAGCGTTCCGACTTTCTCGACCCTAATCCGCTTCCCATCCCCCCTGACGCATCCCCACGGGAAGAGCGGGTACTCAGTTTTTCAACCATTACTCGCATCGCGGAATCCGAATCGAGCGATACAGTAGAAATTGAATACGACGAGCCAGACGCCACTAAGGACCAAGCGGATACAGAAATCCTGAAGATTGAAGAATCCAGCTCGGAGCCATCCATATTCTCGCTTCCCAAAGGGGCTCTAACAGGCAACCTGATTCACGCTATCCTGGAATCGATCGATTTTCAGAGCCCTGCGAACATAAAAGAAATAGCCGAACAAGCCTTTCAGAAGCTACAATATGGCAACCATGATCATTTGCCGATTGTAGTGAACCATATCCGCTCGTTGGTTGCCACATCCCTAAGCGACAGATTTTCTCTCGAGCAAATATCCTCTGAAGATCGGATCGCTGAACTCGAGTTCGCATTCCCCACAGGCAAAGATCCGCTTCCTCGAATTGCCAGAGCTTTTAGAGAACATGCCGCGCTTCCTATGACTAAAAACTGGGTCGATTCCCTGGGGCTGGAGCGAGCGGCAATACGCTCTTCATTTATGCGAGGCTTCATAGACCTTGTCATCCATTTTCAAGGACATTACTATATTTTGGATTGGAAATCGCATTACTTGGGCAACCAAATCAGCGATTATGCCGAGTCCGCTCTCATCGAGGAGATGGAGAGTTCCGACTATTTTCTCCAATACTGCCTCTATTCAGTCGCCCTTAAACGATACTTGGAAATGAAGTATCCCACCGGTGACTACTACTCATATTTTGGTGGAGTCATTTATGTTTTTATTAGGGGAATCAATAAGCATGGCCAGGAAGGCATATTCTTCGATCGGCCAAGCCGGAGTCTATTGGATGCCTTAGACGAAGCCCTTGGATAATCATGAGCGTTATTCAACTAGATCAACTTGAGCGGGCATTGCGCTACGATCCATTCGACTTTTCCGATCGCGCGTTCTATCGATTTTTGAAAGAATCATATGCCGAAGAGAACGAATTGGTTTTCGCGGCTGCCGCATTGTGCCTATCTGCCGCTCGCGAAGGACATTCGTTTCTCAACTTAGCGAACCCAGAGCTACCCGATCCAATATCCGAGGTTTTACAAAATGATTGGCCATCCCCTTCCGAATGGGAAACGATTGCGGAATGCAGCCCCTCTATCGGTCGTCCTGGAGACAATTCGCCACTTATTCTTGGAGACGAATCCGCGCTCTACCTCTACAGATACTTCTCTTATGAAGACGATTTAGCCAAAAGCGTTTTCGTAAAAGCCGGACAACCGAAAATTTCCGCTGCGGCTTCTACAGACACCTTGCCCATTTCCGATCGCAAACAAACCGAGGCGGTGAAAAAGGCACTAGAAAACCGCTTTTACTTGATTTCCGGGGGTCCTGGAACTGGGAAGACAACTACGGTATTGGCCTACCTGGTCAGCTGTATTCAAAGTACGGAGTCTCCTGAATCTTTAAGATTTGCGGTAGCAGCTCCTACCGGAAAGGCGGCTGCTAAAGTTTCAAGCTCGATTAAGGACGGCTTAGCCCGTTTTGAATTAGAAGATTCTATTGCCAACGCTATTTTGTCGATTCCTTGCCAAACGATTCACAGGCTTCTGGAAAGCATTCCCAGAAAGACTAGCTTTCGTCGCAACCAGAAACGCCCGATAGACTATGACGTCCTGGTCGTCGACGAATCTTCCATGATCGATCTCCCGCTTATGAAAAAGCTCATGGACGCAGTGCCCGATGATTGCTCGATTGTACTTCTCGGCGATGACAATCAACTGTCATCCGTCGAGGTTGGATCCGTATTCAGCGATCTGGTTCGATCTACCAGCAATAATCAAAACCCGCTCTTTGGAAAATCCACTCACTTGGAAAAGACATTTCGCTTCAAGCCAGACAGCTCGATCCACAGAATTTGCCTGGCTTTTCGTAATGGCGAATCACATACATTTAAGAAAATCCTGAATGAGAATCAGAATGATTTCCTCTTTCATCCAATGAAACCTACGGCCAGTCCGAATTTATCGCCCATTCTGAATCTCGTGGTGGAAGCTTATAGTCTCCGCGCGAAATCGGCGAATCTAGCTCAAGCATACTCTCTGCTATCTCAGTTCATCGTTCTATCGCCGCTCAATCACGGTCCTTATGGAGCCAATGCCATCAATCGGATATCAGAGGAAAGAATTCGCCGCCAGCAAAACTTGCCAAGTGGAGTTTTCTATTCCGGGCAACCAATTCTTGTATTGGAAAATAATTACGATCTAGGCCTTTTCAATGGCGACCTTGGCATAATTTGGCCCGACGATTCCGGTGAACTTTTCGCGTGGTTCAATAATTCGGAAGGAACATTTCAAAAAGTCCGAACAACCTGGCTTCCCAGGCATTCGACTGCCCATTGCCTGACGATTCACAAGAGCCAGGGATCCGAATTCGAGCATGTTGCAGGAGTCTTTTCACCTGAACACAGCGAGTTTGTCACACGCGAATTGATTTACACCTGCGTAAGTCGGGCGAAATCCAAGATTACGCTCTTCGGGAATGTTGACGCTCTCTGCTCGGCAATCGATCGAAGGGTAAACCGAGCAACCCGCCTGGAAGCCCGCATCGCCCAGCAGGCGCATGATACGCAGAGTCGTTAACAGGTAGATACAACCGGCCACTACCTAAGACTTGGCAGCACAGAAGTCAGCGGGCGATCTCCGAGCGATCATTTCGCAAGAGTAGAACAGGCATCCTGCCTGTTTGCAGAGATTAGATCACAGCCTGGAAGCCTGTGCTACCTTTTGTGGGCCTTCGGAGATCGCCCGCTAACCAATCCTGAAACGCGCTAACCAAAAATACCTCGCTTACGCGAATTCCGCCACAATCAATTAACGAGCACCTTTTGTTCGATTCAATCGACGCGGTTGGTTACTTCCAAAAGGTGGTAGCCAAATTGAGTCTTCACTGGACCCTGGACCTCACCCACGGGGGCGGAAAATACGACTTCATCAAACTCCTTCACCATCATCCCTGGACCGAACTCGCCTAAGTCGCCCCCGCTACTACCTGAAGGGCATTGCGAATGCTCTTTCGCGAGATCGGCAAATTCGATACCTCCTTCAATTTTCGATTTGAGCGCTTCGCACTCAGTTTCCGTAGACACGAGGATGTGTCGAGCTGTTGCTTTGGGCATAATGATATATCTTCTTTCTGTGTCCTCCTCAGCTTCCAGAAGGATTTATAGCTCGTAAAGAACAAAAGCCCGAATCACTCCAAAGGCCTGTCAAACAGCTTGATCACGAAGGACAAAATCGGGTAAGAAAGACCCCACCCAATCAGCTTATGAATTCTCGTAGACGTTTTCTCTCCCTTTCAACCCTTGGAACCGTATCCGGCTTTTCAACCTTGAAGGCCTTCGGCCAAGCAAAGCGCGTTGACGGCCCCATAGTCTTATCAACCTGGAACTCTGGCATTCCCGCTAACAATAGAGCCTTCCAAGTCCTTCAGGAAGGAGGGAGCGTTCTCGATTGTGTCGAGAAAGGTGTCAACGTCATCGAAAGCGACCCCAACAATCGAACGGTTGGTATCGGCGGATTTCCAGACGAGGAAGGGCACGTAACGTTAGACGCCTGCATCATGGATGAACGTCAACGATGCGGATCTGTCGCTTTTCTGCAGCATATCGAAAATCCCGTATCCGTAGCTCGTAGGATAATGGAGGATACAAAGCATGTTATGCTGGTAGGCGAAGGAGCCTTGAACTTCGCCTTGCGAAACGGATTCGAGAAGAAGGTCTTGCTCACGGAAAAAACCTTAACCGCCTGGAAGAAACGCAAGGCGGAGGCAATCGCGAGTCAGCCCGAGATTAACGTCGAAAACCACGATACCATCGGCTTAGTGGCCCGCAATGCGGATGGGAATCTTGCCGGCGCTTGCACTACGAGCGGAGTCGCTATGAAACTACACGGCCGCGTCGGTGATTCGCCAATCATCGGGGCCGGACTCTATGTGGACAATGATGTCGGGGCTGCAGCGGCCACCGGCTGGGGAGAAGCCGTTCTTGAAAACGCGGGCAGCGCAATGGTAGTTGAATTGATGCGACATGGAAGAACGCCTCAACAAGCCTGTGAAGAGATCGTCAATCGCATCGCAAAAAAATTCGAGAACTGGAGAAACATCCAAGTCGGATTCATAGCCCTCAACAAAGCGGGCGAAATTGGAGCCTTCGCGATTCAGTCGGGTTTTAGCTACGCCCATCATTCTGGCGGAAAGAATCAGCTTATCAAATCGACGAGTCTTTTGAACAATGCCTAGGCTCAGGGCAGCAATTCTTAATGCTCAAGACAGCGTCGCTTTTTTAAAGCAACCGTTTTCATTCATTACAAATCTGCCCCTACTTCCCTTTCGCCTCCCAGCGTTTCATCAGAGCGATATTCTTCCTCAAAACTTCGGTCTGCTCAGGAGGTTTGGTTCCTACATAGACAGCCATATCGCTGTCATACATGGCTTCTGATTCCGGACCTCGATCTCCAGTTTCTTCGATCCAATCATCCAGCATTCCACGCATGGACGCCAACTGCTCTTGATAGGCGGGATTACCAGCAAGATTACGAATTTCATGCGGATCATTTCTTAGATCATACAGCTCTTCTTCAGGTCGCTTGGTCTCAAAGATGCGGGCCTGAATATCCGTTAGCTCATTCTCTTCAAACAGTGACCTCATGGTCATGATAATGCTTTTCTGGTCCTTGTATCTATTAGGCTGCATGTGTGGCCGATTCGGGAGGAAATTCCGTATGTACTTGAAATCCTGAGTGCGGACGCAGCGCATATGCTCGACAGTTTCGTCACAACGGTCGCGAGCGGAAAAGATTGCCGTTCGCGGTTGGTATTGATCGCTCAAAATATCTTTGGCCTGCATGTAATCCGGAACGTCGATCCCTGCCAATCCAAGCGACAACGCTGCAATATCAATATGCTCGACCAAATCTTCGCGCACTTGGCCTTCCTCAATCCCTGGACCTCCGATAATCAAAGGTACGTGAATGCCTTCTTCATACAAGAACTGCTTTCCTCGCGCATGGCTGATTCCATGATCCGTCATAAAGAGGATCACGGTATTATCTAGATCTCCCTCAGCCTGCAGCCGAGCCACTATATCTCCCACAAACTTATCGGTCAATTTAACGCTATCCAAGTACGCTGCCCAATCCTCTCGGATCACGAGATGATCGGGATAGTATGGTGGCAGATTCACTTTCGCAGGATCCGTGCTTTCGCCAAACAGCTCCTCCATTCTTTGGGCGAATTTACGGCTCTGCTCAATCGTGCCTCCTCGATGTTTGCCTCCAGGCAAATGGATTTGAGCAAAAAATGGCTGTCCATCCTCTCGATTGCTCCAATCGGGACCATCGTACATTTCGGCATCCCACTCGAAATTGTAATCCGTTTTGCCCTTCGAATCCCTACCCTTGTTCGGCCATCCTGTGATCGATGTATAGTATCCAGCTTCTTGAAACAATTCTGGAACGGGCCGAATGGAATCGGGTAAATGGATTTTAATTTCGCCGCGGCCACTGCGGTGGTGATGCGACCCGATCGTCGTCTGGTACATGCCCGTGATGAACGCCGATCTATTTGTCGAGCATACGGGCGCGGTCACAAAGGCTTTTGAAAATCGAACTCCTGAGTCAGCTAATGCATCTAAGTGAGGCGTTTCAATTGTCTCCTCTCCATAACAAGAAAGATTGGCAGACATATCGTCGATTATGATCCAAACTATACTAGGTCGATCGTCTAAAGCGACTGCAGTAGCAGCTAGCCAGCCAAAAATGGCCAGGGCAAGTATTCTAATGGGGTGCATTGTTATCTCGGTTTGCGGTTAACATTATTCGTATCCGAAAAACGAATCGCTATCGAAATAAATCAAGCAAGCAAGCCGATTCTCAATATAGCTACCTCGCGATCTCCAGGACCGTTTAACCCGACCCTTACATCAATCAGTCAGATCAAACCGCACCAGACTGTTCTTGGACGACGCGTCAACCACAGGCTCCCCAGACAGAAATATGCGACTCGCTTCGATTCCATGAGTCGTCGCCAAGTAATCCTTAACTCGATTCGACCGCTCTTGAGCTAAACGTTCCAACCAGGAAGCCGCTGATTGAAATTCTTTCCGAGCGAACAACTCCGCCTCGATCTCCTCAATCGAAGGAAGCTCGATAACGGGGGGAGCTATTTCTTCAACTGCATTCTCCTGCCCAGCATCGACCACTTCGGCAAGCTCCTCCGATTCTGCTTCAGGCGCATTTCTTTAGCCTCGCACATTTCGAAGCAATCGAGCCACATTTTTCAACAAGCCTTTCTCGCTTTCCTCCTTAGCCGACTCTGCATTCTTTTCCGAAACCGTGGGTGACTCTTCTGGAAGCGTCGTTTCAAGAACCTCGGCAACGTCTTCAATAACGAGCCCCATAATATCACGATAGACCGATACCACTTGTTCCTCGTAAGCGCCCTCATCGAATAACTCCAACAGAGCAATGGGATCTGAGCTTTCCGGGCGCTCTCCCGACAACGTAAAGGGATTGAATGCCGCCTCTTCCAAGGCAATTTTCCGGTTCAGCGTTTCGGCCACGTTCCCCTGCAAAACGTTCTTCATGATAATCGGAGCGATGAAAAAACCGAATATCACATACAACAGGTAGGCTCCGCCTACTAATATCTTCAGCCACAAGGGTCGTTTCGCACGTTTAGATTCTGCCGCGTTCATAGGCCTTGGGCATCCAACATAAAATAATGTGACAAGTCACGTAATCTGTTGCCTCGCGCCCTCTTTTTTACGAGCTACCAGTCCAGTGATGTTCAAAGCGGTAATTTGGGATATGGATGGACTCCTGCTCGACTCGGAGCGGATTTCAAATGAATCATGGCTAATGGCCTGCGCGTCTTTGGAAGTGGAGATTGATGAGAACGTATTTCGCAGCATCATCGGTATGAATAGCAGAACCAGTCGGGCCACTCTCGAACGCCAGATCAGTGATGAAGTCGATCTCGAGCTTCTGATTTCAACTGCAAACGAAATCTATCGCGAACGCGTAGCGGCAGGAATACCTTTAAAACCGGGAGCCAGAGCCAGCATTGAATGGCTTGATCAAGCCGACATTCCCCAAAGTGTCGCGACTTCAACTCAACATTCACTAGCGAAAAAGAAGCTCGGAGATCACGATCTGGTGCAGCATTTTCATCCTATCGTCGGGGGCGATCAAGTCGAGCACGGGAAGCCCAACCCCGAAATTTTTCTCACCGCGGCCCGACAGATGGAAATCGAGCCCGCCGACTGTATCATTTTCGAGGATTCGCGACATGGATTGGCTGCCGCCAGCGCTTCAGGGGCTCGCCCTATTCTCGTTCCCGATCTAGCCATCCACGACGAGGAAAGCGAATCGCAGGCCTGGGAAATTTGGGACTCTCTCGAAAACGGCCCCTTGAAATTCGAAGAGTGGCTGCTAAGAGCATAGCCAGCAATTCCCCATGGAATTTACATTCTCTACTGCGAACGAGATCCATTTTGGATCAGGAATATCGCGTTCAATCTCTGATATTCTACCGGCCGACTTCAGTAGCTGTCTTTTTTTAACGGGCTCTTCGCTAGAACGGCATCGAAACATTCTCAGCGATCTGGCCGACAATGGGAGAAACCTTGAAACAGCTGCCGTTTATAGTGAACCCACCGTTGACTCTATTTGCTCCCTAATGGAGAGCGTTTCAGGCTTCAAACCTGAGGTAATCATCGGAGTCGGAGGCGGGAGCGTCCTCGACGCAGGAAAAGCAGTCGCGGCTCTCATCGCCAATCCGGGCGATCCAATGGACTATCTAGAGGTCGTCGGAAAAGGGAAGCCGCTACCGCATCCAGCAATTCCCTACATGGCAATACCGACGACAGCAGGTACCGGTTCTGAAGTCACTCGCAACAGCGTGATCGGCGTACCCGAAAACGGTGTTAAAGTTAGCCTTCGAAGCGCATCAATGCTACCTCGCTGGGCCGTCATTGATCCGGAGTTAACTTACCAGCTCCCCCGATCGATCGCCGCCTATACAGGTATGGATGCCCTCATTCAATGCCTGGAAGCCTATCTATCTCGATTCGCTAATCCTTTGACTGATGGAATAGCCCTTGAAGGACTCAGCCGAGCCGCTAGATCAATTCGAAAAGCTTGCTCCGAGAAACTTGATGAAGACGCCAAATCCGATATGTGCGTCGCTTCCCTTTGCAGCGGAATTGCGCTTGCCAATGCGAAACTCGGAGCCGTTCATGGGTTCGCGGGACCCATCGGTGGCATGATCGACGCTCCTCATGGCGCGCTCTGCGCCAGCCTACTTCTACCCGTACTGAGGATGAACGCCGAAATCGCGAATCGGCGGGATCCAAATGGAGTTGTATCCAGAAAGCTGAGCCACATTGCCAAGGTATTAACCGGCAACGCGTCCGCGAACGCTCACTACGCAATCGCCTGGATCGATTCCTTGATCAAGGAGCTGCCCTTAAAATCTCTTGGAGATCTCGGCTTTCAAACTACCCACATCCCCAAAGCAGTAGAAATGTCCGCAAAGTCCAGTAGCATGAAAGGAAATCCAGTCGATCTTGAGCCGGCGGACTTGAAAGAAATTTTGGAGGAATGCCTTTGAGAAATTGGTCTGTTCAGGCTCCTACGATGGGCAACTCAAGGTAG
>NZNM01000079.1 GCA_002694885.1 Opitutaceae bacterium | reverse complement strand
CAACGAGAGCCTCTTGTATTTGCGAAGCTTTTCGAGTTTCTTCGTGTCTTTCGTGGTTGAGAGCCTTAAATTTTTTGAAACGTTCGAGTTACCAAAGTCGGATAAATCATCTTTGGTAGGACTGACTGTCGCTACCACTTAAAGACCGGAATAAACCAAAATATCCTCGACACTACAATCGGAAGACAATCTGTCTCCTTCTGTGTAATCTGTGGTAGACAAACTAAACTAATCTTCTACCGGATCTTCCAGCCGTCGCGTATTGGTCGACTCAACATCTTGTTAGCAGCCACATCATTGATAACCCGTTCTCGCTTGGGATTCCAGTCTAAGGACTCCCTACCGAGGCGAATTGCGATGTTGGCAAGATGGCAAATAGAGATCGAACGATGGCTAGCCTCAATGGGGGCAGCTGTACGCTGGCCACTGAAAATAGCGTTGATAAAGTCATCTACGTGATTCGTGCTTTTGTACACACGTGTCTCCGAATCTTGTATACGCTCTCGGCGCAATTCAGGCGGATTCATTTTAATACTTCCGCGAGTAACGAAGATGCTCTTGCCGTTATCGCCCTCAAATGTGATTCCCGTTTCGCTGCTAGAATTGTCGCTGACAATCATCCTGACGCCGTTTTCATAAACGCAATCGAAATGGTATTTGGGTGCCGTATTGTATAATTCACTTTCCGATGGCAGTTCCGCCCGTATGTTTTCGATTCTGATAGGTCCACTGTGATCCATACCCATGGCCCATTGGGAAATGTCCACGTGGTGAGCCCCCCAATCTGTTATCATACCCCCAGAATAGTCGAAATTGTGGCGCCAATTAAGAGGGAGAATAGCAGGTCTATAATCGCGACGAGGCGCCGGCCCTTGCCAGAAATCGTAATTCAATCCAGTCGGTATCGCTTCCGGATCTTTCCTATCCCCCATTTGATTCCAATCGGAGTGCCCTCCGGGAAGGACTACTCGAATCCTTCTCAATTTTCCGATACGCTCGTTGCGGACGAACTCGACCGCCTCCCGAAAGTAGGACTCGGAACGTTGCTGGCTACCAGTTTGCCAGGTAATTTTATTACGACGCACCGCCCTTTCCATGGCCCTACCCTCGGCGACTGTGACAGCCAAAGGCTTTTGACCATACACGTGGATCTTTCGATTCGCGCAATAAATGGCCATGGCCGCATGCCAATGGTCAGGCGTGGAAATATTGACCGCATCCACATCTTCGTTCTCCACCAGCTCTCGAAAATCTTCATAGGCTCGGCAACCACGGTAATTCAGCCGCCCTTCGGCTTGGGCATAGTAATCATTGACGATCTCCGTTCCCACCAGGCGTCCACCTTCTTTTTCTCCTCGGTATCCATAATTTGGCGAACGTCGATTAACATCTGCTACAGCCACAAGCTGGACCTGATCGTTTCGCAGGAATCCAGATATCGTCCCGTGGGCGATCGTGCCGAACCCAAAGAAGGCGACATTAACGCGATTCGAAGGCGCCGGACGCTTTCCTAAGCCCAATGCGCTCGATGGAATAATGGTCGGAGCCGCAATTCCTGCAGCGGATGCTTTAATGAAATTGCGACGTGATAGGTTAGATTTCGGGTTCATAAAGATAACTAAGAATTGCGAATATTTGAGGAAATAGATCCACTAAGGCTAGTAAAAGCAGAAAGCAGACCCCAAGGAATCGCAAGCGGAATTCTGGATCAATTCGTCACCGAATCAAGAGCAGCGCAGGCATCTTGCCTGTGTCCTCCCTACCTTTGGAAAACTTGTGGGTCTGCTAAAAGGGTCGGTCGCCAGCGATCGTGGAACGACGCATTTCACGCCGATACCCACCATAGTCGTTTAAAGCGTAATGCATGACGCTGCGATTATCCCAGAAAGCGACGGATCCCTTTTTCCAGCGAAAACGACAGGTGAGCGGTTCCTGACTAGAATGGCGGAACAGGAACTTCAATAGCGGCTCGCTCTCCTCTTCCGTCATACCCTTGAACCGCAAGGTAAAGGTGCCATTCACGAACAGACCTTTATATCCAGTTTCTGGATGTGTTCGCACAACTGGATGTTCAACCTCTTCAAGGGCCTTCTCGTTGGTCTCTACATCCATATTCCGCCAATAGACTTTCGAGCGTCCCTGCGGACCGAACGGTCCTATAGCTGAATGGATAGCGATCATTCCATCGAGCATCTCTTTCATTCCCGACGATAGGGCTTCGTAAGCCATATACTGATTGGCGAACAACGTGTCGCCTCCATAGGGAGGCACGTCGACTCCATAGAGAACGGATCCCAGCGCTGGAGACTCTTGATGCGTAACATCCGAATGCCAAACGCCACCGAAATTTCTCCCGGCCTCGTCCGCTTCCCGAACCAATCGTATCAACTCCGGGTAGCCTTTCATTCCTTTAACGAAATCGTGTTCGTCGAGTTCGCCAAACTGCTTGGAGAAAGCGATTTGGGCCTCCGGGCTGAGATCTTGGTCTCGGAAAAAGATCACCAGATGATCAAGCAGCGCCTGCCGGATATCGGCAACGACGCCATCGCTCAAGGACGAGGAAATGTCGACCCCTTCGATCTCCGCACCCAACGCCCCAGAAACTGGAGAGACTTTGAAATGATCGTATTCCATTCGTCGGTTAGCCGAGGAATAGGGCGTTTTCGATTCGATGATTTTTTCCCTTTGCTGTACCATTTTGTGAATACTTTCTATTTTATTCGAGCCCCCAATTGATCGGGCAGCGAGTCCGCGGTATCATTTTCGTGCTCTTTAATCATATTCAATAGCCGTTTAACGATTTTGGGATGCGTTGCCGCGACATCATACGCTTCCGAAATATCGTATTCGAGATTGTAAAGCTCCGGACCGTCCATGCTCGCGATTCTGCTATAGTTGACCGGCTCGCGTTGAATGAGATGCAGTTTCCAAGGACCCGAACGAACCGCGTGCAGTTTAGCCCGATTCCAATAGTGAAACTCACTCCGCGGACTCTCCGCTTCTCCCGCCAGCGTCTGGGACAAGTCGTACCCATCCATCTTCCGATCCGCGGGGGAATTCGCGCCGGCTAGGGACGCAAACGTTTCAAGCAAATCAATAGTTGAGCCCATTCCGTTGACGATTCCCGGCTTCACATATCCAGGTCCCCAAAATATAGTGGGGACGCGCTGACCGCCTTCAAAGTTCGTACCTTTACCAGCCCTAAGTGGACCTGACGAACCGCCGTGCGTCTTGAAGGCCAGCCAAGGGCCGTTGTCGCTTGAGAAAACCACAACCGTATCTTTTTCCAATCCCTCGTCCCTCAAGGTTTCGAGAATCATCCCCACGCCCCAATCGATCTCTTCAACCGTATCGCCGTAAAGCCCGCGAACGCTCTTACCGAGAAACTGCTCCGAAACGAACAACGGAATGTGCACCATAGAATGGGCCAGGTAGAGAAAGAAGGGCCGATCTTTGTTTTGCTTGATATAGTCAACAGCTCTTTCGTTGTAGCGCTTCGTTATCGTATTTTGATCGGCTGGACGCTCGATAATCTTCGCCCCGTCCATCAGAGGAACGTTATAATGTTTAATATCCGGATAGTAGTTCGGGTCATCGGCGTTTTGCCGGTAATTCGGCCGTCCTTTAACGCCGTCCATATCATTTGAATACGGTATTCCCCAATAGGAGTCGAATCCTTGAGTCATGGGCAAATGTTGCGGCAGATGCCCCAGATGCCATTTGCCAATAGCCGTAGTGGTGTAGTCTTTCTGCTTCAAGACTTCCGCAATGGTAACCTCGCCCTGTGGCAGACCGCCCGACGAATCAGGAAAGAGCACACCCCTAGCAGCCGAAGTCATTCCATTGCGAATCGGATAACGTCCCGTCAAAAGACCCGCTCTACTCGGTGTGCAAATAGGGTCAGCAGAATAAAACTGCGTCCACTTCTGACCTTCCTGCGCCATACGGTCCAAATTCGGAGTCTCTATTGTGGGATTGCCAAAAACTCCCAAATCTCCGTAACCGAGATCGTCACAGAATATGACGATAAAATTCGGCGTTCTCGCGCCGAGGGACGCAGAGAGAAGAAAGAAAAGGAGGAAAATTGGGATACGCATGTCGTTCGATTGGAACCGGGGCCGATTGACTAGCCGAGTACGAGCATTGCAAAAATCCACTGCGGCTCAATGCCTAAGTTTACCATTCTCGGTCGAGCTGCTTAAATAGCATCACAGGCATCTTGCCTGTATCGTCGCAATGGGACACAGCTGGGTGTCGACGCTACTCACCAATCGGTCTAGCATTGGGCCCTGGCTCGCTTCGGGAACCTATGTCCTGACGGGCTGCTTCCGCTAAGGTCTCCAATCGGGCTATCACTTCCGGATACTGGCTCGCCAAATTCTTCGTTTCGCCAACATCCGTATTCAAATCGAACAAGGCCAGTTCGATAGACTTACGCCCGTACTTCCCGTGCATTCCATCCATTCCTGGCTGTGACGGGACATTGTAATTGTGCGGATACAGCATCTTCCACTTTCCGCTGCGAACCCCAACCAGACCATCCGGGCTGAAGTAATAAAAAGCCGCATGCGGGGATCGAGCCCCCGATTCGCCATACATTAGTGGCCCGATATCTTTTCCATCGATTATCCGTTCTTGAGGCAAGCGAGCCTCGACGATCGCGGCCAATGTGGGCAATAGATCCATTGATCCTGCTAATTCCGAGCAAACCGACCCGGCTGGGATCTTAGCTGGCCAGCGCATAACGCAAGGAACGCGGAAGCCGCCTTCGAATCGTGTACCCTTTCCCTCGCGCAATGCTCCTGCCGAGCCTCCATGATTACCGTAGAGCAGCCAGGGACCATTGTCTGACGTGAATACAAACAACGTATTATCATCGATTCCATTTTCCTTAAGAGCATCCAATAATTCACCCACGCTCCAATCAATCTCCGATATCACATCGCCATATACGCTATCCGTCTTTCCCAAGTATTTGCTAGACGCATACAGTGGCACATGAGGCATGGGATGAGGAAGATAGATAAAGAACGGGCGCTTCCGGTTTTCCTCAATAAAATCTACCGCTCGCTCGGTGAACCAGGTCGTCAACTCGACTTGGTCTTTCGGCTGTATCGAGGGATTTAGCACGGTTTCGCCCTCCATGAGCGGCAGTTCCGGGAAGTTGTAGCGAGGATCCGGATGATAGGGCCACATATCATTGGAATAGGGAATTCCGAACCATTCATCAAATCCCTGGCTAGTAGGCAGAAACTTGGGTAAATGGCCCAAATGCCACTTGCCGTACATGGCTGTGGCGTAACCCTTCTGCTTAAGGACTTCCGCAATGGTCAATTCGTCCGGGTTCAATCCTGTGCTAGAACCGGGGCCAAAGTTCCCAGAAATCCCTACCCGCAAGGGATAGCAGCCAGTCATGAGCGTAGCCCTGGACGGCGAGCAGAAGGACTGCCCGACATGAAAATCGGTGAAGGCCATCCCTTCCTGGGCGATTCGGTCCAAATTAGGCGTCTCGTATCCCTCCGCTCCGAACGGCCCGATATCCGCATAACCCATGTCATCGCAAAACATGATGATTACGTTGGGCCTTTCCGCGCGGAGCGAAATGGTGGAAACCAATAAAATAAGGAGAGAAGCTGCAGTCCGACCTAATCGGAAACCTGTATGAGCGGCTTTAGGCCGCGATTCCCGATTGGGGGAAAATCGCGGCGTAAAGCCGCTCCTGCGATTCGCCAATCGAAACCAACCAATTCGATCCCTCACTTTTCCCCTTTCCATTCGTCAACCTGTGTCGGGCTGGCCAGATAAGCCACTAGAGCCGCCACATCGTCCTCAGGAATCGCATCGAAAAGTCCCGTTGGCATCATGGATTGACTGAGAATCTTGCGCTCGTCGATATCGGCCGTCCGAACAACCGTCTTCGTTCCGCCGGCCATGGAAATTTCCAGTCGTGAACCATCCTCGTTGGTCACCATGCCACTGAAAACACGGCCATCCTTTGTGGTAATCACATTGAGCTGATAGTCCTTTCCTACTACCGAATTTGGAGCTAGCACATTTTCCAGAATGTAGTCCAAGTTGACACGATTGGATCCCGTTAGATCGGGTCCCAAAGCCACACCTGAATCGAATAACTTGTGGCACGTTCCACACGTATTAGCGTAAACATGACGCCCATAAGAAAGGTCTACTCGCTCTAGCCGCTCCGGAGTCAAAGCAAATTTCCATCGGCGAACTTGGCGCGGCAAATCGGGTGGCAAATCTCTCGGCTCGCCCCATAACGCATTCATTTTTCGAACGATTTGAGCGTCCCCGTGAGCTCGCATCTGTCGCATAAGCACCGGCGAGACTAAAGCGGATTCCACCTGCTTGGATTCAATGGATTCCAGCAACAGAAGAGTCGTGTCGGGACGGGAACCTAGCTGGTTGATGCCTTCATTTCGCAGCTTCAACGGAAAGCTTGGCAAAGCTTTGATGAGTTTGGCGGCAATATCCGTATCCAGATATCGTGGCAAGGCTGCCAACGCCGTTTCTCGAAACGCAGGTTCGTCTAGCAAAGAGGCCGCCACATTGCCCGCCTGAGGGTCGCCACCCAGTTGGAGAATTTCCAATGCCTCCATGCGCAAGCGGGGCAAGCGACTGGAATCGTTAAGCACGCTTCTCCAATACGCGAATGCCGTGTCATCGCCGAGCCTTGCACGAATTCGCAATACCATAGTATCCACTTTTTCGTGATTTAGGGATTCGCCCCCTCGAATAAAGGCATCCCACGTATTGGGCCGCTCTAAATCTACCTTCGACCCGATAGCGGCAAGAAAGCGCTGCCCCCGATTCAGGAATTCTTGCGGCGTTTTGGCTCCCCCAACATAGGCCAGCAAGGCCGCTCGCCCCTCTATTGTTTCCGCCGCCCGACGCTGAGTGAAATTGTCGAGCTTCGGCCAAGCGGAATTGCCGGCTATTTCAATGGCCCGATCCGGCGAGCCCGTCACCATGGGTTCCAGACCGTACCAAACTAGTAGCGGCAGATTCTGGTCATTAACATCGACCCGTCGAGACGAGAGGGCTTCCGCCAACTCCCAACGTCGCGATTCGGGAAGATTTTGAAGGGCGGAAGCCAAGTACCTGCGGACGACAGGCGAACGCTCGCCTTCCGCGAGGGCGACGAACTTCTTCAGAGTCTTTTCGGACACATTCTCTTTCCGCTCGCCATAGAAATGCACCGCCCATCCGCTGACATAAGGATCGTCGTCATCGAGCATTGAATACAACTCGCTGGCGCCCATCAAATCGCATACCTGCATGGCCCAAAAGGCTCGCAAGCGATGCGTCCGCGACTCATCCTTTCGCATCAGCTTCTTCAACTCTCTAGCAACCGACCCTTTGCTCAATTTCCCATTGTGAGCGCGTTCCTGCAAGATCAGCTGGGCCTGTCGGGCAATAAAGCTATTGCTGTGGGTCAAGCGCTTGACCAACTCGACATCCGAAGCCCCCACGAGATCGACACGATTGGCATCGAATTCGCCATACCTAATACGGAAAAGGCGGCCATTCGAGCGATCCCAGATATCCGGGTCGCGATGGTGACAGGTCTGCGGGTCGTGCCAATCGGAAGCATACAGGGCTCCATCCGGACCTTGAACCAGGGCCACACCAATAAAGGAATGATCTTGAGCCAGAGCGAAGTCCGGAGCGTGGCGGATCACCGTACCTGAACCTTCTTTTTCATGCTTCTCACGCACGATCCGGTGCCCATGCAGATTGTGGAAAAAGGAGTCACCCCGATAGGCCTCGGGAAAATTGTCGGCTTGGTAAATGACCAGTCCGCAATGGGCGTGACCTCCGCCAAGAGCCGATGTGTCGGCAGCTTTTTCTCGCTGCAAGGCGCGGTCGACTTTGCCGTCCGCCCGCATCGACTCGAACGTGCCGTCCCCATAGTGCAAGTGATCGGCAATGGTCTTGATATCATCGTAAATGTACGAATTGAAATGCTGGCCTGCTTGGCGGAAATAGCGGGCGCCTTGGATCACTTGATAGTAATGCGGGATCACGCAAGCTGTCGTGAACCAATCCCCATTTCCGTCAAAATCCAAACCCCAAGGGTTGCTAGTCCCCCAGGCGAAGACTTCGAACTCGTGCTTGGTCGGATGGTATCGCCAGATGCCGGCATTGATAGGCTCACGCTGGTCGTCAGGCGTGCCGGGCTTGCCCACTCTGGAATGCGTAAATACTCCATGGCAACCGTACAGCCACCCATCGGGACCCCAAGTGAAGCTGTTCAAAGTCTCGTGAGTATCCTGATAACCCCACCCATCGAGCAAAATCTCCGGATCGCCATCAGCCACATCGTCTCCATCCCGATCAGGTATGAATAGCAGGTAAGGGGCGGCCCCGATCCAAACGCCGCCGAAACCAACCTCTATCCCGCTTACCAAATTCATGTTCTCAGCGAACACCTTTTTCGTTTCAAACTCCCCATCCCCGTCCTTGTCTTCGAAAATCAGGATTCGGTCGGCGCCTTTTTCTCCCGGTTTACGAACGGGATAGGTCCTTCCCTCGGCCACCCGCAACCGGCCACGAGCATCGAAACACATGGCGATCGGCTGCACCACGTCGGGCTCGGAAGCGATCAGATCCACGTGAAAGCCTTCCGGCACTTCCATGGCTGCCGCCGCTTCTTGCGGACTAAAGCCATGGGCCCAATCGTCGTAGGGCCGGCCGCCAGGAACGCGCCATCTCTCAGGCCGGGCTGCCATAATGTCGCCTTTCTGCAAATGGATGCTAACGCCTCGCTTGCTAGCACTGACAACGTCCAAGCGTCCGTCCCCGTTCAAATCCTCAACCAGCACGTCGACTCCAACTCCGCTGTCATTATCAATCAAATACGGCACAAACTCGACCCCTGCTTCGCTCTCTTCAGCCCGAAACCAATAAACGACCGGTTCCTGGTTACATCCAGGATCCTTACCGTAGTGGGCATGCCATCGTTTGCCGGTCACTATGTCTTTGGCGCCGTCTCCATCGATATCCTTGAGTTCCACGCCATGTAGTTGGCTTACGGCGACGCCGAAGGGATTCTGAGCCGAGCTCTCGCCCATAATATCGATACGTTCGAAACGGCGCTCTCCGTTCTCCATCCCGGCTTGCCGAAACCAAGCCAATCCAAAGCCATGGCCATTCAGCGACGTGACGATGTCCTGCAAGCCATCGCCATCCACGTCATGAACATGGATCTGAGCGCCGCCTCGCTCGTACTGCTCCGGCGCCCATACGCCCTTTTTCCACAGACTGCCATTGCCCGTGCCAGGATTCTCCCACCAGGAATACCGATCGAGGATATCCAAATCGCCGTCAGCATCCAGATCGCCCACACCCAATCCATGTCCAAAGGGCCGAACCGCTTCCCCCACTTCGGAAACAGCAACCCATTGCCAAGGTTCCGTCGGATTCTTTCCCGCTTGGTAGAAGCCGAAGGTTCGGTCTCGCGAGCAAAGGATTTCTGGCAATCCGCCCGGAACGATATCCACAAAGTCAGGCGATTCGTGACTCACCTGATCGGCAACAATCACCATATCCCAATTCGAATTGTCAGTCGGGTTACCGGGATTCAGATAAAGCCGGGCTTCTTTGCCTGGAAATCCCAATACGAGTATATCGTTGTCCCCGTCTGCATCGATGTCGTGAACGTAGCTGAAGAAATTGTCCGAGTAGCCGCGCAGATCGAAGATTTCTCCATCGTAAAAGTGACGTGGCTTCGAGAACGTAGGTCCCGCCCACCAAAAGGGTCCACTTACTAGGTCACCATGGCCATCGCCATTGATATCGCCAAACCCAGCGCCTTCAGCATAGAATTCCTCATGTAATCGCAGTGAATTCCAACCATTGTCTCTCGCCACGAGGGTCGAGGAGAAAATTAAACTAATACCGAAAAAGAGGGCTGAGGCTCTGCATCGGAGACCGACAAACGAGTCAATTAACTTCATAGGGGAATGAGGATAATCTTTTACAATAAAGGATTCCTCCTATGGCCATCAAAAAGGACAGACTTATTTTCTGCCCGTAGATGAAACGGTCTTGCTTTAGAGCTCGGCCATATATCACCCGCAGATCGACGCAGATTGCTCGGATCCAATCTTCAACTAACCATCCATTAGGAACCTAAACTATCAATGAGATCTGCGTCATCTGTGGCTCAAAAACCTCTTCGACTTCCCTCAATTCCGTGGTTTGAAAATCATCTCCCTTCTGCCAAATCCCGCGAGCAGGACAGAAACGCTCCTCCGGAATACATGGATCGACAATAATCTGCATCCTCGTTCCGATTGCGGGATAGGATTTGACCGAAAAGTCACTGTTCGAAACTAAAACAAAGACTTCAGCCGTCCAATCCAAATCACATCTGTGTCCATCTGTGTAATCTGCGGGCAATCTTGCATTGCACACCTACTCCAAGCCGCATGCTTTACGGGCTCGTTGATTAACTTGGCTAGCAATGGATCTCGCTTTTTGCGCTCCAGTTTTCAGCACACTGTCCACGTAATCCTGATTATCCATTAGTTCGGCTCGCCGGTCGCGGGCTCGCTGAAAGTACTCCCAATAAAGCTCGAAGAGTCGCTTCTTCAAATCGCCATAACCGTAGCCTCCCGCTTTTAGCTTCTCCACTTCTTCGGCATAATCTTCATCGGAGGCAAGATGCTTGATCAACTGAATGGCTCGATTTTCCTCCGCGTCCGGCTTGGGTTCTTCACGTGTCCGGCTATCCATGACAATACTCATGACCTTCTTGCGAGTGGCCTTCTCGTCGCCGAAGATGTCGATTGTGTTGTTGTAGCTCTTGCTCATCTTTTGGCCATCCAAACCAGGAATGGCTTCCACCCCCTCGCGTATGGCGGGCTCTGGCAGCTTAAACGTTTCTCCGTAGGTCTGGTTGAACTTGGCTGCTAGATCGCGAGTCACTTCCACGTGCTGTTTTTGGTCCCGCCCTACCGGCACGCTATCGGCATCATAGATAAGGATATCCGCCGCCATCAGTACCGGGTAAGCGAATAGCCCATGATTGGTGGGGAGCCCTTTTGCAATTTTGTCCTTATAGCTATGGCAACGCTCAAGCAACCCCATAGGGCACACTGACGATAGTATCCAGGAAAGCTCTACATGTTCCGGAATATCCGACTGTCTGAAAAGGACCGACTTTTCCGGATCGAGGCCGCAAGCGAGAAAGTCAACCGCGACCTGTCGTGTGTATTCACGCCGCAAGTCAGCATCGTACAGGGAGGTCATGGAATGGTAATCCGCTATGAAATAGTAAGCCTCGCCTTGATCCTGAAGCTCGATCGAAGGCTTCATCATACCAAAATAGTTGCCCACGTGCAAAATGCCCGAAGGTTGTATGCCGGAAAGTATTCTCATTTTAAGACCAACGACGGGTAGCGGGACGGGGCAGCATGTTCAACAATGAAGTGAGATAACAATAATAGGGGTCTAGGCCACGACGAAACGAAGTGTAGATGGTGAAACAATGACACGAATTTTCACGAATGGAGTAAAAGGTATTTGTTCCTGGAGGACCGAGCCGATTCTCCCTACCAATTATTTCATATGATACCGCATTGGTTTCGCGACAAAGGAATCGGGTCGTGCCTCATACTTCTCTAAATAAGGAATTAGGAAATGTCTCGAGCCGAGCGGCCATTTTTGAAAGCAGCACAGGCATCCTGCCTGTACCAGAGGAGAGTAACAGGCTAGAAGCCTGTTCTACCGCTTGCGGCCTCTACCTTCAATCTCTCAGAGGGATCTTCTCTTTCGAAGAACGCTCTACATACAACTGGCCAGGCTCTAGGTATCCAGAGAAACTCATCGTCGGACCAACTAAGGACCCTTTTCCAATCATCGAGCCAGGCATAAGAGCTGTGTTGCATCCCACTTCCGCGTTTTCTCCAAGAATAGCCCCAAACTTGCGCAGGCCGGTGTCTACCTTTTCTCCGTCAATGTTGACACGGATGTTTTTCTTATCGAAACGCAAATTAGACAGGATCACTCCCGCACCCAAATGGGCGCCAGTTCCCAGGATGGAATCTCCTACATAGGAGAAATGGGGAGTGTGAGTCCGCTCCATTAGCAGAGCGTTCTTATATTCGCAGGAATTGCCTATCACGCTTTCTGCACCGATGATCACGTTTCCACGAATGTAGGCTCCGGGCCGGATTTCCACATCCTCGCCGATCCAGCAAGGACCTTTCATCGAAGCGAATGCAGGGAGCTTAACGCCATCTGAAATAAAGACTTCACCCTCTATATGCACGCCGACTGGCAGGTCTCGATCCGCAGCGTTTCCTTTCAGATCAGACAAAGCTACTTTGATTTGGGGCAGCCACTCCCAAGGAGGGACATCCGGCGAAAAGAACTCGGCGAATGGCATGCTCTCAGGCAATTGGAAAAATTCTGACGCTAGCACGCTGGCAACATAAACAACTCGATTCCATCCACAAGCGAATGTTTGATTGGCGAAGCAAATTTACCGATATGTAAAGATCTCAAAGGATAGAAGACGAGGTATTCTTGGGAAAACTGAATCGGAGGACCGGGCCGGTCCTCCCTACCCTTTTGCAGTCCATGTTGAGGGTGAGATTGACGGTAGGTCGTACTCAGCCGAAAAGTCGTAGGGCGTGGCGCTAGCGCCACGCTGCAACCTAGCTTTACTGCTTCCAGGCATCGCGGCATATTGCGAGCGACAGCCCTACCGGGGGATTCCATCTCAGATTGAGCGATTCCCTCCTGTTCGGTAAAGAGGCACTCCACTTCTGTGAAATGGAGCGGGCGATGAGATTCGAACTCACGACAGCCACCTTGGCAAGGTGGTGCTCTACCAACTGAGCTACGCCCGCGAAGAACGGTCGCTAGAAACCCATTTCCCGCTGATCAAGTCAATAGAAAATTAGGCAGACACTCCTCCTGCCTTAATTGGACAAACTTCACCCATTAAAAACGGGAGCGTAGGTAACGGTCGGCCGATTTCCTGAAAAAAGAATCAAACTTCAAATTAGCCTGATCGAAACAAGCCATCAACGCGCTTTATATTTGTGCCGAATTGTTGATCCTCGTTAAAGACTTGGCCCTTTTTACACCACCATGGCTAGCTCGCTGAGCGCCTTGTTACGAGGCATGAGAATACCCTTACTTTTGCTGATTCTGATACAGGTTCCTGCTTCGGCAGATAACCAGGGCAGGGAAGTTGAGGTGATTCCGGCCACAAAATGGTTTTACAGGAAGGCGGAGCGCGGGAATAAGCTCATACGCAAACTGCTGGATGCCGCAAAGCCAACCATAGGCGTCACTTACCAGTAGGGAGGCACTCGCCTGAACAAGGGAATCGATTGCTCCAACTACACTTGGCAGCTGTATCGAAAAATTGGTATACCCTATGATCGCTTTCAGAGCACTCTGACATTGGCGAACCAACGATCAGGAAACGCCTTGGAAAGCGTTCCCTTCGAAGATGCCCGCCCTGGCGATCTACTGGTTTATGGATATCGAGACGATAAGAAACGCTGGCATGGGCATGTCGTCATTCTCGTAGATAAATACGGGCACGCCACCGGCCACAAAGGATTGGTTTTGGGCGCTCATGGCGGCGACGTGATGGCCGTTCAATTCGTCACCTTCGAAGGCTACGAAGAAAACTACTTCAAGAATCCAAGGATGAGTCTGCGGAATGTCCTTCGCCCGAATACATGAGAATCTCGGCTCAGGAAAAGAAATCTATCGGTCCTTCACATCCAGCTCAGGCCATTGCTGCAATTTTCGGTGCAAGGTCCGTCGACTGATTCCCAGCAGCTTAGCCGCGCTAGTACGATTGCCTTTGGCATCCGCTAGAGCCTCGCGCAACAGTCGCTTTTCGTTCTCTTCTTTATCCAAGGGCGACACGACTTTGTCTTTGCCGTCGATTGAGCGCGTCTCGCCGCGGAATTTTGATTCCAAATCGTAGTCCTTAATGACGCCTCCCCTGTGCAACACGACTACGTTTTCCGCGAAATTGCGCAGCTCTCGAATGTTGCCCGGCCACGAGTAGCGCCTCAAACATTGCATCGCGCCGGGCTCGAAAGTCGGGGCATTGTTACCATTTTCCTCGGCGAATTCTTCGAGAAAGTGATTCAGCAAAATCGGCAAGTCTTCCGTGCGATCTCGCAGTGGCGGCATGGTGATTTGCACGACATTAAGACGGAAATACAGGTCTTCGCGAAACGTCCCTTCGCTAACCATCTTTTGCAGGTCTCGATTCGTAGCCGCAACCAATCGCGTATCCACTTTCATGGATTTGGAACTGCCGATCCTCTCAAAGGTGCGCTGCTCCAAGAAGCGAAGTAACTTTACTTGGGTCGATAAACTGATCTCGCCAATTTCATCGAGGAAAAGCGTTCCCCCATCCGCCAATTCGAAGCGACCAATCCGCCGCTCCGTAGCTCCAGTGAAGGCTCCTTTTTCGTGCCCGAACAGTTCGCTCTCCAACAAGTTGGCCGGAAGGGCCGCGCAATGGACCGCTACGAAAGGGCCTTGTCCGCGGTTGCTGTTTTGGTGAATCGCTTGAGCGATCCGCTCCTTGCCGGTCCCCGTCTCGCCTTCGATGAGCACGCTGGCCCGCGAGGGGGCCACAAGCTTCACCCGTTCGATAACTTCTTTAAGCTCCTTAGAATTGCCGATAATGCCCTCGAAGCTGTATTTCACATCCAACCGTTCATGCAAATTCTCCACCTCAGTTTGCAGGCTCTTAGACTCCAAAGACCGCTTCATTAGAATCTCCAGCTTTTCGAGATTCACCGGTTTGGTGAGAAAGTCATAGGCCCCTCGCTTCATCGCCTCCACGGCGGAAGGAACATTTCCATAAGCCGTCATCATGATCACCGGCGGACGGTTCTTCAGAGCCAATGCCTTGTCGATGACCTTAAGACCCGATTTGCCCGGCATGCGCATATCCGTTAGCACCAGATCAAACGTTTCGCTCTCCATAAGCGTAGAGGCCTCATCCGCATTTTCCGCAAGATAGACATCGTATTGATCCTCCAGCATCTGCTGGAGCCCTTCTCGGGTATGACGCTCATCGTCGACTATCAAAACCGTTGGCAGCATGCCAGATGCCTAGTTTACACTGCCCTATAGTCAATGGGTAAATTTGTCTCAATATAGATAAACAGAAATTACGCGCCCTGCAGGAGCGCGCTATTTTATGCCCCGTTTTTCATCCTTAAACCCTCATCATTCACCCTTTCAAACTATTCCAGCATGCGAAACTTGCGGTTTTGCTTCGGGAATTCGAGAGTGACTACCGTTCCAACGCCTTCCTTGCTATCTATGCCAACTTGTCCCCCAAGCTCACGCATAATGCGTTCTACAATCATGAGGCCCAATCCCGTGCCGCCCTTTTTGGTCGTATGATAGGGCTCGAATACACGCGAAAGGCTTTCTTGGTTGATCCCCGCTCCTGAATCCCCGAAACGCAGGTATACCCGCTCCTCGTCAGACTGTACTTTAACGCGGATCAGCCCGCCAGGCTTCATGGCTTCCATAGCGTTTTTCGTAATATTGAAAAACACCTGCTTCACCTGCTGCTTGTCCGCACGGACTATTGGGCTTTCCGCATCCGCTACCATCTCTACTTTGATGCCCCTATCTTCTAGCTCGTTGGCTTGAAACTGGAGGGATTCTTCCAGCAGCTCGTTGAGATTGACGGTTTGAAAATCCGGCGTCTGAGGACGGATCGCTTCCAGGAAATTCTTGATGATTCCATCGAGTCGAGACACTTCCGCCCGGCAAACCTCCACCGAAGACTCCAGCTTCCCGCGGGCTGGCGATTCTTCCAGCTTCTTCAATTGGCGCTCCATCAACTGGAGATGAATAGTGATCGAGTTGAGCGGGTTGCCTAATTCATGAGCTACACCCGCAGCGAGAAGAAGGATCGAACTAATACGTTCAGACTCGATCATCGCCGCGCTCGACTGCTTCTCCGAGGTGATGTCGGAGAGTATCACCACAAACCTGTTCGATGTCTCACCATCCGTCTCTTCCGATCCCTCGAAAGGAAGAATATAGAGACGAACGTACCGGTTCTCTGGGTACGTAAGCTCCAATTCCCGCGAACTGACAGACGATTCGAGCCGAGCTTCTTCCTCCAATCCCAACGATCCTCTCAATCCAGGTATCAGTCGCCACAGAGACACCTCGCCGATATCGCTATCCTTGAGGCCAATCATCTGATGGCTTGCCACATTAGCGTATTCGATCACCCCAAAATCGCTAATCACAAGAATTCCCTCGCGCGCCGTATTGAAGATCGTCTCTAGGAATGCCCGCTCTCTCGCCAGCTTGTTGACCAAGTTCGTCAAATTTATCGTATCCAGAGAGTCGACTTGGCCGAGAACGCGATCTAGTGAGGACTCTTTCTTTCCGGAAATCATTTGGTCTGCATAGCATTCGAAATAGCCTAATGGCAATATTTCCTCACCGGGCGGGCAGGCGCTAGCTTTGCGCTTGCCATAAGAGAGCTTGGTCATTCGATTCGACGCAATTATGAGCGCTTTGCAAACGAGGCCCGCTGCAGACTGTAAATACGATTGCGTTTCCCTAGGAGAAATCATGCTTCGACTCGATCCTGGCGAAGGCCGGACGCGAACGGCCCGATCGTTTGCCGCTTGGGAAGGTGGCGGCGAATACAATGTAACGCGCGGCCTTCGACGCTGTTTCGACATGAAAACCGCAGTTGTCACCGCATTCGCTGACAACGAAGTCGGCCGTCTCCTCGAAGACTTTATCCTCCAAGGGGGCGTCGACACCGACTACATAAAGTGGAAAGCTTACGACGGAATCGGGAGGTCCACTCGCAACGGCCTCAATTTCACAGAACGAGGCTTCGGCATCCGTGGAGCCAAGGGCGTGCCCGATCGGGGAAACACGGCAGCAGCCCAAATGAAGCCAGGCGACATCGACTGGAATCAGCTTCTAAATCAAGATGGCGCTCGCTGGCTGCACACCGGGGGCATTTTCGCGGCTCTGAGCGAGACGACGGCGGACTTGGTTATCGAAGCCGCCAAGGCAGCCAAAGAGGCCGGAACCGTCGTATCCTACGACCTCAACTACCGACCTTCCTTATGGAAAGGCATCGGCGGAATAGAAAAAGCCCAAGAGATAAATCGCGAAATTGCGAAGTACGTTGATGTCATGATTGGAAACGAGGAAGATTTCACGGCTTGCCTCGGCTATGAAATCGAAGGCGTCGACGAAGGCCTTTCCAATTTGAAAACGGAAAGCTTCAAATCGATGATCAACCGTGCGGTGGCCGACTACCCGAACTTCAAAGTGGTGGCCACAACTCTTCGGGGAGTCAAAACTGCTACCGTGAATGACTGGGGCGCCATTTGCTGGGCGGATGGAACATTCCACGAGGCCACCCATCGACCTAATCTCGAAATCATGGACCGCGTCGGCGGTGGAGACTCCTTCGCTTCTGGATTGATCTATGGATTGATGGCACATGGCGACGCGGCAAAAGCCGTCGAATACGGAGCAGCCCACGGAGCTCTGGCCATGACCACGCCCGGTGACACGACCATGGTCACTCGTGCAGAAGTGGAAAAGCAAATGTCAGGCGGATCCGCTAGAGTAGATCGTTGATAGGATTCGCTACTTCCTTCAAAGACAGCTGTCCGTAGAGAAACCCCACCCTCTGGCAACTTTTTGGCGACTTCCAGTCCCGCACCCAGCGGGAATCGCCAATTCGGCTCGCAGAGTAGATCAAGTAGCGAGCTCGGAAAAAGCGTCTCCCGTTTCCTCCTGGATTGTTTTAACATCGCTGCGCTGGATGGTAGGGCTGACTGTCTCTAGCCAGCCGTATTAGGAGACGTCCCCTCGCGCGGCTGACTAGGGACAGTCAGCCCTACCATTCTTAAAACGAACAAACCGCAGTTCTAAGCGCCCTGCCCCGAAACGCAGTGAAGGGATCCTGGCCCCGCCTTAGCGGGAATCTAGCCCCAACAAGTCAGAGCGACTCGTCTCGGCGTAGCCCTCTGGGCGAAGACGGATATCAAAACCTCTATTTCGTCTCGCCTATCTGCTTTCCAATAAACGCCGTCACATCATCCATGATGCGTTCTACCGTTTCCAGCGTCGCTCCTGTTTTCACCGATCCCCAGTAGAAGCCGTGCGTCACATCCGCATAGTGGATACTGGAGATATCTTTGCCCAAGGAACGCAGCTCAGGAATCAGGATTTCGAAATTGGTTTTGTACAACCCCACATGCTTGCCTTGAAGCAATAGGATCGGGCTATCGATGTCTTTCATCCAAGCATGCAGCGCCTTGCGCCTCTCTTGAGTGAAAATCATGGCTGGATCCTCCATAACATCACGGTATTCGGCTGGACTGGACTTTTGATCTTCTCTGGGGTCAAGAGGCACTACCGTGGCCGGCTCGCCCGCTATGACAGCGGCCAAATCGACTTTCGACGCCGTCGCGACGGCCAAAATGGCCCCTCCACTCCCCCCATACAGTATCACTTGATCTGGATTCACATGGGGAAGGGACTTTGCCTTCTCCACAACTTTGGCTGCATCCTCTATAGCATCATAGAACCCGTTGGGCCTACCGTCATCAGTCTTCCAATACGGCCGTCTTGTTGATGCTATCGTAACATACCCGCGTTCCAGAAAACGGGTATGGATAGGTTGGGTCAGCAGATTGCTTTTAAGTCGTTGCAAATTGGAATGCCCGCCTCCCCCATGGAAGAATAGGATTGTCGGAAAGGGGCCCTCGCCTTCTGGAACTCGATAAGCGAAACTCAAATCGATCCCGTCTGACGATCTCAACGGGACGAATTTAACCGGCGAAACGGATACCATTATCTCGATTCCCGAAATATGCGAGCGGGAATTAAGATTGTCGCCTCGAGAGGGATCTTGTTGTCGCGCGTTTTGCCGGTGGGCCCTGGCTTCTTGTCGCGTTAGCTGGCCATCGCCATTGGCGTCCGCCTCGGGAAAGCGCTCGAAGTAATCTCTGATTTGCTCTTCCGATTGGGCAAACGCGCTTGTGGCCATGGCAAGAACAGCGATCACCAAATAACCGCCTATCTTGCCCCGCTGTATCGCTAAATGTAGGGAGGACCGCCTCGGTCCTCCGAGGTTCGAACAATGAGGACCGGGACGGTTCTCCTTACCCGATTCACCTGAAGCCAATAAACGGTAGGGCTGACTATCCTTAGTCAGCCGTCTTGGCTGATCCTGTATCGGCTGCCTAGGGATCCGCCTACGTTGAAATACGGCGAGACAAGCAAGCAACCCTACCATAGACCATTTGCAAAATATTGCCCAACCTATTCGGCTCAAAGCAGGTAAACGTCGCATTCTCATTTTCCCAAGCTAAACTAAATTCAATCGCCATGGCAAGCGACTGGAAACAACCAACTCAAAAGCGGGAATCTGATTGATGATCATAGGTTCTTTCCTAATTCTCGAATATTCTTTGCCACACCCTATGAAATTATCCCGTTTGCGAGCCCCCTTCCTTTATTGCCTACTAGGACTTGTAGCCAGCCTTCCCGCTCAATCTGGGAAACCCAATATACTTCTCTTTTTGTCGGACGACCTAACCTATCACGACATAGGCTGCTACGGAAACGAGGACGTACGCACTCCGACAATCGACCAAATGGCGGAGGATGGCTTGCGCTTTGAATACTGTTTCAACTCCGCTCCCATGTGCGCTCCCACCCGCATGAGCCTTTATACGGGCATTCATCCCGTCCGCAATGGAGCCCATCCGAATCACAGTCGCGTCTACGATCATATACAGAGCGTGCCCCACTATCTGGAGCCATTGGGCTACCGCGTGGGGCTCATGGGCAAGCGGCACGAAGCCCCCAAAGAAAATTTCCCCTTCGAATTTCTCGGTGGCCAGCATGGCGACCGGGGAGGCGGGATTGATTTGGACATGACGCTCTTGGATACTTTCATTCGTGAAACAGGAGACCAACCCTGGTGCATGGTCGTAGCCTCCAACCAGGCCCACACGCCCTGGACTCGCGGGGATCCGACCGTCTATGACGCCGAATCCCTGACGCTGCTTCCATATCTGATCGATACGCCCATTACAAGAGAAAACCTGACTCGCTACTACGCTGAAATCACCTACATGGACAATCAGGTCAAGCAATGTCTAGAGTACCTGGATACGCACGGGAAATCAGACAACACGCTCGTCATATACTTGAGCGAGCAAGGGTCTAATTTTCCACATTGCAAATGGACCTGCTACGATACGGGCTTAAGATCGGCCGCCGTTGTTCGCTGGCCAGGCATGGTCAAGCCTGGCAGAGAGACCGAAGCCATGATCCAGTACATCGACGTGCTACCCACCTTCATTGAGGCAGCTGGCGGGAATCCACTGGACTTCGATTTCGACGGAAAAAGCTTTCTGCGAGTGCTTAAGGGTGAAACCGATTCTCATCACGAGTACTCCTTTGGCGTACAAACCTCAAAAGGCATCTACTCAGGTCCCGAGCCTGATGGCTATGGTATTCGAACAGTGCGGGACAAACGCTACCGCTTCGTCTGGAATCTTAACTGGGACCAAAAGTTCAGCAACACCGTAACAGCGCGAATGGAAGCCTACCACAGCTGGAAGGCAAAGGGGGAACAAGGTGATGCATTCGCCATGGAACGCTTCGAACACTACCAAAGCCGCCCAGAATACGAACTCTACGACTTGCAAGCCGATCCCTACGAATTAGAAAATCTCGCAGATAAACCAGAGTATCAAAAAATACAGGAAAGACTAAAGGCCCAAGTCGTTGTTTGGATGAAACAGCAAAGCGATCAGGGCAAACTAACCGAATTCGATGCCCTCAGTCGCAAAGGCGTTCACGATACGAAACCGTCGACCTCGAGCCCTTAGCGATCCCTAAATAGCGAAGAGCTTGGTTCGAACCCCCATAGCCCACTAACTCACCAATAGCATGAAAAGACGTGAATTTCTGAAGGCAGGAGCCAGGGCAACTGCCGCGGATCCGCTGGCAAACACCGCGATGGGCCGAAAACCGATCAGCCGCAACTGGCTCAGTGAAAGAAAGCTCATCACCATCAGCAAGGCTAGCGGAATGCCTGACCGAAAAACTCATGATCTACGCTACGGGACGGTCCTTGACTTTTGGAGACAAGCGAGTAGCGCGGGAGCTGGCCAAAGACCTGCTAGATTCCCAAGGCGGTTTTCAGGATTTAATCATCGCTGTAGTATTGAGCGATTCACTCTTTACCCGATAGCGACGCTTCTCACTCAATAATGGAATCGGCGACCGCATCCAAATTTGCGGTAGTTTGTATGCATTGCTATCAGCGCGAGAACTCGCTCCGCCACTTCTCGAAAGCGGCGGCCATCCGATTCAGGCGATCGGGCATCTCCTCAGCCAGATTGCGAGACTCGCTCCAGTCAATAGAAAGGTCATACAATTCAAACGGACGCTCCGGCCTTGAACGAACAATCTTCCAGCGTCCATTGCGGGCCCCGCTCCATTTTCTGTATTCAAAATAAATATACTCGTGTGGAGAGTGAGCATCGCCAGTCAAGGTTGCCGTGGGATCGCGGCCATCAATCACCCGGTCCCTGGGCAAAGGAGCCTTGGCCGCGTTCAAAATCAAAGAGAAGAGGTCGATATTGGCGATCGGCTCCCGGCACACTTTCCCCGCTTCGAACCGATTCGGCCAACGAATGATGCAGGCCGTGCGCACGCCCCCTTCATAGGTTTCCGTGCGACCTCCTCGAAAAGGGGCATTGGAAGCGGTTTCTAGAATGAGGTCTTCCCGAGTCGAGCCTCCATTGTCTGACGCTAGGATTAGCAGAGTATTCTCCCTCAGGCCTAGGTCGTCAATTTGCTTAACAATGCTCCCGATACCCCCGTCGAGTGCCGACATGACTGCATGGTAGCCCTCGTCTGGATCCGTGGAGTCTGGTTCGTAGCCGTAGAGTTCGAAGAACTCTGCGGGCGCCTGCCAGACAGTCGGTTCGCCAGGCGCTTTGTTCTTAGGATTGGGCACATGAGCGGCATTGAAAGGCACGTAAGCGAAGAACGGCTTTTCGCGATTACGCCGAATAAACTCGCAAGCCGCCTCGGCGAAGAGATCCGTACTATAGCCCTCGATGTCGATCGCTTCCGTTCCACGATACAGGTCTTCCTGACCATTGTAGACGTGGGTGTAGTAATCGATATTTCCCGAGCGAGATCCTAGAAACTCATCGAAACCACGATCCGTTGGCCGGCTACCGCTCGCGAATCCAATATTCCATTTACCAAAGCAACCCGTCGCGTAGCCCGCTGATTTCAAAAACTCCGGCAGAATTTTTTCCGTATGAGGCAATCCGATACCGGCCCAATTTTCGTCGCGCGACAATTGATGCGTCAAACCGTTCCGTAAAGGATACCTACCCGTCAGCAAAGCCCCGCGAGATGGTGTGCAGGACGAGGTAACAATGTAGAAGTCCGTGCAGCGAATTCCCTCTCTCGCGAGCGAATCCATACGTGGTGTCCTGATCACGGGATTCCCGTAGCAGCCAATATCGCCATAACCCACGTTGTCGATATAGATGAGAACGATGTTGGGCGGGCCGTTTTTCGCGAATGAGGGCAGAGCTGTAATCCCCAGCGGCATAGCCAGCCCGTAAACCACCCAGCGAATTGATTTCCGAACCCGGGAATGAATCTGCTGCAGAAAACCCAGTATCATAATCGCTTTAAAGCTCTCTTACTATCTTGCTGAAAAGGGACCATGGGGCGAGAGTCTGTTGAGCCAGTCGAATGAACAAAAGCGAGCCCCAATACGTGCTCAGGCGTAGCGCTTCGATGTCCCTGAATGCTGAACGTCGAGGAACAAATCGATCGTACCGTTTTCGTGCTCGAACCATTCTCCATTTTCGTGAATCACACCTTTGCGTTCAGTGATCGTGACGGGCTCCGAGACCTCGGCGGTGATAGGATTCAACCGGATGATTTGCCAAGCCGATTCCTTGTCATGGGCATGCTTGTAACCACGCTTAAAGGAAACCAGAATCTCGTAGGTGCTAACCCGGAGAGTGATTGGGAAGGCCAGGTACTGCTTGTCTTTCAACCAATCGGATTGGACCAAGATCTGTTCCGCTTTGTAGGAGGGTTGTTTTAGGATTGGGGTTCTCACAGGTAACGGGGAAACGGGGCTCCCGGGAGCCTTGGGGATAACTAGAAGCTGGCAACGTTTCATGCATTACACAAGTCTGAACATTTGCTAAGTGATAAAAGCTGTGTTTTCAGAGCCTTTTCTGACAGGTTATAAACGAACGCCATATCCACTCAAGTCGATCAAAGCTGCTTGATTAAACCACGAGAAGATGGATACATAATGCCCTTGAATCTGCTTTATGGTAGATTGCCCCCATTTACGCTCTATTGCACCCATGAAAACTTCCTACCTTGCCTTGTTTTATCGCAGTTGGCCTCGCCTGGCTTCAAAGGCCTTGCAAGCGACCACTGCCAATCTGCCGAACTCATTCGCCATCGGCCTATTTTGCGTAGCAGCTCTTTGTGCCGCTCCCGTGCCTCTAAAAGCTCAAGACCAGGATCCCTTCTACTACGAGATCCGGCCCTTATTTGAAAACGGAGAGCAACTAGGACAAGTCTACCGCTTCCGGAATGTGGGGCTTATACAATGTCTTAACGGCGATCTATTGGCGTTCGTCGAAGCCCGCCATGACGTAAGCGACCATAGCGAAAAGGATGTGCTCATGCGGCGCAGCAAAGACCGCGGCACCACTTGGGGACCCTACGAGGCAGTATGGGGACATCTAGAGGAAGACCACGCCGGCTGGAAAGACCCCGCACCGGTAGTGGACAAGGCAACCGGAAGGCTATTCTATTTCATGAATACTAATGAGAGCGAAAAGCGGCTCTTTTACATGACCTCCGATGACAGCGGCTACACTTGGTCCGACCCGATCCGCATACCGGACAGTCTGCTTCGGCCCGAATGGAAACGCTGGCGTAACAATCCTGGACCAGCAATTCAGCTGAAGGTGGGTAAATACAAACACCGCATGCTCATTCCCGGGCATATCGTGACTCATGAGGATCGCCATTTCTCGGTTGTTTGGTACAGCGACGATCATGGGGAATCCTGGCAGGTAAGCGAGACGGCGGTGCAAGGCTCCGACGAGGTGAGTATCATCGAGCTGAGCGATGGCCGCGTGCTCATGAATATCCGTTCACACGGCGAGTTGGATCCGGGCCTAGATCCAGCGTATCGAAACTTCATGTACAGCGATAACGGCGGGGAATCGTGGTACGGACTCGAAACCAAGCGCGACTTGCCCTGGGAGTCTGGTCACGGATCACTGGCAAAAATGGAACTCGGCGATGGCAATCTGCTCTTCGCCATCCACCCACTGGTCGTCAAACGCAAGGACCTGACCTGTTTCGTCAGTTACGACGAAGGCAAAACTTGGCCCTATAAAAAGCTGCTTCACGAAATTGGCGGCTACAGTTCGACCATCGTACTGGACAATTACGATATTGCCATGTCCCACAACCACGGCTTCCGGGGCGAACACGGAATCGATTTTGTCCGCTTCAATTTGAGCTGGCTCACTGACGGAAAGGAGCATGCTAACCCAACGGTCCAACCCCTACCCCAAGCTCCCGAAAGCAAAGCTACCGATCGCGCGATCTGGCGAGAAGATTTCGAACTGGCTGATAGGACCATTTTAGATGGCGGATCCACCGCTTGGAAGATACTTGGAGCCAGCAACGCGCCGATTGGTGCGGCCGTCAGCAATGGCAAGTTTAGGACCAGCGATGCTGGCGGGGAAATTGTCTGGCAAACTGGGAGAATCGATATCGGGGACGCAAAACGAATATCCATCGCCGTTGACGCCATCAAGATCGGCAAATTCAACAATTCGGACTCGCTTCGGATTTACTATAGACTCGGAGATGGAGATGAAAAGCTAATCGAATCACTAAGCTTCTCATCCGATCCGCAAGAGGATTTCGAAACGTATCGGATCCGCAAACACGACATAAATGTTTCAGGAAATCAGCAAGCGCAGGTCATTATCCGCTCTCGGATTAACGGAGACGACAAGACACTGTATTGGGATCGAGTAGAAGTAGCTCGAGCCGAATAGGAGCAATAGAAATCCTTTTTATATATCGCCGCAGATGAATTTCCCTGAAAAGTTCCTACTCACTGTTTTCTTTCTTTTTTCCCAATTTTCTAAGCGAAAGCCAGCTAGTTGCATCTATTGAAATCTTTCCAGACGATATTCAATCGAAGACTTACTGTCTGAACAAAGATTAGGAGAAAGGCCAAGCGAAATATCAGAAATTCGTACTAATAACTTTGATACGTATTCAATATCGTAAGCTTTGCTATATCATCACTGTGGACGCTGTGGAGACATGCAGCAGGGAAAAGATTGATCAGCGCTTTTCTTTTGCCAGCCCCTCATCGCCCATCAAAACTGCAAGCTCACCAAAGAGCCCCCTTTCATGAAACCTTCCTCTGCGAAAACATTCGCTTCCCTGACCGCGATTACTATCGATTTGCTCTCCGGCTGCTCAGAATCGCCCAAAGAGCAGACAAAAACCAAACCTCCCAACATTATTTTCGTCTATGCCGACAACCTCGGCTACGGGGATATCGAACCGTTTGGGGCGACCACCATCAAAACCCCGAGCCTCAACCGGATGAACCGGTTCCTATGCCCAGCGGGTCGGCATGCATTGGAACGACCGCGACGACCATGTGCTCAGGCCTATTTCTCCTTACGGCCTAAATCCGAACGAAATCACCGTTGCCGAAATCCTGAAGAGGCAAGGCTATGCGACCACCTGCATTGGCAAATGGCATTTGGGCGACCAACCGGAGTTCCTCCCAACCAGGCAGGGATTTGACTCCTACTTCGGCATTCCCTACTCGGACGACATGGTGGCCCGCGCCTGGAGTGTGGATGGTAGCGTTTGGCCACCGCTGCCGCTAATGGAAAACGAGACCGTCGTCGAGGCCCCAGCCGACCGGAATACGCTCACTAAGCGATACACCGAACGGGCCCT
>NZNM01000078.1 GCA_002694885.1 Opitutaceae bacterium | reverse complement strand
TTGAAGCTCCAGAAATCCTTTACACTGCAATTAAGAAGGTCTGCCGCTTCTCTCGCGAAAGGCCTATTGAGCTTCTGGCTCTCGATGGCAGCCTCGTCGTCCTTGCCTTCTTTTTTCAATGGAGCGATTACCTCCCTGTAAGCCATCATATTGCCCAATTTGAGCTGTTTGAAGGCATCCCGTGCCTCTTTGGTCAGTCCGAATTGCTCTTGTGCCTGATCAGCATAGTAGTCAGACCGTAAAAGATCGAGTTTGGTCGGCTCGCCAGCGTATGCTAGTCCAGAAAAAAATAGGATTATCGTAAGTGCTAAACTTCGCATGTTTGGTAATCAGAACCACTAAACGGGTATGGGCAAGACATCTTTAAATCCTGGCTTGCGTACAAGTCTGAACAACAACGGCGTCGCTGAATTGAGCGACTAGCGACGAATCATGGAGAGGTTGCTCATTCGATTCGCTTGGCGAATGCGAACAAAGCCAACCTACGTCATCAACTAGCACCAGAAAAAATTGTCGTCCTAACGGCTCTTAACCAAGTTTGTTTTCATCATGAAAACAAACACCTTCATCACACTAAGTACAGCAACTGCAAATATCGGAGTCCTTGTAGGACTGGTCTTTCTTATCTTTGAGTTGAGGCAGAACTCAAGTATCGCAAAGTCGCAGATAAGGCAGGAGCGAGTGTCAGGATTGATTGAACAATTTTCTGGTAATGCGAGGGACGCCGCTATTGCCGACCTCTACTGGGATGTATTCCTCGACGCGCAGTTTGATTTGATTGATGGGACAAACAGGGCTAGGCTTTACCAGTTTGAAATAGCCCGTTTCCATAGACTCGAAGACGCGTACTTCCAGTACAAGAGTGGCCTAATTGACTACCAGCCATACCGATTTAGCATGGAGAGAGCTGCTAATAGACTTCCGCTTTGGGAGTTTTTGGGGATAGACGTAGCAATAAGAAATGCAGATCTTGCACGGGACTTGGACGACCTCATAGAAAGTCCAGAATATCATCCCTCTGATTGGAGAGAAAAATTCATCGCTTGGGAGAAAAGTAGAGGATGACAAATAAAGGATTTTACTCCAGCTAACCTGTATCAACTGGCCCTAGAAAACCTGTTGTCATATGGCACCGATTCTGCATTAATTGTTATATGAAATTACTTCAATTAGTCTGCCTTTTTTTGATCAGCAGTGCCTCTGCTTTAACATTGAATGCCGATAATCAGCTTAGGTTTGAAAAGGCAGAAGAAAATAAGCAAATGGCTTTGATGTTTTTTGAGAAATTGCTAGCTGATCCGATGGCTTTAAAACCGATACTCCACAAGGACTTTACATTTACCTACATGGGAAAAATTCCAGGCACCTTAGTCCCCTATGGAGTACCGTATGACAGTGAGTCGCTTTTTACAGAATGGCTTGCTCATATCCCCAAGGTTTTACCATTTGGGATAGAACTTAAAACGACTCACATAATTGCTGATGAACATGGGGTTGCCGTACGGCAAAAAGGAGAAGCCAAGGGGAAGTACGGTCAGTACAACAATGATTACTCATGGCTGTTTAGGTTCAAGGATGGTAAAATTTTATCCATTGAGGAGTTCAATAGCGACTTTTTAGTAGCTAAAAGTCTTTATGGAAGAGGACTTGCTCCATCCTCGCCCTAACTAGGACCTTCTCATACTCATTTTGAGTGACAGCGTTCCCAGCGTAGACAGCTTCCTTCTTACGCTCCTCAATTCGGTGAGCTTGAGGCCAGCTCTTTTCTTTGGCTGTTGAGACGTAGTACACATCGCGGAACGTGGCCTTCAATTTTCCGCATTCCAGCCGAGCGTATTATTGCTGAGGATGAAACTGCCTTTGCTGTCTTCGACGCTTTTCCCATTAATCCGCTATTTCATATACCTCCACCAGCACCTCGCCCACACCATCGTCGGCCGAACTAACCTGTACTGTGTAAACCCCTACATCGAGAGTTACAAGGGCTGCAGCGCTACTTGTATCATCAGTCATGAATGGCCGGCCTTGGAACGTCTCGGTTGGCTCTAGTGGGAATGCTCCAGCCGAACCCATAGCCGATACAATCTCCGCAACATTGTCATTGTCAGCTTTCCAGTCGTCGATGGTAGCTACAAGGTCCGGCGGATTGCCGTCGTACCTTGTCCTGTAAACCATCATCCTAGGATTTGGAAGCGGCGACCCAACGCCCAAATCCGCTAGCTTCGGCCCAACTGCTCTAATTAACAATTTCTTCTGCTCGCCTAAAACCACGAAGCCCGGAGTCACTGTCTCGTCTGCTCCAAGCGCTACGCGAGCCGATACATTGACAATAGTGCGGGCAGCTTCGGCAGCAGCACTCATCTGGGCCGTTGTAGCCAGCTCGTAGGTTTCAGGGGAAGCAGTAACATCCTGCTGGCCGAGTGTCCTAGCCATCGCCTCTGCCGCGTTTACTTCAGTCTCAGTAAAAAGGTTGAATAAAGAGGGATTTGAAGTAACGCGTGATTGGCCGATCAGCTTAGCGGACTCCTCAGCAGCAGCGATATCTACTGCCGAGAATAAATCTATCCTAGATGGATGCGTTTTCAAAAGTTGAACTAGGCCACTGTGATCATCTCGAGGATCACCACCTAAACCTACAATCTCTCCATCTGTGAAG
Source organism: Opitutaceae bacterium (assembly GCA_002694885.1). Classification (GTDB taxonomy): domain Bacteria; phylum Verrucomicrobiota; class Verrucomicrobiia; order Opitutales; family Opitutaceae; genus Pelagisphaera. The sequence continues at coordinate 5,685 of NZNM01000078.1, read as the reverse complement.
CCATCCAAATTTGAGTCATTTTTCTCCGTAGACGAACCGTAGTGAATTGATTCATCAAAATCTGAAAGCCCGTCGCCATCAGAATCCAAGTCAATGTTCTCGATCCGATCTGACATAATCGACCCGATTACGACTTCAAGTTCCTCACGCTCAGCAGTTGTTGCCACCTCTTTGCTTACATAGCATACGATATCCCAACAGTTTGCACCATCGAAAAATATTTCAATTCGCTGTTCCCACTCTTTTTCTATATTGTCAGAAATGATAGTCATTTCCCCCGACATTTTCGCAAAATACAAAGATTCACTTGCATGATTCCCGAAAGAAAGAGCTGGCGCTTTCGGCTTTTTAATGTAATCCTCCAAATTTTGATTCTCTCGAGACTCCAGCGCATATAGTTCTCCCGTTAGGATTCGATTCAATTTATCTAAATCCTTTGATCCCAAAATCCATTCGGTCGGCTGTTCTCTACTCTTGATGGACATGTATATAGAACCCTCTTGATTCTGAAAAAATTTCCACTCTAGTTGATCACCTGAACTCCATGAAGTGGGGATTTGAATACTACCCTCAGACTCTATATCGGTCTGAATGGAATTAGGATACGGGTCAGCATTGTCCCCGATGCCATCGCCATCTGAATCTACAGTCTCAGAAGGATCTTCTGGGAATTGATCCACAATATTGGGAACTCCGTCCCCATCACTGTCAAGAAGTGGCAGATTTTCTATTTTATCCAACCAACCAGCATCTGCACCAACACTTACTGTATCGTCTTTTTCGTAGCTCCACGATATCGAGTGCAATCCACTGTAGATAATCTTCTCGACTCTTTGCCATCCCGTGGACCCACTTACGCTCTGTTGCAATTCCCCATCTACTTCGAAATGGAGAAAATCGTAGTCCTCTTCGCTATCAACTTTCCAAAGAAATGATAATACTGAAGGGCCTTCCAATTCGACGCTTATCTCGCTTGCCTGTCCAGCACGCAGAAATCCGCTTTGAATCGAGTCCTCTCCGTCAGAGGTAACAGAGCGAACTGCTCGCCATGCATTGCTTGAGTTAGAAAATTGGATATCGTTACTAGCTTCAGTCGCGTCGCCGAGCGTTAGTTGAGCCTCGAAGTTTACGCTCACCATGATCTGTCCCTCCTGAGAGTCTTTACCCCCAACTGCAACGCTATACGCAACTCCCTTCTCTACCTCGAACTCAATAAAGCTCTGAAGAGATCCTAGACCATTGTCGTTCCATGCGACAGGCACAAGCTGTTCGAGGCTATCGCCCTTGTATACGCTCACAACCGTATCGAAGTTGCTTCCGATTGTTGAGACCGAAGCTATGGAATTGGATGGAGCTAGAAAACTCCACCACGATGTTGACTGCGGCTCGCTCTCTCCAAAATGGACAGGTTCACCATTTTCACGGCTCCCTCCAACATTGGTACCTACCATCTCCCCTTGCGTGGCATCATAAGGCTCCCTATCAGCAAAATCGTCGTTGGATGGCTTCTGATCCGCTGCCTCAAAGTTATATTCTATGAAGGCGGCCCCGATAGAGGATGAATAGCCATCAACTGCGAAGTAATACAGCTCCCCTTCAGTTGCGCTTATTGCGACTTCACTCTGAAAGCCATTGGCGTCGTCGTTTGAGGCAATCTCATCAAGGGCCAACAAAGACGATCCTGAATAAGCCGCTAGTGTCGTGTCAAAATCGCTACCATCAGTTTTTATTTTGAACAGCCCATCGCTAGGTGCTGTCCATTTCCACCACAATGAATTGAGCGGCAATGAGACGTCTGCGTGGTTAGGCTCACCAGATTCGCCCGATGACAAACCTAAATTAAATGGACCACTACTACCGTAAATCGTTCTCAGCTCAATAGCGTCCTCGAATTGATCGTTTGCAGCGTACACGCCTGTTCTCTCTATCGTGACAAGGGCCGGCGAGCTTTTGACCGACCCAAAGGCATTGGCAACCTGAACTGAGTAAAGGCCGCTGTCCTCAGGAAGAGCTGATTCTTTGACCAATGAAGAAGACGTTGCCCCTTCGATCGCCACGTCATCCTTCAACCATTGATACGAAAAAGGTTCTGAACCCTGAACTTCCACTTTTAGGCTGATTGTCCTTCCAGCAACAATTGTCAGATCTGAGGGGTTCGCGATTATCATCGGCTTTGAGAAGCCGTCGCTAGCGTTGGGATAACTTAAGGCTATGCTACCAACTGATTCGCCGTAACCATTTACCTGAATTGAATATGAAGTGTTGGCTTGGGCAGCAAACGAAACTTTGCTTGTCAGCCCGTTGAAGTCGTCGTTCGAAGCCAAAAGCACAAGGTTCTCTATAGACGATCCTTCGTATACAGCCAGAGTCGTATCGAAATCGCTATCCATGGTTGTAATAACAGCTGTCCCGTTAGTTGGAGAGACCCATTCCCACCACACTGAGTGAGGACCACTTGAAGCCGGGTTTACCGGTTCGTTTCTATCAAGTGTCGCCGCAATATTGGACCCCAAAACGTCAGGTTCTGCACCCGAAAGAACCTGTCTATTTTCGAACCTATCATTGGGAGGACGGCTTGTTATCGCGAACTCTCTCGTTAAGCTACCAGTATTTTTCCCCGGAGCTGACACGGTGACAGTTAAATTTAATACCGACGACGATTCTGGAATTATGATTCTCGAAGAGTATATTCCATCCGACGCAATCATGTCCCCCTCGACTCCCGTATCCATAAATTCGATTGGATCTAGACCCTCTATCGAACCAGTAACAGTAGCTCCTAAAACTGGCGATAGGTCGCGAACACTTACAAGGAACAGCGAAGATTCTCCCGGCAAAAGCATTGAGTCACTTTCAGTTACAGAAAGCGATAATTCAAGTTCGCCGTCACTCTCTGTAGCTAGCGCACTTAAAGCATCCAACGTCCCCCCGGACGCCGTCCGCGACTGTAAATCTGGAATTTCGCGCGCAGTGTCTATGATACGAGACCGCATTTCGCTAATTGAAATTCCCTGGTAGTATGACTTAATCAGGGCAGCAACCCCTGAAACATGAGGAGCTGCCATGCTTGTCCCACTGTAAAATCCGTAAGATGAATCTGACTCAGCTGTTGCCGAAAAGATATCGACCCCTGGCGCTGCTAGATCAACAGCATAAACTCCAAAGTTGGAAAAGCCCGCAATCATATCTGAGCGATTAATAGCCGCGACCGAAATGACATTTGCTGCGCCGTAACTCGCAGGATACGATGGGTTAGTATCGTTGTTATTGGATTCGTTGCCCGCTGCCGCGACAAATAAGATGCCTGCTTCGCCAGCGGCCACAATCAAATCCGCCATGGCTTGGCTGAACCCTCCACCTCCATAACTGGCATTTATTATGTCTGCACCGTTCGCTATAGCATATTCAATGCATGCCATAGCTCCCGACAGAGACCCAAAACCGTCCGCGTCTAGGAATTTCAATGCCATCAGTTGCGTGTTCCAGGCAACCCCTACGTGATCAAAGCCATTATTCGCTGCCGCTCCTATCGTACCTGCACAGTGCGTGCCGTGACCATTATCATCAAATGGATCTCCCGACGCTTCTAAAGCATTCAAGCCGAAAACGTCGTCTACATAACCGTTGTTGTCATTATCAATCCCATCCCCGGCTATCTCGTTTGGGTTTTTCCACATGTTGTCAGCTAAATCTTGATGCGTATATCTAATCCCCGTATCGATAACTCCAACAACAACGGATTTGCTCCCAGTTGTGTAGTTCCATGCTTCTGAAGCATTAATGTCCGCGCTTAACTCTCCTTCATTTGATCCATCATTCTTTAAGCCCCACAAGCGACCATCAGCGTAAGCCAAATCCTCCGGTTCTAATTTCACGCTGAGTCGCCAATCTGGTTCGACGTATTCAAATAGCCCAGACGACTCAAGCTCCTTGATTTTGTTTACCAACGGGACTCGCCCAATCCCAGCACTCGACTGCGTTTGAATGGGATCCAGAAACCGTAAAACAGCTAGGCCAGGAATTTCTTTGTAAGCCCTTGCCTCAATCGCCCCCAATGCTCTGATTCGGTTTGCCAATACATTTGCAACTTGATCGCTGAGGCCACTTTTATATCGAACTATCACTCTATCCGAAGAAGCCTGGCGATTGCCTATTTGTTCGAACCGCTCTGTCTGTCCGATGGAAGACGCAACCAAAAAAAATATAAAAACCGAAGACCTCAGGACATTGAAGGTTTCGGAAATTCTGACCGCTGTACTCAACCGAATCTTTCCCAATTTAGTCTCGCTGACTGGCTAGAACCTACTGCTAACTTCATTGTTTCATACAGTTTTCAACTGCTTATCGGATACGGATACGTGTCTAGCTCGGAGGAGCAGCCAGCCTCTTTCCAGTGGACATCGTCTATGATTTTGTAGGCTTGCTCTAACAATGCTTTCCTTTAAAACAAAATGCCAACGGTTAATCAATCGAATAAATGGGCTTTCCCGCACCGTGGCCGCTGCCAGTGATGCCATCGGGTGAACATTTTTTCGAGGGGCTGATTACTCGTATGTGTGCAAAGCCCTTTCGGGCTTTGACCCCCGCCCCCCTTGTTTGTCGTGGGGGTGAGGCCGCGATGACCAAGAACCAAAAGGCCCGTTGGCTGGGGGATGGGTTTTGGGAGCGTATTATCTCAACCCGAACGTGGCGAATTGGGACGAAAAAAAAGAAGCAGCCCACCCGAACTGCCTCTTTGAATCGCCCTTCCGACATCGCTATACAGGTTAACGCCGGCCGAGCTGACTTAAGTGTGGCGTTAGGTTTTCATATCGTTTCTCAAAGTTCAAGCACTCCCATTAGCTGAACCACTTTTGAGGAACATTGAAAGAAGATCTGCTGATTTTGGCCCTTGAAGCCGAATAAGAAGAGGAGCGATCCCTAAAGGAAAGCGCCTCTCCTGCGTTCCGCACACCTTACCTTTAGGTGCATCAATCTCACCACTTAGATCGACGACTTGTTCCTTACTTGAGCGACCAGAACGAGACGGATGACTGCTTTTCTAGCAGATCGACCTCAAAACGGACGAAATTCTGATCCCCATTTGTCACGTAATCCGCAAAAAAGACTTTCATTTTGCTACCATCACGAGAGAAGGTCCCCATGTGTGGCGTACTCACAGTGTTACCCTCCTCCAAAATAGCTTCAGCAGTTCCAATCACCGTTCCACCTGAACGCTCCCCGCAATCCCCACGCGACGCGTGTTTATACTCATGCGTTAGAGTAACAAAGCCATAACCTTCTACCTTGCCCTCCATGAACACTGTCATCGTGTCATTTTTCTGGCCTATGGCCGTTATTGTGAAAGTTCCTGTCCCATCGGGATTACTTAGATCTAGATTCATCCCTTACGGTTCGTGTCTAAGCCATTTATTGTCAAGGATTGTAGTACTCTGCATGCGACAAGAATGCAAAATACCGCCCTATGGAAAAGAAAGAGCGACCCTCCCACAGGCCGCTCTCCATGGAAATCGACCAACGGTACCGATAAAGCCTTGTGATCCAACCGATCCACGGATTTTCAAACTTGATACCGCAAAATCAACCTAACAACCACCCACTGAATCACATCGGAACAATTGAATTTCCTATTAACACCGGTAGCCTGATATCCTTGTTTATAGAAAAGCTCCGAAGCTGCCTCTA
>NZNM01000077.1 GCA_002694885.1 Opitutaceae bacterium | reverse complement strand
CTCCGGGCGAGCTTAAGTTGACGCATATGCGCAATTTCTGGATCGAATAGTCGGAATTCCGCATTTCCCTGCTTGAAAGCGGGAGATCGACCGAGCAAGTTCTTCGCCTTCAATGGAAACGGACTATAAACGCAACTTCAGCATCATTGCCCATGTCGATCATGGAAAGACGACGCTTTCCGATCGTTTGCTGGAGTCGACTGCGACGGTTACTGAGCGCGTGCTGACAGAGCAGCACTTGGACTCCATGGATTTGGAACGGGAGCGCGGCATTACAATTAAGAGCCATCCCGTGACGATGAACTATAAGGCGAAGGATGGGCAGTTGTATCAGTTCAATTTGATGGATACGCCTGGGCACGTTGATTTTTCCTACGAGGTCTCGCGAAGCTTGGCGGCTTGCGAGGGAGCTTTGCTACTTATAGACGCGGCTCAGGGAGTGGAGGCGCAGACGGTGGCAAACGCGAATTTGGCAGTTGAGCAAGATCTGGTAATTATTCCGGTGATCAACAAAATCGATCTTCCTAGCGCCATTTTGGATTTGTGTCTCAAGCAGCTCGAGGACTTGATAGCCATCCCCTCTGAGGAGGCCATATTGGCCAGCGCGAAAAATGGCATCGGCATAGAGGAGATACTCAGCGCAATCGCCGACCGGATTCCCCCACCTCGTTGGACGGATTATCCGGCTACCAGAGTGGGTATTTTCGATTCCGTTTACGATGCCTACAGAGGGGCTATTATCTATGCCCGAGCGTTTTCCGGTTCGTTGAAGCGGGGTGATAACGTTGTTATGATGAGCGACAATACGCGAGCTGAGATAAAAGAAGTAGGCGTATTCACTCCTTCAATGCAAAAGACAGAAGCATTGGAAGCGGGGGATGTAGGGTACATCGTTTGCAATATCAAAAATGTTTCGGATATTAAAATAGGGGATACAATTACCCTGGCGATGAGCCAAGCCGGGGAGATGCTGCCTGGGTATCAGGAAGTTCGACCACTAGTATTTTCCGGTATTTATCCAGTGGAGACATCGGATTTTGAGAAATTGAAGGCAAGCATGGGCAAGCTTCAGCTGAACGATGCTGCTTTCAGTTTCCAATCGGAAAGCTCAACGGCCTTGGGGTTCGGGTTTAGGTGCGGATTCTTGGGATTGCTGCACATGGAAATCATCCAAGAGCGAATACGACGGGAATACGATGTTGAGATCATTTCTACGTATCCCAGCGTTATCTATCGGGTGGAAAAGGCCAGTGGCGAGACGATCGAAGTGGATAATCCTATAAACCTTCCCGATCCTTCCGCGATCGAGCGAATCCTCGAGCCGACTATCAAGGCGACCATCCACGTTCCTAACGATTGTATTGGAGATATCCTGAATCTCGTCATGGATAAACGTGGGATTTGCGACCACACAGAGACCCTGGACGACACTCGTCTCATGATTGTAGCGAATTTGCCGCTCAACGAGATCCTCGTCGATTTCAATGATCGCCTCAAGAGCATCACGCGAGGGTATGGATCGATGGACTACGAATTGGACGTTTACCGGGAATCGAAATTGGTCCGTATGGACATTTTGGTGAACAGCGATCCTGTTGATGCGTTCTCCTCAATTGTGCATATCGATAAAGCCCGGGAAAAAGGAAAGGCCTTGTGCGAGAAGCTCGCTGATATCATCCCGCCTCATCTTTTCAAAATCGCAGTTCAAGCCGCTGTGGGCGGAAATGTCGTTGCGCGGGAAAACGTGCGGGCCATGCGAAAAGACGTTACGGCGAAATGCTACGGGGGCGACATCACTCGCAAGCGGAAGCTCTTAGAGAAGCAGAAGGAAGGGAAGCGAAAGATGAAGAACATTGGGAACGTTTCCATTCCACCCGATGCCTTTATCAAGGTATTGCGGAATGACTAGCCATTTGCTTTTCGCGTTATCGAAACCAAAATTTGGATCGATTGTATCAAGAGAATGTCATTGCTAGTCGCCGAGACCGATTGTTTAACCTGCTGAATATTTAAGGCCACCGCCGAAAAACCTCCTACTTCCCGATATGTTTGGCTTTCTTCAATCAGAAAACAAGAAGCTGCGAAACGCTGCCAAAAACTGGCTCTACCTCGGTCACAAGGTCTACAATTTTCGCAAGGACGAACTTTCGGGCGCGGAAATATCTGAATTGGCCCGTCGAATCGACGAGCTGCGGGCGGCGGTAAAGACAAAGCCAGCCGACTCGGGCAAACTCAAGCTCTCTATCGAGGCTATGGAGGATTATATGAGGAAAGTCGGTGGCGCATTCTATCCGCAGTCGTCGCTTGGGGAAAACGTGGATTTCGCCCTCTATTTTCTCATCATCTACCTGGGTTTCACTGCGTTTTTCATCAAGCCCTTCAAAATCCCGACCAACTCGATGTGGCCGACCTACAACGGTATGACTAGCGAAGTTTGGTCTGGTGAAAGCGAAGCGCCAGGGTTTGCCAGCCGAACTGCTCGCCTTTTGACATTTGGGGCTATTCGCTACGAAATGAAAGCTCCCGCGGATGGAGAGTTGCTGATTCCGGTGCGAATGGGTCGTAGTAGTTCGGGTGTCGCGATTGATTTGCCGACGGCGACTGTGTCCAAGCGTCATCATCTAATTGTACCCGGCAAAGGCGTGGGTTACACGTTTGAGGTAGGTGGAAAATCGGTTTTGTTCAAAGTGCCCCGCGACTTCGACCTGGCTCGAGGTATGCCGATGAACGGCGCGCAAGGGGAAAGCATCCTAGGCAAGGCTTGGTTTCCGGACGAATCTTCGTTTTGGGAGGCAATCCAGAAGAAGATCGTCGACGGGCAGGTCGCTCGACGGGGTCGAATGACACTTCCCGATGGAAGGTCCGTGGACGTGGCGATGGTTCGCTCTGGATTGCGATTCGAAAAAGGGGACACGATGCTCTCATTCGATATTCACACGGGAGACCAGCTTTTCGTGGACCGCATGAGCTATCATTTCGTCCGCCCGAAAGTCGGGGATGGCTTTGTATTTCGCACTGGAGAAATCCGCAACTTATCCTCGAGCGGAGACAAATACTATATCAAGCGATTGGCCGGTACGCCAGGCGATACGATGGAGATCGAAGGCGAGCGATTATTCGTTAACGGGGACCTGGCGACGGGATCGATCGCATTCACCAGCAACAATTCTAAGGAAGCGCCGTACGACGGTTATTTTAACGGCGATCCTAGGCAAACGGCTCCCGGATTTCGCGGATTGCTTCGCGTGGGCGAAGAAATCACGGTTCCAGAAGACGCTTATGTGGCCTTGGGTGACAACAGTGGTCATAGTTACGACAGTCGTGGATGGGGCTATGTGCCTGAATCGATGGTGGTCGGCCGACCCGTGATGATTTTCTACCCATTTACCAAGCGTTTCGGGTTGGCGAAGTAGGTTTAAGCGACGTTTTACACCAACTCGGTGTCGTTCAACCTTTTACCTTGACACGCTTTCTTGCCGCAAAGGTAGTAGCTAGCGGTTTCGGGGTTCCTTTTCCGCTTAATCGGCTAGTTGTGCAAAGCCCACTCGAGCGCTACTCGGGTTGGCTACGTTCGAAGCCCGTCTTTTTAGGCGTATAATGAGCCTTAATACATTCCTCTAAACGCAATTATTTCTGTATACAGGCGCCTCCTTTTACGCCATAAATTCAGCTCATGAAATCGTTCCGATCTCACGCGCACGCTGTCTTATCGAGAGTTTCGATGGCCGTTTTAGCGATTCTGGCGATCGCTACTTTAGCTCCCAATGCCCATGCGGATGCAAGAGGCGAACAACTCTATCGCAATTGCACTATTTGCCATGGTCCTGACGCCAGAGGCATCCCGCTTCAGCTAGCTCCCGCTTTATCCAATCTATCGGAAAAGTACATCGTCGAGCAGCTCAAGAAATACAAATCGGGTATCCGCGGCGCTCACGAGAAGGATATTGCTGGGCTGAGAATGCTTCCCATGTCGCAAACAATGCTGACGGAAGAGGACATGCAGGCGGTCGCCAGCCACATCGTTTCCTTGGGATCGTCGCCAATTGAACCCACTTTGGAAGGCGGTGATCCAGTTAAGGGAAAAACGCTATACGCGACCTGCCTCGCTTGTCACGGACCGGATGGCAAGGGCAACGATCTGTTGAACGCTCCGAGTTTAATCCATCAGCACGACTGGTACCAACTAACTCAGCTGAAAAATTTCAAAGATGGCATCCGCGGAGGAAATCCGCAAGATATCACAGGTGCCCAGATGATGCCTATGGCTATGATGCTTGGCGACGAGCAAGGCATGAAGGACGTTATCGCCTACATTCAAACCCTTTCCAAGTAAACCGGTATCGAATTATTTCTCATGAGTGACAACGAACTCGATCCTGAAGCAGAAAATTATGCTTACTCAATTACCCGGAAAATGTTCCTCTACACATTTTTGGGTACAATCGCCTTTTCGGTTATCATAGTCATCCTCTGGTACGTTTTTTAGCCGCTTTCCCACTCTCCCTTACTCACTACAATTCGTCAGCCAATGTTTGAATTCTTAGATAGGTTTATGCCCGGAATTCTAGAGTCCTTGCTGCCAAGGGCCTCCGAATTCGCCATCCAGATCGACGTTCTATTCGACGTTATAGCCATCCTAGTTGGATTCTGGTTCATTCTGGTTTTGGGATACTTTTTCTATCTCGTTTTTCGTTATCGCCATCGCGAAGGCCAAAAGGCCGAGTACGTTACGGGAGAAACGCATAAGCAGAAGCAAGCAATTGAGATCCCTCATTTCCTCATTCTTGCCTGCGACATAGTGATTATCATACCTACTTTCGTTGTTTGGTATAATGTTAAAATCGATGTGCCTCAGCCTGATGAGGAAGTTCGCATCGTGGCGCAGCAATGGGCTTGGACTTTCTATCACGCTGGAGAGGACGAGATTCTCGGCACTGACGATGATGTTGTATCCATTAATGAGCTTCATGTGAAAGAGAATACTAAGTATACTTATCACCTGGAGTCTCGCGACGTCATGCACAGTTTTTCCGTGCCGGTTTTTAGATTAAAGCAGGATGCTGTTCCTGGCCGTGTGATTACAGGCCATTTCAAGCCAATCCTAACGGGCGAGTGGGATATCCAATGCGCGGAAATGTGCGGTGTGGCTCACGGAATCATGGGGGCCCGCATCTTTATTAAGAGCGAAGCGGAGCACAAGGAATGGTTGGCTGCGAACTCTCCGATAAAATCAGGAGGAAGTTTACTGGCGGCAACGAACGAAGACGAAATTACTGAATTGAAGGAGGACAAGAACAATGGCTGAAGTCGCCCCCGCGGAAGTGGGTCATGGGGATGCTCATGACGATCACCACGAAGAATCATTTTGGAGCAAGTACGTCTTTTCGACGGACCATAAGATAATTGGATTCCAGTACATGTTCACGGGAATGGCGATGGCCCTGATCGGAGGCTACTTCGCTTATGTCTTCCGTATGCAGCTCGCTTTCCCGGGCTCCTCCATTCCATTCTGGGGAACGCTATCGCCGGCCGCCTACAATTCCTTGGTGACTAACCACGGAACTATCATGATTTTCTGGGTAGCGATGCCAGTTCTCATCGCGGCAATGGGGAATTTCTTAATACCGCTCATGATCGGTTGCGACGATATGGTTTTTCCGAGGATAAATCGGCTCTCGTACCAGATATTTCTGTTGAGTGCGATTGTTCTAATCATCTCTTTCTTCGTCCCAGGAGGAGGTTTTGGAGGAGCTTGGACATCTTATCCTCCCTTGTCGGCAAAGGCCGCTTACAATTCGACTCCGTTTGGGGCACCGCTTTGGTTGATAGCGGTGACTTTGGAAATCGTGGCATTCTTGTTGGGTGGTATCAACTTTATCACAACGACGATGAATGCCAGAGCGAAGGGAATGAAAATCTACGACATCCCTATGATCGTCTGGATGATCGTAATAGCGAGTATACTTTTCATGTGTTCGGTCGGTCCATTGATAGCTGGCGCAGTAATGCTCTTATTTGACCAGACATTGGGAACGTCATTTTTCGATGCCGCCGCTGGCGGCGATCCCGTGTTATGGCAGCACTTGTTTTGGTTTTTCGGGCACCCAGAGGTTTATGTGGTGTTGTTGCCGGCGATGGGAATAGTGGCGGAGGTGGTTTGCGTATTCGCAAGAAAGAAGCTTTTCGCTTACAAGTTGATCCTCTATAGCACTGTGGGTCTCGGAATTTTGAGTTTCTTTGTTTGGGCCCACCACCAGTTCATATCTGGAGTAGATCCGCGAGCCACTTATCTGTTCACCACGACGACTTTGCTCATTTCCATCCCCGTGGCCATCATACTGTTTGCTCTTATTGCCACTCTCTATGGGGGATCGATTCGTTTTAGTACAGCCATGCTGTTTGCGCTGGCTTTTATAGCCGAGTTCCTTTTGGGGGGAGTCACGGGTATTTGGCTGGGATCAAGTGGTGTGGATATTTATCTTCACGATACCTATTTTGTTTTGGCCCACTTTCACTACACGTTTGTGCCGATCGCCATAATAGCAGTCTTCGCCGCAGTGTATCATTGGTTTCCCAAGATGTTTGGCAGAATGATGAATGAGACATGGGGAAAAATTCATTTTTGGGGAACAACAATCGCTTTCAATGGAATATTCATACCGCTCTTTATTTTGGGCTCAGCTGGACAGCACCGAAGAATCTACAACTTTCAAAACTACCCAGACCTGGCGGGGCAAAACATGCAAGACATGCGCGTGTTCGCGACGATGTCCCTCGTTCTGATGCTAGCGTTCCAAGTTATTTTCATCATCAATTTTATCGTTAGCCTCAAAAGGGGAGAAAAAGCTGGGAAGAATCCTTGGAACGCTACAACGCTCGAGTGGATCACCGAATCGCCCCCTCCTCACGGAAACTTTGGTGCTACTATGCCGGAAGTTTACCGGGGGCCCTATGAGTATTCGGTCGAAGGTAGAGAGAAAGACTTCTGGCCGCAAAATGAGCCGCCGGAACCGAAAACGACTTAACGATCTAGAGGAACTTTATCTATGGCGCATCAAATTATCGCTACCGGTCGCAGCCGGACAGGAATCCCAACAGGGCGACTAGCTGTTTGGTGGGTGATTGGCTCGGAAATCCTGATCTTCGGAGGATTAATTGCCACCTATCTGTTGAATCGGTTTAATCATGGCCCCTCGTGGTCGGTGGAAGCGGCTAACACCAATACCTTCATTGGGGCCTGCAATACCTTTTGGCTCCTGACTTCCAGCCTTTTCGTGGTTTACGCTCATGCGGCATCGGAGCGCAGGGATGCGGCCAAGACGCGGATGTGGATCTGGCTGACGATTTTGCTGGGCGGGTTCTTCATGGGTTTTAAAACCTATGAATACGCCACGGAGATCCACCATGGGTTTACGCTTTTCACCAGCAATTTCTGGAGCTTCTACTACACAGCCACCGGGCTTCATGGCTTCCACGTGCTTTGCGGAATGGTTATCATGGCGATCATCGCGGAAGGGGATATCAAGAAGGGCCGAAATTGGCACCGGGTGGAGAATATCGGGCTATACTGGCACTTCGTGGATATCGTTTGGATTTTCCTATTCCCGCTAATGTACATCGCAAAGTAATTAGAATTTAGCTACTATTTATCATGGCAGGACATAAACATCCAAGTTACCTGAAAATCTATATCACATTGGTAGTGCTCTTTATCGTGAGCGTGGTTGGGCCTGAGGTGGCTCCAGCATTCGGAGTCTTCGCAAAACCGGTCGTCCTCTTGACCGCATTCGGCATCGCAATCTGGAAGGCGTATCTCGTTTGCGCGTACTTCATGCACCTAAAGTTCGAGAAAATCTACGCGCCCTACATTCTCTTGGCCTGTCTCTCTCTCTTATTCGTGTTTTTCTTTGGAACGGCGACCGATGCGATGTTCGCCAATGGGCACAATTGGGTGAAGCCTGTGTCGGAGGAGGAAGCGACCAAGGAGGCGATGGCCAGAAGCTACGTGCTCAACAAGGACAAGCATGGCGATGATTACGGAAATGGCCACGACAGTGGTGACGATCACGACCACTAAAAGGGTTTTGTTAACTTTGAGTTTATAGGGTGAGACGAAGATCAAAAGGGGAGCTAGTAGCGGAGAGGGAAATATGAAGACTTTAGAACCGGCTTACGGCGGGCATAGCAGCCCCGAAAGACAGCCAAAGATCAGCAACAGTGCCCTTGGCATGATTGCTTTCATTGGCACTGAACTCATGTTCTTCGCTGCTTTGATCAGCGCCTTCCTGATCATAAGCTCGGCTGCGGAGGCTTGGCCTCCTGAAGGGCAGCCGCGCCTGCCTATCTACGTTACCGCGTTAAATTCCCTAGTTCTCTTCGCGAGCGGTTGGATGATCTTCAAGGCTTATCAGTCGTTTAAGGCGACCTCGTTTAGCGAAGGAACCCGGAAATTGGTCAAAATCACGATGTGGTTGGGGATCATTTTCGTGGCTGTGCAAGGGATCGAGTGGATCCGGCTACTTAGCTATGGGCTGACGATGACCTCCAGCCAATACGGAGCTTTCTTTTACCTGATTATAGGTACGCACGCAATCCACGCGATTGGAGCGGTAATCGGCCTGTGGCGATTGTCGCTAAAGCTGGAAGCCGGCAGTCTGAAATTGGAAACCTTTCAAGCGGTCCAGCTATTTTGGTTCTTTGTCGTAGGCGTTTGGCCAATACTCTATGTGTTGGTGTATTTGAGTTAAGCAGGGATTGTATCGATGAAAAAGCTACTAGCGCTATTGATGGCTTCCGTTTTAACTAGCGAAGTATTCGCTTGTTCTGTGTGTTCGGTAACTAATGAAGCCGCCCGCTATGCCTATTACGCGACGACTGCTTTGCTTACGCTTCTGCCTCTTTTAATGATTGGCGGAGTCGTTTACTACATCGCTAAGAAAGACCGATAGGCAAGGCAGGCAATCGGCGTGATTAGCGTATTTAGCAACAAACCTCGAGTTATTTGAAATTGGGTTTTGCTTGAGCGCGTTAGCTCTTGAGACGAGCGTGTTCAAATATGACCGAATCATCCTCAGTTTCACTCAAGCCAGCGGTTAAGGAGCGTTACGCGTTGGCGGCCAAGCAATGCGAGGCGACGCTTTGATGTCCGGTCGATTACAACCCGGCTTATTTGGAAGCGATTCCTACTGAAGTTATCGAGCTAGATTATGACTGAGGCGATCCTAGTCGGTATCTCAGAGAGGGCGAGGTGGTTCTGGATCTTGGTTCCGGTACGGGGAAGATTTGCTTTATCGCAGCCCAAGGAGTCGGTCCGGAAGGACGCGTTATTGGAGTGGATACGACCGACGATATGCTCGCTGTAGCTTGCGATGCGACTCCGAAAGTAGGGAAAAATATCGGCTTCGACAATGTGGAATTCAGAAAAGGTCGCATCCAAGACTTGCGACTGGATCTAGAGGCCCTTGAAGCGTTCGTGTCACGAGAGCCGATTGGGGATTTGGACGGAGTTCTTTAGCTCGAGAAGGAAATGGCTCGTCTCAGAGACGAGGAACCGTTGGTAGCTACCGACTCAATCGATGTCGTGTTTTGGAATGGTTCGAGGCAGCGAAATCGATTGGAGTCGTGGACATTACTGGAGGCGCCCCGGAGATGAATCCGCAGTTCCGCTACCTAATCGACTCTCTGAGGAGGATAAGGCCGCATGTGGATATCATTGATCGTTGCAATCTGGCAATTCTCTTGGAGCCAGGCCATGAATATCTAGTAGATTTTCTAGCCGACAATCGTGTGGAGGTGGTCGCATCCTTGCCATGCTACCAATTGGAAAATGTCGACCGGCAGCGGGGCGATGGCGTTTTTGAGGATTCTATTCTAGCTTTAAAGACCTTGAGCGCGGCGGGTTATGGCTCGAATCCCGAATTGCGCTTGAATCTCGTCTACAACCCGGTTGGAGCCGTGCTGCCTCCGGATCAGCTAGAGTTGGAACGCGACAATAAGGAGGCTTTACGAGCAAGCTACGATATCGCATTCGATCGCCTCTACACGATCACGAATATGCCGATAGCCCGCTTTCTCGGACAGTTAAAACGGGAGGGAAAGAGGGAGAGCTACGAACAGCTGCTGGAAGACAGTTTCAACCCTCGATCAGTGGAGAACCTGATGTGTCAAGATACCTTGAGCGTCGATTGGCTAGGCCGCGTGTAAGATTGCGATTTCAATCAGATGTTGGACCTGCCATTGGGTCGAAGAAAAGTGAGATTCCTCTGGGAAATCGAGCCAATGGGATGTACGAAAGACCCCATTGCGGTGGGGAAGCATTGCTTCGGTTACACGGCCGGAGCTGGATCCAGCTGCAGCGGGGCTCTTCAGTGACTGGTCGCGTAGACGATACAAATTTATCTGTCTGCATTTGACTCGAATTGATTGTCCAGAACTGTATCTTAGTTAGTAACTTGAATCGTTGATGAAAGCCCTAGCCCAAATCGCCCTGATAGCCCTTGCGGGACTTGTCGTGCTCGGATGTTCCGAGTCGGGGAAAACCGATGCGAAATCGACGGCGAAAAAGGAGGTAACTACTAAAGGCGAGAGTAAATCCGCGAAGTCAGAAACGGCTAGTCCTTCCGCGGCGCAACGGGAAACTCCTAGAAAACTGGAGCGACCAGCTGTACCGGTGAAAGTGGCCAAAATATCGGAAGGCGAAATTACCTCCTCACTGGTTTTCGATTCCGTGCTGGAAACTGAGAGCTCCGTTGAGATCTTCGCGGAAGCTTCGGGCATTATTTTGGAAGTGCTTGTGGAAGAGGGCGATCGCGTCGTTGAAGGACAGATTCTCGCCCGCATGGAAAATGAAGAGGAACGAGTAGATGTAGATGAGGCCAAAGCGCGGTACGAGCACGAGAAGGCCAACTTCCAGCGAACCACGGAGTTGCACGATCGCAAGCTCGTCAATCAGCAGCAGTTCGATAATGAGAAATTCGGTCTTGAGCAATCGCGATTGCGCTTCGAGAGAGCGAAGATCCAACTGGAAAACACGATCGTCCGTTCTACGGTTAGCGGCGTAGTCACTGAGAGGGAAGCTCAAGCGGGAAGGCGAGTGACTACGAATCGAAAGCTGTTTTCGATCATGAATCTCGATGAGCTTTTCGCTAGCGTGAATATTCCTGGCCAGCATTTGTTGAGCATAGAGGAAGGTCTGCCAGCTATAATCGATTCGGAGCTCATTGAAGGGGTCCGATACGACGCTTTTGTAAAGCTGGTGAGTCCTATCGTCGATCCCGCTAGTGGAACGTTTAAGGCGAAGGTCGCGGTTGCCAGTGTGAATGGCATGCCCATATATCCTGGAATGTTCGTCAACGTACGGGTGATCGTAGACACCGCTGAAGATGCCGTGCTCATACCGAAAGACGCCATCGTTCACGAGGGCGATTTGAAATACATTTATAGGGTCAGTAAGGGCAAGGCTGAAAAGATATTACTGCATGAGGGGTATTCTAATGTAGAATACGTTCAAGCGAACTCGGGCGTTAGCGAGGGAGAATTTATTATCGTTATGGGGCACAGCGCTCTGAAAGATGGCGCTAATGTGAAGATAGTTAGAGATGCGGTAGCCGCGGAAGAGAAAGATTCTGTAGCGGCCGATTCATCCCAAGGTTGAAAACCGGCGGTTTCGCTGTATGTATTCGACTTATTCATTCGAGCATAGGGCCCGAATATCCCTGCTGTGAAAAAGGATTCCCATTTCGCAATAGCGACACGCCGTCCTGTTTCCGTTCTAATGGTAGTGTTGGCTGTCTGTGTCTTTGGATACGTATCCTATCAGAAGTTGCCGCTCACTTTGATGCCGGATATCTCCTATCCGACTTTGACGGTTCGCACCGAATATCCGGGCACTGCTCCCCAAGAAGTGGAAGCCCAGATTTCCGAACGTTTCGAACAGCAGCTCGGAGTTGTCCAGTACCTCAATAAGATCACTTCAATTTCGAGGGCTGATCAGTCCGATATTCTTTTGGAATTCGCATGGGGAGCAGACATGAGCGAGGCTGCTCAATCGATCCGAGAAAAACTTGATCGCTTGCGGTTGCCTCGGGACGCAAAGCGACCGCTGATTCTGCGTTACGATCCCACTCTGGATCCAATCATGAGGATCGGCATGACAGGTCCTTACCCCCTCGATCAGCTACGTCTTTACGCTGAGGAGATCGTACAGAGGGAATTGGAAGGAGAGGAAGGTTTGGCTGCCGTAAAGGTAATTGGCGGCCTGGAAGAGGAGTACCAAGTGAGGATTTCCGAAGACAAGCTCGTGTCTTTGAATTTGGATATCCAGACAATTAATACGCGTTTGGCTCAGAACAACGTAAATCTTCCGGGCGGTCGATTGGAGGAAGGCAGAATTCGATACTCGATTCGCACGCTGAATGAATTCAAATCGATGCAAGACATCGGCTCAATCGTGATCGCCCAGAAAAATGGGGTCAATGTCCAGCTCAACGATATCGCTGTGATTGAGCGTAGTCACAAGGATATCGAGATTGAGACTTTTGTGAACGGGCGGGAGAGCGTTGAAATCGAGATCTACAAAGAAGCGGACGCCAATATCGTGGAAGCCGCAAAGGGCGTTCGCGAGAAGCTGTATGGCACGCAGAAGCAGCGAAACTATTTCAATCAAGACGCTATTGAAGCCCGGGAGCAACGCAGGGCGGAAATCAGGCAGGAGGTCAGAAGTGGCAAAATGAGTTTAAGCCAGGGACGCCGCGAAGCAGCGCTGGCGGAGCGAGAAGAACGCCTGATGACCGACTACGTAGCTTACAAATTGCCGGAGGGATGCGAGTTGCAGACTCTCACGGACCAGTCGGTATTCATCAAGCAGTCGATAGACGAGGTAAGAGGCAACGCGATCGTGGGAGGGGGAATCGCCGTTTTTGTGATATTTCTGTTTCTGAGAAACGCCGGCCACACGGCGATCATTGGGATTACAATACCGGTATCCATTTTGGCGACCTTCGCTCCCATGCAATTGTCCGGAGTATCTCTCAATATCATATCCCTGGGTGGATTGGCCCTTGGGGTAGGGATGCTGGTGGATAATTCCATCGTCGTGCTGGAGAGCATTTTTCGTTGCCGGGAAGAAGGCGATGATTTCGTCAAATCCACGATAAGGGGCGTTTCTGAAGTAGGTGGCGCGGTGGTTGCCTCGACGCTGACAACCATATCGGTTTTCTTTCCCATCGTCTTCGTGGAAGGGGTGGCTGGCCAGATTTTTGGGGACATGGCCCTTACGGTCGTATTTTCGTTGATGGCATCGCTGATTGTGGCCCTATACTTTATACCCATGCTAGCGTCTCGAAAGTTTGGGGGCAAGTCGGATAGCGGTGCTGGTGGATGGAAAACTTTGTTCAGCTTGAGTTTTCTTGGGGAGTCCTGGAGAAAGTTCTCTACTTCGCTCTCGGATTACCATGCTCTCATTAAACGATCTTTCTGGCCGTCTAGAATCCTTTGGTCACTTTGCTATCCATTGGTTCTCACCATTCTGATTCTGACTCTTCCTTTTCGGATTACGATGTGCTTGGTTGGGAAGCTATTGGCGTTCTCGGCCTTCTTGATGATGTTGATCGTGGTGGCGTTGGCCTGGGTGGGAAAGACGCTTTTGTGGATCTTGTATCCATTTCTTAAGCTTTTTGATCGAGTGCTTAGCGGTCTCGTTATTCTATATAGGCGACTATTGGACTGGGCTCTCAATAACAAATTGTTTATCGTAGGTGGAGCGTTTGCCGCTTTTGCGGCAACGATAATCTTCGTTTATCCAAAGCTGGGAAGCGAATTGATACCAAAGGTGCATCAAGGGGAATTCAATTTCCATGTTAAGCTACCGGTGGGAACGCCTATTGAGGAAACGACTTTGGTCGCTCAGACAATCGAAGCAGTAGCCCTCGAAAGCGAGTATGTCGATCGAACGGCCCTTCTTATTGGCAGCGACGGAAGCGCTTCGGCCGAAGCGGACGAAGGCGAGAATACAGGAACGATTACTGTAGCCCTAATCGAGGGAGCGGACGAGGTGATCGAAATGTTGGTCCTAGAAGAAATGCGAGACTTCGCTTTGGGTATTCCGGATTTGGAGGTTGAGATCAGCTATCCGGAGCTCTTCAGCGTCAAGGACCCGATAGAAGTGGAAATATACGGGCATGATCTTGATGATATGAAGGTCGCTAGCTCCATGGTCGTTGCCGCCATGAATGGGATACCTGGAGTGGTGGACGTTCGATCGAGCATCCAAAAAGGAAGCCCCGAGGTTCAGGTGATCTACGATCGGCAACGCTTGGCTCAGCTTGGCCTGCCGCTGCGAGCTGTCGCCGAGCTAATCCGAAATAAGATACAGGGACAGGTGCCCACCGAGTTTCAGCAACGCGACCGGCAAATCGACATTATGGTTCGGCTAGATGAGCAGGATCGGATGAACTTGAGCGACTTGCGCGAGATCGTCGTCAATCCGCGCGGAGAGGTGCCCATTCCTTTATCCTCTGTGGCTGAATTGCGCGTGCGCGAAGGTCCTAATGAAATTCGCCATCTCGATCAGCAACGAGGCGGCGTCGTTTCGGCTAATGTTGAAGAGGTCAGTTTGTCTGAAGCGACATTGATGATCGAGGAGGCGCTTTACGATCTAGAATTGCCATTGGGGTTTGAATACAATGTCACGGGTCAGGCGGCAGAGATGAAACGGTCAAGCGATAGTCTGATGTTCGCATTGGGATTGGCGATATTCCTGGTCTACTTGGTCATGGCTAGCCAGTTTGAGTCGCTTCTTCATCCGTTTATAATCCTTTTCACCGTGCCATTGGCTATTATCGGGGTCATGCTTGCCCTCCACCTGGGCGGCTGGTCGCTTAACATCCTGGTCTTCATCGGACTGATCATGCTAGCCGGGATTGTGGTCAATAATGCCATCGTGCTCGTAGACTACATCAACAACTTGAGGCGAAGCGGAAAGGAGAAAGCGCATGCGGTTAAAGCTGCGTGCATGGCCCGTTTTCGTCCGATTCTCATGACCACAATGACAACCGTGCTGGGTTTGATTCCAATGGCCCTAGGTCTAGGGGAAGGTTCGGAGATGCGGGTTCCCTTGGCCATAACGGTAATCTTCGGACTGACGTCTTCGACCTTCCTCACCTTGGTCGTCATTCCCTCTGTCTACCTGCTCGTGGATCGAAAAAAGATCGAGGTGGAAGCCGATACCGAGGTTGAGGAATCGGGAAGGTTGGCGGAAGTTTAAATAGATATGCCAGAGAACCAGAGCAGTCTACTTCCATCAATTTCCGTGAATCGCCCAGTAACGGTAATGATGGGACTATTGCTGGTATTCGTATTGGGAGCAATCGCCTACAATAAAATTGGGATAGAGTGGTTTCCTGGAGGGTTAGAATCAAAGCGGTTGATGGTTCGGGCGGACTATGAAAATTCGACCCCCTTGGATACGTTGGAAAAAGTAGTCGAGCCAATCGAAGATATACTTGGAACGATCACCGGTATAGAGCGTATTCACACTAGAGCGTATTCAACTTCAGGACGGGCGTATGTCTATTTCCATAACAGCGTCGATATGGACCGGGCTTACGATGATATCAAGGATCGTATGGATCGAGTGCTGCCGGAGTTGCCGGAAGAAGTGGAAGAGATCCGTGTTTACACATACGACGAAGATGATGAGCCCATATTATTTTCCGCCCTCACGCTAGGGCCGAATATCGATAATCCAGAGTACTTTATCGAGCGGTATATCGAGCCCGCGCTGCAACGGATTGATGGTGTTGGCGATGTGGATATTAAAGGGGACGCCAGCCGTGAAGTTCGAATCTCATTGGACCAAGAAAAGCTGAAGGCCCACAATATCGATGTCTATGAGCTATCCAGAAATCTTCGCGACCAGAACCTGAATCTGAGTGCCGGCAGAGTGATGGAAGGCGGGCAAGAGTATATGGTGAGATCGGTTGGGCGAATTGAGGATATCAGCCAATTGCAGGATTATATCGTCGACAGGGAGAAAGGCGTAAGACTGAAGGATCTGGGAGAGGTCTACATAAGTACCCTGGAGAACTACAGCACGTGGAGGCTGAATGGCGGGAAGTCCTACGGGGTCGAGATCATGCGGTCGGGTAACGCGAATATCGTTGAGATAAGCAAGGCCGTTAACCGTGTCTTCGAACGCTTCGAGAATTCCAGGCGGTGGGACGGCATCCAGTTTCGTGTCTTTAAAGATCAGGGGAAATACATCCTAGAATCGATGAACAATCTTAAGATGTCGGCCCTTTGGGGAGGTGTTTTTTCGTTTATCGTCTTAATTTGCTTTTTACGTTCTCTACGTATCACTTTAACAATTACGCTAGCTATTCCTCTTTCTCTTTTATGTTCGGTGACCGTGCTCTATTTTATGGGCTGGACGTTGAATATTCTCACCATGATGGGCCTACTGATTTCCATAGGTCTAGTCGTCGACAATGCGATAGTCATGGTAGAGAACATTCATTCCAAACGGGAAATGGGTTTGGGCCCAAAGGAGGGCGCTCTTCAGGGAGCGAGCGAGATTTCCTTGGCCATAACCATGTCGACGATGACGACTATGGTCGTTTTCCTTCCGTTGCTTTTGATGGAGTCGGGCGGGGAAATACGATTCTATTTTCATCGCATCGGTATTCCTGTCGTTTCGGCTTTGGCGGCTTCCCTGACCATCGCTCTTATGGTCATCCCGCTGGCCTCCAAGATCTTCTTCGCAGAGCAAAGCAAAAGGACCAAGCCGAAGGGGGGTGGAGGCGTTAGCCGTATTTATCAATCCATACTGGATCGAGCTCTCAAGGACCGTGCGTTAGCGACATTCATTCTCCTAGCGATTATTGGAGGTTCCTTGTATCCTATATTTAATGACTGGATTGATACCCGGGATCGAAGCAGCAGTTCTGGCAGGATCTCGCTTAGGTTTGAATTGCCGGCAGGAATTAAGAAAGAGGAAGTCGCCGAATGGGTCGACTACGTGGAAGCCTTCATTGAAGACAATAGGGATCGGTACGAGTTCGATAGCTATACTTCCTACTTCAGTTACTCGTCTATGTACGTCTACCTGAATATGGCCCAGGAAACCTTGAATTGGCAACAAGTGGCTACGAGGTGGTTTCTTGAAAAGATTGGCAGAGGTCCGGAGGAGTCGATGAGCCGCGGAGATATTATGCGTGATATCGGAGAACGCCTGGAATTGCCTCCCGGACTTACCATGCGCTACAGCTACAGTAGTTCAGGTGATTCCACTCGGTCCTTCTATTTGATGCTTTATGGCGACGACACGGAAACGCTTTATCAGCTTGGCGAAGAAGTTGTCAGGCGAATTTCTACCATCAATGAGCTAGTAGGGCTTGATTTGGAGCTGGAAGAAAACAATCAGGAATTGAATGTCGAACTGGATAGGGAACAAGCCCAGCAAATGGGAATCAGCACTCGGGATGTTTCCAACAGCATCTCTTATGCAATGCGCGGCTCGAGCGTCGGCCGCTTCTATCAGGATGGTCGACGAGACATTAATATTGAGGCTCGATTACAAGAGGAAGATCGCGAGACCTTAGAGGCCTTAAGCCGGCTGACGTTCATGTCTAATAGCGGCAATGAAGTGCCATTGCAGTCGATATCTGAATTGGATTTTAGAGATGCGGCTCGCTACATACGAAGAGATGATCGAAAGACCTCTATGCGTATTCGGGCATTGATGGAGACCGATGATGTTCGTAGAACGGATGCCCAGATAGAGGCCTTGATGGAAGGTTTTGAAATGCCTCGCGGCTACCGTTGGGACCGCGGTAGTAGCTATTACCGATTGGACAAGGAGAATCAGGAGATTCGCTTCGCTCTGGTAATGATTTTCATCTTCGTACTGTTTTTGATGGGGATTCTGTTTGAATCCTTTGTTTTGCCACTAGCAGTAATCGGAACGGTTCCCATAGCGGGCGTAGGGGTCGTATGGATGCTGGTCGCTTCAGACACGGCCTTTGAGCGCATGGCTAGCGTGGGAGCCATGATTCTAATCGGAATCGTGGTCAACAACGGCATTGTTCTCGTGGATTTGTCTCAACGGCTCATGAAAGAAGGCCTCTCGAGAAACCAGGCATTGCTGGAGGCGAGCAAACGCCGGTTTCGGCCGATATGGATCACATCCTTGACAACAATTTTTGGAATGGTGCCGATAGCGATCGGAGGATCTAAGGTTATGGACATGTCGTACGCTCCGATGGGGCGGGTCATCATTGGAGGATTGCTCGTATCTACATTTCTAACACTGATTGTCGTTCCGCTGTTCTACACGTTCCTGGACGACTTGCGCAACTGGTTTGGCAGAACGGCGAGCATGCTGACCCAGAGAAACGAGCCCATAGCGGAATCTCAGCAAAAGGATGTTGCCGAGAAAGCTTAAGGAATTGTCCCTCATCCTATCTCGGTTCCACTGAGAGTCAATTTGGCTCTGAGCTCCACCCAGGTGCAAAAACTAACGGCAGCTCTCTAAATTGACAATTGAATGTTGACCCTTTTGGGATCGCCTCGGGTGTATAAGCTGGGGCAGGTTAATTGCGTTATTCTAGCGCTCCGTTTACCAAGCGATGGATCCCGAGAGGGTTATCGTCCTTGAGTTCGTCCGGTAATCGAGATTGGGGACTGGCTTGGTAGGCGATTAGGCGAGTGAATCGATTGATGGCGTGCGTTCCCACTGATGTGCTCCTGCCATCTGAAGTGGCCGGGTAGGGTCCGCCGTGGACCATTGAGTGGCAGACTTCCACGCCTGTGGGGAATCCGTTGTAGACGATGCGGCCGACTTTGCGCTCGAGAACGGCAATTACTTCTGGGAACGCGGCCAAATCGCCATCTGTGGCATGGGTCGTGCCCGTGAGTTGGCCTTCAAGTTTTTCGAGAAGCTGCAGGAGCTCGGACTTTTCTGACCAACGAATGATCGTGGTTCCGGGGCCGAAGATTTCTTCGCTCAGCGAATCGTCCTCCAGGAACGTTTCCGCATCGGCGGCGAAGACCGCGGTCGACCCAAGGCAGGTTGAATCGCTGGTGTCGGATGAATTGGTAACCAGCGTCTCGACACGCGCGTTGGCATCCAGTTTCTCGACACCTGCGGCATATGCGCTGCGTATCGAGGCGTTGAGCATAACCTGGTCGGCAGTGTCTCTCATCTTATCCGAGAAATCTTGGATGAATTGGTCGCCTGTTTCACCCTTTTCGACAAAGACGATTCCGGGATTAGTGCAAAATTGGCCGACACCCATTGTGGCGGATACGTGCAGGCCACTGGCGATGGCATCGGTGTTTTCTTCCAGAGCTTTGGGGAGCAAAACAACCGGGTTGACGCTACCCATTTCCGCGTAAACGGGAATCGGCTCAGGGCGCTCTGACGCTAGTTTCATCAAAGCTGTTCCTCCGGCAGTCGAACCTGTGAACCCCACGGCCTTAATCGCTGGGTGCGTTACAAGGGCTGACCCGACCGTTCTGCCGCCTCCAAACAAAAGGCTGAAAACGCCATCGGGCATACCCGTCTTTTCTGCTGCAGCTCTAACTGCCTGACCAATGAATTCCGCCGTGCCTGGATGAGATGAGTGGGCTTTGACAATTACGGGGCAACCGGCTGCCAAGGCTGAGGCCGTGTCGCCCCCGGCAGTAGAGAACGCCAAAGGGAAATTGCTGGCGGCGAATACGACGACGGGTCCCAGCGGGCGGAGCATCGAGCGAACGTCCGGTTTGGGGAGCGGCTGGCGGTCGGGAATGGCCGTATCAATGCGAGCCTGAACCCAAGAGCCCTCCTCGGCAACGCTGGCGAAAAGTCTTAGCTGTCCGGTGGTTCGCGCGGTTTCCCCTTTGATTCGGGCTTCCGGCAATCCGGTCTCCTGCATGGCCCGTTGAGTCAGGGCATCGCCTAGGCTTTCGATCTGATCGGCGATTTCGTAGAGAAAGCGAGCCCGTTCCTTGCCGCTCTTCTGGTTGTATTCAAGAAACGCTTGCTCGCTCAAGCGGGCAGCCTTTTCGACTTCTTCGCTGGTAGCGCTGAATATAGGCGGATCAAGCTCTTGCCCAGTTGATGGATCAACGGCTCGCGTTGATTCCGTTCCTTGGTTAGCGTCAGAGAAACCGATGATCGATCTCCCGGCTACGATGGCGAGGTCTTCTGTTGGCATGTTGTAAATCGTATTTGGGCCTTGGATGCGAATTTTGAGATGGATATCTCGGTAAATAGAAATGTTGATTAAAATTGATCGCGAGGAAAAAGGAATGCAACAGCGTTTCAGCTCAAGATTTCCGCGAAAGGCGCTCTGTTAACCAAGTATCGAAGGCTTTGGGGACGTCAGTCCTAGCCGCTATTCTGCGCCTAGATCTCTGGCACGCCGAGGTCCTCGAAATTAACTCCAACTTTCGACATTTCTGAATTGGGAGTTTCCCTTTGAATCAGATCGTAGACTAGTTTGCTTCGGCGTACTCGTTCTAACGACAGATCTAGGGCCAGCGATTCCAGGTGCTTTCCGTAGGGATAAATGTCGGCCGAGTTTCGTAGCCCGAGTTTTATGTAAATTGGTGAGCAGTATTCGATGAGATCGGGTGTTTCAAAATGGCGAACGAATCCCCCAATGCCATCTGGCGATTCCACATAGATGTCGAGCGGCGCTTTGGTGGCTTTTCGGATAGCGCTAATCTGAGCTGTCGAAAGATCGGTCGACACGTTGATTGTGTCTGCTCCCAGGCGTTCCAATAGCGAGCAAGAAGCAGGATTCGCGGGAGCTAGTATAGCAGACGATTTGATGATAAGACTCTTGGGAAGCTTCCCCTCGTTTCTGAGCCTTCCTACTACTTCAATGAGCCCAAAGTCCGAAAGCAGGACCGACCGGATTCCGAGGTCGCAGGCCCTGAAGACGTCATCGAGGCTGTAGCGAATTTGATCGGCTCCGCGTACTTGCCACTGGATCAGCTTGCCTGCTGGCGCGTTCCAAAGGCCTCCGGTGTCGAAGTTGGCCCGAGGTGTCGTGAATAAGCAGACTTCGACGTTTCGTTCGGCTCCGATCTGGGCGAACGATCGAATTTGAGCGTCACTGAGCATTTGAATGCCGCTGCCTTGGCTGATGCGATGGACGGGGCAGTTGATCTGTTCGGCCTCATCCAGAAGGGCTTGAAACGCTTCCGGAGTTTCCGTGCTGGGAATTTCGATACGGAACTTTCCGCCATCCGAAAACCGTTTGTCGGACAATGTCTTTTGATCAGCGGACGGGATACCGAGATTTTTGAGAGCTTCGATGGATCGTCGCATGAGCAGAGTAGGACGAACTAATGTTCCCTTTCAGCTACAGAAGCAAGCGCTCTTCGAGAAATCCGTTACGCAGTTGGGGAATCGCGTCTAGCTGGAAGAACTCGATCCGAGGATCGAATCTAAGGCGTTTCGGTGGGGGCGAAGGAAAAAGCCCCGGTATGCGTGAGGTCCTGGTTGAAAAATGGATCGTTCACGGTCATGAACGCGGTGTCCCCGCCCAAGCTGTCTTTGTCCAAATGGATTTGAACCTCGTACCAGGATTCGAAGGGGAAGAAGAAATAGATCTGAATCCGGTCCCCTAGGTCATACCAAGCGTATTCGCATTCTAACGGATTATCTGGATTGAAAATTGAGGTGAATGTTCCTCTTTGGTTATTTCCAAGCGTGACCGTGTGCGTACCAAACGCTTCAGGCAGAGAAAAGGTGACGTCGAAGCCAGCCTTCGACTTCGGTGAGGGACGAGGGAGAGGTGAAACTTGGGAATAGTGGTAGAATACGGGTAAATTGCTACTTCCCGGTAAATCGATCTCGTGTCGAATTTCGTTTGGATCTAGCTCGGATTCCGATAGTTGGATTGGGCCTTCCGTTTGCTGGAAATCGGCAGTCCTGTATTGAAAGTAGATACTGGATTCCGATCGAGGGAAGAATGCAAAGGCGGAGCCATCCTCTTCGATCTCGATATCGAGAGTCGCATCTAATTCAAAGGGGCGGATATGATCGGTTGGGTTGAAAGCCAATGCAGCGGCTCCCTCGCGTACTATGGTAATGGAATTGATCGTCACTGTTTTTGATGGTGCGCCGTTGGTCCCGAAGAACCCCCCGATCGTGTC
The DNA here is from genome assembly GCA_002694885.1 of Opitutaceae bacterium. Lineage (GTDB taxonomy): Bacteria > Verrucomicrobiota > Verrucomicrobiia > Opitutales > Opitutaceae > Pelagisphaera. Next base: position 32,471 of record NZNM01000077.1, on the reverse strand, counting down.
GACCACTTCGATTCCATCAACAATGAGGCCGAAAACCGCATGACGACCGTCCAAGTGTTGGGCGGTTTGGGAGGATAGCGTAATGAAAAACTGACTCCCGTTGGTGTTTGGCCCCGCGTTGGCCATCGAAAGGATTCCTTTGGCGTTGTGCTGCAGATCTGTCTCAATTTCGTCCGCGAAAGTATAGCCGGGCCCATCGGTTCCAGTACCGTCGGGGGAGCCGGCCTGTATGACAAAGTTTTCGATTATGCGGTGAAAGACAATTCCGTTGTAGAAAGGCGTGTTTCTAAACGATTGATTGTCGAGATCGAAGTGGGAAATAGAATTTTCCGCCAGACCTACGAAATTCGCCACCGTGATGGGCGCCTGCTCGAAGTAGAGGGTGGCGGTGAATTCGCCTTCGGAGGTGTCGAATACAGCGTAGAGTCCGTCCTCGGAGGGTTCGAAGCCGCTAGCTGTGGCGAGAGCGGCGAGGGAGGAGAGTAGGGTTGCGAATCGCAATGGTTTTAAGGCCATGGGTTTATGTTCGTAGTTTGCGTGTGATTCGGATTCATTGGGTGGCAAGTTCTTCAAGTCCGAAGATTGATTGACGCCTGTGTTCCAGTTCTAACTCAGAACAAATCTAGTTGCGCTTGTTCCTGTTCGTCTTGCGCGCGATCGCTAGCGAACTCCGGGAATTCGGTGAGCGTTGGATTCAACTTGCGAATCTGCTCGTGTAGCATTCGGGCGAAATAAGGCGCGTTCGCCTCGTTTGGGCAGTGCGTAAAAATATAAGGCCGTTTTCCCTCAAGTATCCATTTGTTTATGATAGGCGCCCACTCTTTAATCCAGGCTTCGTTTGCAGAGACGTCGTTTTGCCCGACGAAACGCAAGAAGGGAGACTTGTTCAAGGCGGATTTGCGAATGGGTGTTTGCGGTTTTCTGGATTGGGCCGACTGTTCGTCATCGTCCGGCGATTCTGCTGCGAATAGCGGTCGGCTATCGAATATCACTTTATCCATGCCCAGCTCCGAAAGCAAATCATCCAGCCGTTGTTCGTTGTCGCCTTTATCGTACCATGAAACGTGGCGAGCTTCGACGGCGTATTGGAAATCCTTGGGCAGCTCCGTGAGAAACGATTTAAGCTGATCGTAGCTGTTGGCATTGAAGGATGGCGGCAATTGCAAAAAGCTGGGCCCGAGCCGATCGCCATGAGCCAAGGATTCAAGTATTTTTATGAAGGCGGCAGTATCTTCGTTGGCTTGGACTAAGCGGCGTTCATGGGAAATCGCCTTTGGGAATTTAGGGCAGAGTTTGAAGCCTTCCTCCGACTCAGCCATCCACCGCTCGATTGTCGATAGTGGAGGGGTCGCATAGAAAACGGAATTGGCTTCGACCGTATTGAAAACCTTCGAGTATTCTCGAAGAGCATTGCTCGTATAGGCGCTGCTATCGAAAACGCTTCCAGCCCAATCTCGGCAATGCCATACAGGGCAGCCCAGATGGAAGTTGGCGAAATTACTCATATTGTAGGCAAGATGTCCTGATTAGCCCTTGCCGTATACTCTCTCGGGGTCGAAAAGCGGTTCGCCTCCGTCAAAAACAAGTTCGCCAGATTGGGAGTCCAATTTTCGATAGAAACACGATTTGTATCCATTGTGACAAGACGCGCCGTTTTCACCGATTTCAGCTTTGCAGAGAATGACGTCCTGATCGCAGTCCGTGCGTAGCTCTATCAATTTTTGAATTTGCCCGGAAGACTCTCCTTTTACCCAAAGTTTTCCACGGGACCTGCTGAAGTAGGTGACTTTCCCTGTCTCGATCGTATGTTCGAGCGCCTCGCGATTCATGAAGGCGAACATCAGTACCTCATTGCTTTGGGCATCCGTTGTGATACAGGGAATCAAACCATTGGCATCGAATTTTGGCTGAAGTTGCAGCCCCTTCTCGATGGCCTCCTTGGTAGAACGTTCATGTAGACAGCTCTCTGGCATAGTCGCAGGAATGAATCGAAGACTTGCAAATCTGTAAAGCGCTGATTGCTCGGGAGAATCTTCTAGTTCATTTATAGGAGATCTTGAATCTCGTATAGACTTTTGATCCGGTTCGCGCTGGGATCGCTATCGTGGTTTACAGCCAGTAGGAGGGCATTCCAGCCGGAATTGCGGGCGCCGAGAAAATCCTGTTTGTGGTGATCGCCGATGTGGAGCAATTCTTGTGGGAACAGCTTCATTTTTGCCGCCGCAAGATCGAAAAAACGGCGGTCAGGCTTCTCGAATCCAGCTTCACTGGAAATGAAGAGATGCGAGAATTTCGAATCTAGTCTATGATCGCAAACCACTTGCCGGACCCGTCGATCCCAATTCGTTAGGAGGGCGAACGAAATCCCCCGGTTTTCGAGAAAATCGAAAATCGCTGGAGCGTCGGGATTCAATTTCCATCGAGAGCCACTAGCGAATTCCAACCAAAGCGCATCGAATAGATCTTCAAGATCGTTGGGGATCTCGGCGAGTTCCTCGATAATCTGAGTCACGACGGAACGCCAGAATTCCCTCTCGCGCATCTCGGGGTCGCCGATAGACAAGTCCTTTGTGGCCGATTTGAAAACGTTCCGAAAGCTATATTCCAATTGCGCTGGCTCAAGATTCAGTCCGAAGCGGGCCATGACTTCGCTGTAGATCGCTCCAACTGAGGGGGTAGGGAAAAACAGTGTGCCCGCTGCATCGAAAGTAATTCCGCGAATGCGATTTGAAATGGTCATTCGCTTCCGAGCTGCCTCAGTAAATCATAGCTATAAATTCCGGTATTGTGACCATCGGAAAATTGGAATCGATAGGCGTAGTTTCCGACAGAAGTCCACGAATCGATTGTGACTTGGGAGTAATCCTTTCCCTCTTCGCCACCATATTGATTTCCAAGAATGTCTTGCTCGCCCGATACGGAGGCGCTTGGCGAATTTGCCCTTAGCGAAGCTGCGGCGACATAACTTTCTTGCCCGTCCTCCCACAGGATCGCCAGTTCCGAGCCAATGAGTTGCATGTTTTTAGGCGGAATCATCGACCGGAACCTTAGAAGGGGAGCCGGCAATTTCAATGCAAGGCTCGCGAATATTGGCCTATAATGGTCACTGGGTTATGATCCGCACTCCATTCGCGTAAAAACACCGCTAAATTAAAGAGGCTTAGCGACTTATTAAAAGTTAAGTTGGGAATAAGTGGCGAAAGATTTTGACAGTGTGGGGAAAAATGGGGAATTTTGGGGGACTTTGTAGATTAATAGGACAAATGTCTTCCCACTCCAGAACGATATACGTTGGCAAGCATCAGCGTAACTTAGATTCGAAGAATCGTCTAGCGATCCCTTCGAAATGGCGTTTTGATGGGGACACGGAAGACGGTTTCCTGGGCTTACCTGACCCGAGTGGGTGCGTTTTGGTTTTGCCGCCCCAGCAAGTGGCTAAGCTCTACGATAGAATCGAAGACCAGCAGCTTAGCGACGAAGACGCCCAGGAGCTTCAAGACAAGTTGTTCTCGCAGGCAACGTTCTTCAGTTGCGACAAGCAAGGGCGGGTGAATATGCCCGACGATTTGATTGAGTACGCGGGCATTGACAAGGAAGCGGTGCTAGTCGGGCGGATGATCAATTTTCGCATTTGGAGCCCCGAGCGATGGGGAGCCATAGATCCGAAGTCTAACAACGATGACATTGGGAAGCTTATGAAACGAGCCAACCTCTAACCCGTAGATACATGATGAAAAAGGAATCGAACCGAATCTCGTTTTTAACTCCCTTGTCCCATCTAGTCGGGGGACGATACCGGAAACAGCAACTGGGCCGATTGCAGCTGTTTGGGATGGGGGGCACCTTTGGGCACGGAATCGTCAGGCACTACGACAGCTGGGATGTGGGCGAAGAATCGCCAGACCGGGTAGCCGTGAGACAAGATATTAAAGAAATCGCCGAGAAGCGTCGGGAGGAAGCGGCGCAGCGATTGACGCTCAGCGACAGGCAATTGGGATGATTGGTCTGGCTGATAGCCTGATTTCGCTCGCTCCGATGAAAGGACATAAACCAGTCCTGCCTGAAGAGACTATCGAGTTTCTGGCCGCCAAGAATGGAGGCTATTTCCTGGATTGCACGTTTGGGGGAGGCGGGCACACAGAGCTCATCTTAAAAGCCGCTGATACCAAAGTGCTGGCGTTGGACCAGGATCCCGAGGCAGGCGAAAGAGCCAAAGAATTCGAGCGAGCCTATGGTGATCGATTTCAGTTTCAGCGTAAGAATTTCTCGGATATCGACCAAATAGAGGAAGGGCCCTTCGACGGGATCCTTTTCGATTTCGGCGTATCTTCATATCAATTGGATCAGACTGAACGCGGGTTTTCTTTCCGTGGGGATGCTCCTTTGGATATGCGAATGAATCCGGAATCCGATCGACCATCGGCTGAGGAGTGGCTGGCGAAAGCGAGTCGTTCCGAATTGATTGAGGCGATCAAGGATTTTGGTGAAGAAAAGAATTGGCGTCGCGTGGTCGACGCTATCATTGAAGCGAGGGCGCAAGAGTCGCTCCACACCACAAAGGCGTTGTCGGAACTTATCCTATCCTGCATTCCGGCAAAGCAGCGCTACGCTTCGAAGATCCATCCGGCGACGAGAGCCTTTCAAGGTATTCGCATCGCCGTTAATAATGAAATTGAGGTTATCGAAAAAGGGTTGCCAGCCGCGTTCGAGCGACTCAAGCCGAACGGCAGATTGTGCGTGATAAGCTTCCATTCGCTGGAAGACCGGATCGCAAAGAATTTGTTTAGGCAATGGGCGGGAAGACCTGCCCCTGGCGACAATCGGCCTCAAGACATGCGTCAGCGGCGAGCGAGCTTGCTCACTCGTCGACCCACTCAAGCTAGCGATAGGGAGATCGCAGCGAATAAGCGGAGCCGTTCGGCGAAGCTCAGGGCGCTAAGGAAAGCGGAAACATGAAAACAGTAGAAAAAAGGAGTAGCAGGATAATGAATAGCAACGCGACACGTAAAGAGGCGCTAAATCGCCAATTCGTGGCTTTGGCCAACGACTTTCCAATGGAAAGAGGACTCTTCACTTGCAAGCAATTCCAAGACGTCGCTTCGGATAGGCCGGCATTTACGATAGGCTCGTTTGAAGATGAGTATCCAATATACAGAGATAAATTGATGATTACGATCGACGGTAGATGAGTAGCGGAAATATAAAGAGCCGGACGGCGAATCGCATATTGAATCAGATAATTCTCTGTTCAGTGGCGATGCTGGCGTTAGTTGGCGGATTGGGTATGATCACGGTTTGGCTTCGGCACCAAACGTCGATTACCGCGAATCATCTTCAAGCGATTGAACAGAAAATCGTAGAGGAACGGCGAATACATGCTCAGTTGGATGTAGAATTGGCCATAGCGATGTCGACCGATCGATTACTGGAACTGAATCGAAAGCACAAGCTAGATCTCCAGGAGCCGGCGTTTACGCAAATCGTTCATGTCGAACAGAATGTAGAGAAGCGGCTCTACGAGAAAACCGCCAATGCGCTTTTCACTGCGTCGGCGTTATCCGGCAATTGAAAAGCGAATGGCCAAGAGTTTTGCCCCGAGAATCAGGTTTTGGACACTTGCCCTTGGCATTCTTCTAGGGTATGGAGCGATTGGATATAGATTATTTGAGCTCCATGTTATCGAAGCTCCTAAGCTCATAGAGGAACTAGAGAGCAATCGCTTTAGGCTAATACCCCTGAATTCGCGTCGGGGAGACATTTTTTCTTACGATCTCAATGGAGATAAAGAACTCTTTGCTACGAGTAAAACGCTACTTGAAGTCGGAATCGATCCGGTTGCCCTAAAGAAGGAAGACTTGGATAAACTCCCGCAGCTATCTCGATTGCTGAATCAAGAACTTTCGCGGGTGGAAAGGGTTTTCGGCGCAAGAAGCGGCGAGTTTATTGGCGATGATTCTACGCGTAGGGATCGCTGGAGGCTCTTGAGTCGGAGGGTTGAAGAGGGGCTCTATGATCGAATTTTGAAGCTAGAGATATCTGGGTTGTATGGAACGCGTAACTACGAAAGGGTATACCCAAAGAATTCGCTTGCGTCTCACATCATCGGACTGGTGCGGCACGACGGAGAGGCTGTTCTGGGAGTCGAACGCGAATTCGATTTCTATTTGAGTGGCCAGCGAGGCTGGAGAGAGTCCGAAGTGACGGCGGGGGAAGAAATGGCCCAGTTCCGAAGACGCTATGTGCCTCCTCGCGATGGTATGAATTTGGCCTTGTCGATCGATCCGTATGTGCAGCATCAGATCGAGCTTGAACTTGCGAATATTGCAGAAAAGTTCGATCCAGAAACGGCATGTATCATTGTCACTGATCCATACACTGGTTTCATTCTCGGGTTGGCGAACTATCCGACATTCAACCCAAACAGATATACGGAGTTCGATGAGTCGACACAAAAGAATCGAGCGATGACCGATCCCATTGAGCCGGGATCCACATTCAAAATTGTAGCGGCAAGCGCCGCCTTAGAAGAACGACTGGTATCGATCGGTACTTATTTTGACTGCTCTATACCTACTTTGCGAATGCCCAGTGGCTACGTGGCCAAGTTGCCAAAGGACTGGAAGCCGTTTGGCATCTTAACAGTCGAGGATATCGTTGCAAAGTCATCCAATAGAGGAGCGGCCCAATTGGGAGCCTTGGTAGGGTCTAATGGATTTTACGACTACGTGAGAAAATTCGGATTTGGCGAAAAAACCGGTTTGGATGTTGGTATCGAGTCGCGAGGGATCCTCAATCCGGTTCGAAAATGGGATGGATTGACTTTGACTAGGATGACGATGGGGCATGCGATTTCCGCTACTCCATTGCAGACTCACTACGCGATGGCCGCGATCGCCAATGGCGGTTTGCTTATGCGGTCCCAGGTCGTATCCAGGATTTTGGACATCGATAGCAAAGAAGCGGTCAATTTCGGACCGATGGTACGAAGACGAGTTGTATCGAACCAAACGGCCAGGACTATGTCTGAACTCCTTTTGAAAACAGCGTCAGAAGGAGGGACGGCTTTCAAAGCTGGGATACCAGGCTACCAGGTTGCGGGCAAGACTGGTACAGCCCAGAAGATTATCAATGGCCGATACTCCTCGCAGAGTCATGTCGGCTCGTTTTCAGGCTTTTTTCCAGCTAGCGATCCAGAGCTTGCTATTACGGTGATAGTCGACGGATCCCGTAGCGGAATGCCGGTTTCTGGTGGGAGCGCAGCAGTGCCCGCTTTCAAAAATGTAGCGGAAAAGCTAGTACCCTACTATGCTATTACTCCTGTGAATCAAGATCGGGCTTATGCGTTGGGAGGCGCAAGGCCGTAAGGCAATTGTCTAATACGAAGATGGTATCGACGCAGAAGAGGAGATCCATAGAGGGAGAATTGGATAGGGATCGGATGGAAAAGACCAAAAAGAGAAAGCAAGAGGGCAGAAAGCTGAGCGCATTGCTGAAAAAGAGCGGGGCGAAGCTTAAGCGCGGTTCAGCGGATCCACGCGTTAAGCGCCTGGTCATCGACAGTCGAAGGGTCACTCCCGGGAGCCTGTTTTTCGCGCTGCCGGGACTTCGTAAGGATGGAAATGCGTTCGTCGACGAAGCATTGAACCGGGGGGCAATCGGGGTCGTATCGAACTCGCCACGAAAATTTGGACTTTCCAAAGCGGTTTTCGCTCAATCAGACGATCCTCGACTAACCTTAGCGAAAGTAGCTAGAAGGTTTTTCCGAAAACCAGACAAGGATCTCGATCTGGTCGGAATCACGGGAACGAATGGTAAAACGACCGTCGCTCATCTTGCTAAGAATTTCCTTTCAGTTGATGGCGCCAAAACGGGTTGCTTGGGTACGGTTGGCTACGACTTGGTTGAACGCGTGCTTCCCTCCTTTAGAACAACTCCGGAGGCTCACGAACTTTGCGAATTGCTTTCTCAAATGAGGGACTTCGGGTGCGAGCGAGCGTTGATGGAGGTGAGTTCCCATGGCGTGGATCAATTGAGAGTAGCGGAACTGAGATTCAAAGTCGGCGTTTTCCTTAATCTGACTCGGGACCATTTGGATTATCATGGGGACATGGAGTCTTATTTTGCCGTTAAGCGAAAATTCATCAATGGAGAGATTGGTCCTCCACCGAAGCGACTAGCGATAAACGTTGATGATGAATATGGGCGGCGGCTGGCTAGCGAGTCCAGAGAAGAATCGGTATTGACCTTCGGTCTCTCTGATGATGCCGCTTTGAAGGCAACCGATGTCGAGTTAGCTCCGAATCATTCGCTTTTCACCTTGGAGTATGAGGGGAAGCGTTACCTGACGCGGTCTCCGTTGATAGGAAAGTACAACATCAGCAATACATTAGCAGCGCTCTCGACAGCGATCCTGTTGGGCTTGGATATTGAAAAGTGTATTGCCAGCTTGGAGACTTTTAAGGGAATTCCAGGTCGGATGGAAAGAGTCGATCAAGGTCAGGCATTCGAAGTGGTCGTTGATTATGCTCACACGGGCAACGCCCTAGAAAATGCGCTGCGTATGCTAAAAGAGATTACGCCTGGCGAATTGAAAGTGGTTTTTGGTTGCGGTGGTGATCGGGACCCAGGGAAACGCTCGGAGATGACGCGCGCAGCCACTTCGCTGGCGGATTTCAGTTGGGCGACTACGGACAATCCGCGTTCAGAAGCTCAAGAGCAGATATTCGACGATATGCGAGAGGGTATCGTAGAGGGTGGAGAAATAGACTTCGTATTAGACCGACGTCGGGCTATTGAACTTTCCCTGAAAAGCGCTCAGCCTGGCGATTGCGTCTTAATTGCTGGAAAAGGGCACGAGCCGTTTCAGGAATTTGGAGACACGGTAGTACCCTTTGACGACCGAAAGGTAGCGAGAGAGTTGCTCGACTCCATCAAACTTGGCGAGCGGATTTGAGAATGCTGGAATTCGAAGCCCAGGAGTTGCGTGACTGGTGCGATGGAGAATGGATCAAAGCCCTCGCTGGAGATTGCGTGAGAGGATTTTCATTCGATACGCGAACGTTGAATGCAGGGGAAATGTTCGTTGCCTTGAAAACACCGAAGCGCGACGGGCACGAATTTCTTCAAGCAGCGAAAGACAAGGGCGCCGCGGCGGCTTTGGTTAGCTCAGCGCATCCAGCCGTAGATTTGCCGCAGTTGCTAGTCGAAGATTCGCTCGTTGGATTCGGAAATCTCGCTAGAGGATACCGCGAGTCAGCTTCGGCGACTATGGTTGGCGTGACTGGGAGTTGCGGCAAGACGACTTTCAAGGATCTATTGAGCTGCCTGTTGGGAGGGAAGCCAGGCGCCTGGAGCACTGAAGGTAACTTGAATAATCGTATTGGAGTGCCCGCTACGATTTTGGCGATGCCTATTCGCGAATGCCGATTTGCCGTAGTCGAGGCTGGAATTAGCGAACGGGGAGAAATGGAGCATCTTGCGACGATTATAGATCCAGATGTTGTGGTCTTTACGTCCATTGGTCCTGCCCATCTTGAGGGTTTGGGGAGTCTAGAGGGAGTCGCTTCAGAGAAAGGTCGCTTGGCATCTAAGAATCGTACTCGACGCGTTTACATGAGTGAATCGTGCCAGCCCTTCAAGGATAGATTGGCCGGTGGGTTTGAATATGAAATCGTGGCAGAAGGGATCGATGAGAAGGGAGCCAGGAAATTCACCCATACTGTAGTTGGTGACTATACTCGGATCTCAATCGAAGGGATGGATCGGGAATTCGAGGTGCGTGGTGGCGGGAGCGGCCTGGCTAGCAATGTAGCTATGGCTCTCATCGCAGCTTCGGACCTGGGAGTAGATGCCGCGGAGCTTGAAGGTCGATTGCGGCATTGGCGACCGGGCGAAATGAGGGGGGAATGGAAATCCATAGGATCCGCGCGCGTTTATTTGGATTGCTACAATGCGAATCCACAGTCCATGCTCGATGCGTTGGAGACATTCGATCGTCTTTCTGACGGGACCGCAAATCGCGTATTCGCGCTGGGATCCATGGAAGAGCTTGGGGACTGTTCAAGCGAATGGCATCGGCGGGTAGGCTCGTCGATAACGATGAGAAGCGGGGACCTAGCTGTGCTTATTGGTGACGGAGCGGAAGCCATGAAGCAAGGTCTTGAGAGCAATGGGGATCGAGGACGCATTGAGTGGATATCAAAAATCGAGGAGATCCAGCCAATTTTGTCAGGGTTTTCTGGTGACGTTTTCGTCAAAGGGAGTAGGCTGCATGGGCTTGAGAAGGTTGTGAGCTATATTGCTCAATCGGTAGAAACGGAGAAAGTCTCATGCTAAGCTATTTAGCGCAATACGAAGAGGTTTTCGGGCCGCTCCGGCTTTTGAGATTCCTGACGCTTCGCATGTTGTTGGCATCAGGCACGGCTCTTTTCATCGGCTATCTGCTGGGGCCCTGGTTGATAGGAATGCTGAGGCGACTAAGCTTTAAGCAGAGCTTTCGTACCGAGTCGGAAGTAGGAAAGCTTGCCGAGCTGCACTCCGGGAAGAAAAACACCCCAACGATGGGCGGGCTGCTGATCTATCTTTCGGTAACAATCAGCTCGTTGCTTTGGGCTCAATTCAATGTTTGGACGCTGACCGCTCTTATGGTCTATACGAGTTTGACGGCGCTCGGTTTTATTGACGACTTTCTTAAAGTCGCGAAGCGGAATAGTAAGGGGTTCCCTTCTAGGGGAAAGATCATTTGGCAAAGCCTGACTGCAGCCATAACTTTGTTGATCTTGTTGAACAATCCGCTCAGCGTGGACAAGGCCCAGGAGCTGTGGCTGCCGTTTGTCAAAAATGCTGTTGTCGAGCAAATGCCGCTATGGGCGCTATTCGGTTTTCTTTTTTTGGTTTTGGTGGGCTCGAGCAACGCTATCAACGTTACCGATGGCGTTGACGGGCTGGCAATTGGCTGCACCATAACCGTAGCTATCGTGTATGCGATTATGGCTTACGCTGCGGGTAATGTAATAATTTCCGAATACCTTTTGATATCGAACGTTCCAGGAGTAGGTGAATTGGGCATAATTTGCGGCGCTATTGTTGGAGGAGGGCTTGCTTTTCTTTGGTACAATGCCCATCCGGCTGAAGTCTTTATGGGCGATACGGGATCACTTGCGCTTGGGGGGCTCGTGGGAGTGATAGCGTTTATGACGCATCAAGCGGTTACTTTGATCATCGTGGGAGGAATCTTCGTGCTGGAAACGGTTTCGGTGATTCTGCAGGTACTCTCTTTCAAAAGCACTGGAAAGCGTATATTCAAAATGGCTCCGATTCATCATCACTTTGAATTGAAAGGTTGGGCGGAGACGAAAGTAGTTATAAGGTTTTGGATACTATCCCTTATATTTGCGTTTGCTGGACTAGCGACATTGAAAATCAGATGATACAGCACGCTCCACATATTCCCACCTGGCTAGAAGATAGTTTGGAATCTCCAGTGGCGATTCTAGGGGGTGGGGTAAGCGGGCTCGGAGCTAAGGCTCTGATCGAAGGTATCGATGGTGAAGCAAGGATCTTTGACGAAAGTTCTAAAAAGGAAGATGAAGCTGTTTTCGCGCGAGAGGAAGCGAGAAGATCCCGCCTAGTGGTAGTGAGTCCGGGTTTTGCTCCCGACCATCCTTGGGTGAAGATCGCCCAAGGGGAAAAATGCCGCGTAATTTCCGAATTCGATTTAGGCGCTTCGTTGTGGAAGGGACCGATAGTGGCGGTTACCGGTACCAATGGGAAAACTACGCTGACGTCCTTTCTCGATCATGCTTTCAGACACTCGGGCATCGAATCGTTTGCAGTGGGTAATATCGGGCGACCTTTGTGCGAAATCCTGTCGGGAGAATGCAATTCCGAGGCGATCGCGGTCTGCGAAGTAAGCTCTTTCCAGGCCGAGTTATCTACGCGATTGCAAGCGGACTACGTTCTCTGGACGAATTTCGCAGAAGACCATTTGGATAGGCACGGGAGCATGGAATCGTATTTTAATAGCAAATACACTTTAATATCGAATATGCGAGGCGACTCAGTTGTCGTTGATCGTACCGTGTCGGACTACGGGAAGCGGTTGGGGCTGGAAATTCCGGAAAAGCAGATTTTGAGGCGAGCGAAGAAGGAGGATCGCGAACGAGTGAAGGGTAGCGTGTTCGAAACTGATCCGGAGATCGAATCGTATATGATGGCCCGGTCGCTTTGGTTGACTTTGGGTCTCAGCGAAAACAGTTTAGAAGATGCTGCTAGAGCGTTCAGTAAAGATCCTCACAGAATGGAGTTCATTGGCGCGAAAATGGGGATTCGGTTCTGGGATGATTCTAAGGCGACGAATTTTCACGCTACGCTTTCAGGATTAAAGCGATTTGATCAGCCCGTGATCTGGATTGGCGGTGGCAAGGACAAGGGAGGATCGATCAAGGGTTTTGCAAAGCAGATTGTTCCTTACTTAAAACAAGCGATTTTGATTGGCGAAACCAGGTTTTCGGTAAAACGGGAATTGGAATCGCTAGGGCTAGTTACCCGCGAGGTTGCCAGTTTGGAAGAAGCTGTAAATTTGGTTTTAGAATTGGGTCGAAGTGGCGACGACGCTCTACTTAGTCCTGGATTCGCTAGCTTCGATATGTTTGAAAGCTACGCTAAAAGAGGAGAGGCTTTTCGGGAGGCGATCGGCCACCTGGACTCGGAAAGGAACGTGCAATATGGTTAAGTTTTACAAAAAGGAAAATGGCGTAAAGGCGGCACGGATTGGAATAATCGTAGCCGCTCATATCGTGGCAGTGGCTATTGTCTGCCTAATGAGCGGTTTTGGCGATAGAGGGTCGAAACGCGAAGGATTGTCCACTGCTGGAGCCAATGGTATCGTAAATTGGTCGAGCGATTCGCCGAATGCTCAAGCGCCGACCGTAACAACTGCGAGCATTGATTCGAGAGCATCAGATTTATCTGGATACAATGCGGAAGAAGGTGGCGTCTCGGTGAGAACAGCTCTTCCTGAAATTTCCAGCCGCGAGCGATTTGCCCCGAGACGACCTAATAGCAGTCGAAGTCCAAATACTAGCGCAAGGACTGCACCAACACGAGGCAATCCCTCTTCGTCTATGAACAACGACGATTCCGTATTGACACCCTTAGGTGGTCCAGCAGTTCGCAGTGGTCAGCCATCGAGTATAGTAGCTCCTGCTCAAGCGTCGGATATTATTCGATACACCATTAGAAACGGCGATAGTTTGTGGGCTATTTCTAAAAAGTTTGGAGTTTCGCGTGATGCTCTGCATTCGGTCAACCCAGGCCTCACGGTCAATATTCAGGTTGGCCAAGTCATCAACGTTCCTCGAAGCAGTTCTGCTCCAATTTCGGCATCGTCCGCTACATCTTCGCCCATTTCGTCAGTGGTTGCGCCTCAAGGAAATTTTTACAAAGTCAAAAGCGGTGATGTTCTATCTCGAATAGCAGCGAATCAAGGCGTGACGCTGAGTGAATTGAGGGCGGCCAATCAGCTGTCGGGCGATTTGATTCGGGTCGGTCAAAAGCTGGTGATTCCGAAATCCGGAGGTCCAAGCAGACAGTCGTCGTTAGCGAATCGGGGTCAAGGACTTCAAGTTGTGGTGGCTCCGGGTGATAGCATTTTTTCTATTGCGGAAAGGTACAATGTATTTGCCAGGGATATCGTTTTGCACAACAACATTCAAGATCCCGCTCTTATCAATCCGGGCCAGACGCTTTTCATTCCTAGTAATAATTCTCGAAACGCCCCAAAGCCGGAAACAATCGATTCGCCCGAGCCACGCTCTACCGGAGAACCCGCAGTGAATCCGAGTCCGCCCGCAGAGACAATTCCTGAAGACCCGCCATTGAGATTGGTTGATGAAGAGGAATTTCTTCAAGACGAGGAGCTAATCGAGCAGCCAGTTATTCCGATAGATAATTAAGTGTACTGTCAGAAAGACTACGCTTGAAAATGGCGAAACGTAGAACGAGAGCAACGCATACCGGACACGTTGGTGTATTGAATCCAGCTGCGGCTATTGCTGTTTGCGTGTTTGCCTTGGCGATGCTAGGGGTGTCCGTTCTGTTCAGCGCGTCTCTTCCAGTCGATGCTACGGACCCTTATCGCATAATAGAAAAGCAAGCAGTCTGGATGGGGATTACGTTTATCGCGGGTCTTTTGGTTTTGAAGGTCGATTTGGAATGGGCTAGAAAATTCATATGGTTAGGCTACGGGATTTGCGTCGCGGGGCTGATTTTGGTGTTATTACCCGGAATTGGATCGTCAATAAATGGCAGTCGGAGCTGGTTCCGTTTTGGACCCTTCAGTTTGCAAATCGCCGAATTCGCCAAGGTCGGTCTCGTCTTTTTCCTAGCCCACTACTACAGTCTGATCCGAAAGGATTCAGGAACATTCTGGAAAGGTTTTATATTCCCCTGTCTCGCGATTGGCCTCGTCGTTGGGCTGATTATGCTGCAGACCGACTTAGGAACGGCCCTGATCATTTCTATGGTTAGCTTTTGTTTGCTCTACTTGGCAGGGGCTAACGTGTTTTTCTTGGCAGGGTCCTCTTTCGCTGCGCTGGTACCTGTTGGATTTCTCATTTCGAAAGACCCGGAACGGTTGAGCCGCTTGACGGCTTTTATGGACATGGAAGGCAATAAGTCTGGCGATGCCTATCAAGTGTGGCAGGCAATTCTCGCGTTCGCTGCTGGAGGGATCGAAGGAGTCGGCCCTGGAAATGGGAGGCAGCAGTTGCGATCGTTGCCGGAAGCCCATACGGATTTTATATTCGCCATTGTCGGTGAAGAATTCGGGCTGATAGCGACGCTAGCCGTGGTGCTGGTTTTCATGGGTTTGTTTGCGGCAGGAGTCGCTCATGTGAGGAAGGCTCCCAATACCTACCAGTTTCTCCTCGCGTCGGGGTGTCTTTTGACGATCAGCATTCAAGCTCTAGTTAATCTGGGAGTCGTTACGGGCTCATTGCCGACCACGGGACTCCCTTTGCCTTTCATTAGCTATGGAGGATCTAACTTTCTGGTAATGGGAATATGCGTCGCTTTTTTGCTTAACACGAGTTTGGCCTGGCAGTCTCCCGCTCTCAAAAATTCAAAGCGGAAGCTAAAAGAAATTTAGGTATGAATCGCGCCCTAATCGCATGCGGAGGGACGGGCGGACACCTTTCACCGGGAATTGCTCTTGCCCAAGAGTTGATGTCGCGAGGTTGGCGCTGCCAGTTGCTGATAAGCAGCAAAAAAGTCGACACGCGTCTCGTTGAAAAATATACGGATTTTGAATACGAGACAATTTCAGGAAGTGGATTAACTTTTCGTCCGCTCGGGTTTCTCCGATTCATTCGCGACTTTGTTAAGGGCTATCGCAGTTGCTTAAAGAAAATCGATTTGTTCAAACCGGACGTAGTCATTGGTTTTGGCGGATTTATTTCGGCTCCAAGCTTGCTTGCAGGGGCGAGAAAAGGGGCCAAGATCGCGATACACGAAGCGAACCGCGTGCCTGGTCGAGCGACTCGACTGACGAGCCGAATAGCAGACCGAATCTACTTGCCGGAAGGCGTTCATTTGAAGGAGAAGCAATCTGATCGGGTTCGATCTGCGGGGATTCCGTTGCGTTCGGAATTCAACCAGAAAGAGAAAAGCGCTGCCAGAAAGTCTCTCGGCTTGGAGGTTGATCGGAAGACACTCTTGGTTTTCGGTGGAAGCCAAGGCGCTAGATCGCTAACCGATTGGTCGATTGAACATGCGAATCAGCTGGAGCAAGGCGATATTCAGCTGATTTGCCTTTCGGGATTGGGCTACGTTAAGGAAAGAAAAGACGCGCCTAATGGATGCCAGGCCAAACAGCTCGCCCGTTTTCTCGATTTTAGCGATGACATGTCGACGCTTCTTTCCGCGGCTGATCTTGTTGTTTCACGAGCGGGAGCGGGCAGTTTGGCGGAAATTGCCAGATGTGGCGCGCCTGCGGTATTGATCCCGTATCCATTTGCGGCAGACGACCATCAGGTCCACAACGCCGAACGTTTTGAGGAGCAAGGCGGGGGTGTTCGATTGTCGGATAAGCAACTCGATAGATTGTATGAAACTGTCGATCGATTGATAGCGGATGATGAACAGCTGGAGATTATGAGGGATCGATTGCGATCGATGGACGCGAGTAATTCGAGAGCGGAAATCGCAGATGATATAGAAGCCCTGGTATCGAATACAAAATCGGTCGGATTAGAACTGGGAAATGAGGAAAACGCTTTGAGGTGAAGAGTCGCAGAACAAGCTCTAGAATTCATCTTGTAGGCGCTGGTGGAGCCGGCATGCTGCCGCTGGCCATTATTTTGAAGCAAGCTGGAAATAGTGTTAGTGGAGAAGATGATGCCCTTACGCCAACAGCCTGGAAATACCTTGATAAGCACAATATCAAAGTGGCGACATTGGAATCGCTGGAAGACAGCGAAGCTGTGGAAACCGTTGTCCGTTCCTCGGCGATCAATGATAGGCATCCCTCCATCGTCGAAGCCAAAAATCTTGGATGCCGAATATTGGCTAGGGGCGAACAGTTGGCTGAATTGGTCGAGGATAAGCGTTTGATAGCCGTTGCCGGATCACATGGGAAGACATCGACTTGCGGAATTCTGATCGATCTATTGGAAGAATTCGAGGTCTATCCAAGCTATGCTATAGGAGGCCTATTTTCGAATGGAAAAGATCCTGGCTGTTGGAATGATTCCGATTGGGCCGTCGTTGAGGTTGATGAAAGCGATGGAACGATTGAATCGTTTAATCCAGATGTATCCATAATTTTGAACATAAATCATGATCATCATGCCTATTATCGCCATTTCGATGACTATTTAGCTAGCTTCTCTCGGCTTTTTGACAGGACAAAAAACAAGGTGGTTTTACCCGCTTCGATCAGGGAGGTGTTTAGAGAAAAGGTTGATCGCGATAAGATAATTTGGGCTGACGAAGAAGAATTGCCAACGATCCAGTCTAATCAGATAGGAGCTTATAGCCGACGAAACCAGCGGGCTGCGCTAGCAGGGCTTGGGGCGGCAGGAATTCGGATTCCAGAAAAACTGGAGATGGGCTTCACTGCGATAGCTAGGCGGCAATCAATTCTCTATCGTTCGCCCGAGGTTATAGTGTTTGAAGACTACGCTCATCATCCTGCGGAGATACGGGCGTTTCGAGAAGCGTTGGAGGAGGCGTTTTCCGGTCCGCTCTCGGTAGTTTTTCAACCCCACCGGTATTCGCGAACCCTAAATTTGAAATCGGAGCTTGCCGAGGAGTTAGCGAAATTCAATTCGACGTCTTTGTTGGATGTATACAGTGCAGCGGAACCTAAAATTGACGGAGGTACAGGGCGCGACCTATTTGAATGCCTAGGCAGAAAATCGGAGAATTGCCGCTATGTTGAATCAAAAAAGGATTTGATCAAAATCCTTAATCCAAAGCTAGGAAACGAAAAGATCCAGAACATCGTTTTTCTTGGCGCGGGGGAAACGGATATCTTGGCTGAAAAGTTTGTAGAAGATCTCAAACAAAACGAACCTGTTTGGGGAGGCCTCTTTGAATCCTTGGCTCCGATTGCCTCCTCAGACTTGCTGTTGAGAAGAAACGAACCGCTACTAAAAAAGACCACTTTGCGTGTTGGGGGAGTTGCGGAAATGTATATGGAGCCTACTTCAGAGCAAGAGCTTGTAGCGGCGCTGACTTATTGTTTCGAAAACCGAATACCTGTGTTTCCACTAGGGAGAGGTTCAAATCTTATAGTCCCGGATGAAGGTGTCCGAGGCTTGGTCATTCGATTGACGGGTCCGAATTGGAAACGATTTGAGCGAACAAGCGAGGATTCGATTCGCGTTGGAGCTGGTCTTCGCATTAAGGAGCTTTGTGGCCTGGCCTGTCGTCATGGCCTGGAAGGATTCGAGTTCCTCGAAGGGATCCCCGGAAGTGTGGGCGGTTCCCTGCGCATGAATGCGGGCGCGATGGGTGGCTGGATCTTCGATCTAGTTAGACGTGTTCGGTTCGCCAAACTGGATGGCTCGATAATCGAGGCTGGCGTTGAAGAGCTCACAGTAGGCTATCGCCACTGTAGGGAACTCGAGAATGCGATTGCCATCGATGTTGTGATGAAGCCCAAATCATCAGGTCAGAATGTATTGGATTTGCGGCGAGCAATTGATGTATACCAATCTAAACGCAAAGAGAGCCAACCGAGGGAGCCGAGCGCTGGGTGCATATTTAAGAATCCGGAGGGCGATTCTGCTGGGCGGATCATTGAGGAGCTCGGATTGAAAGGCACGGCCATTGGCGGAGCCGAGATAAGTCGAGTCCATGGGAATTTCATTGTTAATCGAGGGGGCGCTTCGAGTGATGACGTGATCGAGTTGGTGAAGCTGGTTCGTCGCGAAGCCCTGGCAAAGCGACGTGTGGAGTTGCAGCCTGAGGCTCTACTGTATGGGAATAGTTGGGAAGAAGCTCTGAGATGAAGTCAAAGCCTGCAGTAGCTGTTGTCAGTGGTGGGATTTCCGGAGAGAGAGAGGTGTCACTGGGATCTGGGCAAGCGGTTTACTCAGGTTTGAAGGACGATTTCGGCGCCGAAATGTTCGAGCTTCGGGAAGCCTCGCTACCTGATGGATTGGACCCGAAGGGGCATGTCGTTTTTTCCACATTGCACGGCACTTTTGGTGAAGATGGGGCATTTCAGCAGCTTCTCGAGTCTGCAGGTGTCGAATTTGCTGGTTGCGAGAGCGCGAGTAGTCGTCTGACTTTCGACAAGAGCGAAACCAAAAAAGTCCTCGGGGAAGCCGGTGTTCCTGTTTTGCCGGAAATCGTGTTCGATCGCAATTCGCCTCCAGATTCCGAAGAGGCATTTGAGATTCTTGAAGGCCCTTTGGTTCTCAAGCCTTTAAAAGAGGGAAGCAGTTTAGGCTTGGGATTCGCTGATTCGCCTGCCGAATTGGAGCGATTGTTGGCAAACTTGGCTTTTGATTTTTGGATGCTGGAGAAACGGATAATTGGTCGTGAGGTATCCGTTGGAGTGATTGACGGAAAACCGCTCGGCATCGTCGAGATTCGGCCGAAATCTGGCCAATTCGATTACGAAAGCAAATACACGAAAGGGAAAACCGAATTTTTAGCTCCAGCCCCTATGTCCGATTCGTTGTCGGATCGTATCCGGGGGATCGCTCAAAAATCCTACGAGGCGTGCGATTGCCGAGATTACGCGAGGGTAGACGTGATGATCGATCTCTTTGATCGGCCCTATGTCCTGGAGTTGAATACGATTCCAGGGATGAAGGAAACCAGTCTTATGCCAAAATCAGCGTCTTGTTTGGGCATGAATTTCAAAGCGATGTTAAAAAGCATCATTGAGCCTGCGATCTTGAGATTTAGATCTAAGTATTCAGTCTGTTGATATGGCTAGGAGAAAGACCGCAAACGCGTCCCGAAAATCGAATTCCTGGAAGGACATAGAGCAGGATGTAAAGGCGAAAAGCATTAGTGAAACCGCGTTCAAGCGAATCTTGCTAGCCCGTTGCCGAACCGTAGCGCTCTTTGCGGGAGCGTTTCTGATTGCGGCGGCAGGTTTGAAACTCTTCGTAATGAACGACGACCTTTCTGTCTCGATTACGAAAGCGGGTCGAGCATTGCCGGTAAAATCGATCATTGTCGAAAGCGACGCATTGCCGAGAGACTGGATACTTGAATACCTGGATTTGAATGAAGGAGAGATAGATCTGTTGGGCTTAGAGCTCGACCGATTGAAAGCGCGATTGGAAAAGCACCCGCAAACGTTTTCGGCGCAAATAGCGCGTCAACTTCCAGATACGCTCTTCATATCTGTTAAAGAGCGAGAACCGGTGGCCAAAATGCTTGCCGAAGATGCACGGCGCGGGCGATTGACCTTGCTAGTGGATCGGTTTGGCATTGTGTATGAGGGAATTGGTTACGGACCGAAGCAGATCAAGAGCTTGCCGAATCTCGATGGAGTGCGCCTAAAGCGAAACGAAGATGGATTCGAGCCCTTGGTGGGCATGGAGCCGGTCGATGATCTTCTCTCGCAAACTCGAGATATTGCCCCCCATCTCTACCAAAGTTGGAAAATCGTCTCGCTTGCCGAGTTTCCTAAATTGATTGTGAAGAGCGGATTCGTTCGGGAAATCGTCTTCGAAAAAGGAGAAACGGATTTCAGACGCCAAATTTCCAGGTTAGACTACATCGTGGATTACTACAAGAGCCACGCCTTCAGCAAAGTAGAAAAAGTCGATCTGACGATGAATAGCCAAGTGCCCGTTGAACAATCGCTGGTCGCCCGCAGATAAACGCAAACCTTAGTGCAAGTTGTGTATAGATCTAAAATAATAGCAGGTATTGAAATAGGTACGAGCAAGGTATCCGTATTGCTCGGCGAAATCGCGGAAGGCCGAAGCCTGAATATTATCGGTTTGGGTCAATCCTCTTCAAAGGGAGTACTAAAAGGCGATATCGTGGATTTTCACGAAGCGAGCGATTGCACACACGCGGCGATTCTATCGGCCGAAGAGCAAGCGGGAGTTAAAATCGACGGAGTGTACTTGGCCGTTAGCGGGAGCGACATTGAAGGATTTGCTAGCGAGGCATCGGTCAATGTAACCGCAGGAAACCATCGAGTTACCAAAGAGGAGATCGAGCAAGTGTCAGGATTGGCCAAGACTCGAGAAATTCCTGAGGATCGTGTGGTAGTTCACCATTTGAGACGCCCTTATCGGCTGGACAGTCGCCCGGTTGAAGCTCCCTTGAATATGGAGGGCGACCGTCTCGAGGCTAACTATTGGACCGTCCACGGAAATGCCAGGAAGATCGGCGACGCCATTCATATCATCAACGGATTTAATCTCCATGTGGATGATGTGGTTTTAGGCGCCTTGGCTGCGGGATCGATTGTGGCCACGGAAGAAGAGAAGCGGAACGGATGCCTTGTAGTGGACATCGGTCGAGGTTCCACCGACTATGCGGTTTTCCAGGGTGGGCGGTGCGTTCTGGCGGGGTGCTTACCTCTTGGAGGCGATCACATATCTAACGATCTAAGTATTGGATTGCGAATGCGTTTGAAACAGGCGGAAAGCCTCAAACGTCGCTATGGATCGGCGACGGTCGAGCACAAGAACAAGAGCGAGAAGGTTTGGCTTAACAACGATTTCGAAATTGGCGATCGTCCCGTTCCACTATGGAGCGTAGAGAAGATTATCGAACTTCGGACCACTGAGATATTCCAAGTGGTTCAAAAGAAGCTCGGAGCCCATGGCAGGTCAGAGCGACTTTCGGGTGGAGTAATTCTTAGCGGAGGAACATCCAATCTACGGAATATTGAAGCCTGTTCCGAGGCGGTATTCGGCGCTTCAACCCGCGTAGGCGACAATACTGCTTTGGCGACTGGCGATTTGAGAGATGCCCAATACAGCGTTGTAATCGGATTGTTGAAATACGGATTGCAGTATCATTCGGCTGGAGACGAAAAGGAAGACGCTCGAGCTGGACTGTTCGGCAAATTGAGGCGCGCGCTTTCAATAGGATAACGAGGAGAGAGTTGCTGTGAACGAATCGGGACAGATATCGATGAAAGTGATTGGCGTCGGCGGAGCTGGCTCCAATATTGTAGACAGGTTGATGCTTAGCAATCCGTCTGGAGTGCAACTGGCGGTGATCAATACCGACCACCAGGCTTTAGCAAATTCACCTGTCACCGACAAGCGGTGTATTGGAGAATCCATAACGAGAGGACTCGGAGCTAGCGGAGATCCGGAAATCGGGAAAGAGGCCGCTCTAGCAGATAAATCAGAGCTTGAATCCTTGGTAGAGGGAGTGGACCTGCTTTTCATTGCGGCTGGATTGGGAGGTGGAACAGGAACGGGCATTGCGCCAGCGCTGGCGGATATTGCTGCTCAGAACGGAGCGACTGTCATCGCCTTTGTCACCTTGCCTTTCACTATAGAAAGAGCGGGGAGGGCTAAAGTGGCGAAACGCGGTCTTGAGAATCTGAGGCAAGCTTCCAACGCTGTCATTCCTCTGCCTAACGATTTGCTGGTCCAAGTAAGTGAGGGGAATGCTTCGTTATTAGATGCGTTTAGCCAGGCGGACGCGTGGATTGAGAAGGGAATCTCTTCTATTTGGAAGATGATGAGCAAGACAGGTCTGATGAATCTGGACTATTCCCAATTGCGTCAGGTTTTTTTGAATCGGGCAGGAAAAACGCTTTTCGGACTAGGTGAAGGAAACGGTGAAAACGCCGCCAATGAAGCTATCGATGACCTAAAGTTGTGCCCATTGCTGCATACGCCGGAATTTTCGAAAAAGGCGGATCACCTATTGGTGAATTTGATCGGTGGCGCAAATCTAGGCATAAGCGAAACGCAGAAAATTATGGAGAGCGTCACGGATGCTTTCGGGAAAGACGCAAACGTGGTCATGGGTGCCGTCATTGACGAATCCATGGGAGAAAAGATCGAAATATGCGTTATCGGGACGAGCGACCTAAGCGACGTTTCCGTCTTCCGAGGTCGAAAGCGATCCGCTCCAGTACCAACTGTTCGAGAGGAGAATCAAGCGAGAGGCTCGGTTAAAAAAGAGTCGTTGAAAGGGGTTCACAAGAAGCGAATTAAGGTGAAACAGGACGAGTTCTCTTTCAATGAAGGCGAGCCCAGGGGCGAGTTCGAGGAAACGATGGGGTATATTTTTGAAGGCCAGGACTTGGACACCCCGACATATCTTCGCCGGGGAGTCAAAATTCCTGTTTAGCTAGCATAATCGCGGTTTCAATCCAATCGCCTAGCCGCAGTTGCTGACAAAGTAGGTTTGTATTCGATGCATGCGATGGTGAAACTCTATCGTTTGTACCCATCGTAAGCGGGTTTGATACTTGCGAGCCTTTCTAGTTGAAGGGTCAAGATTCCCCTGCGCCACGAGCGTGAAAAAAGTTTGGTTTCCTTCGCAAATTCATCCAATACACGTATAAAGTTGGGCAGTAGCAAATTATGATTTCCTTGATTCGCGACAATTGTGACTTCCTTCAGCAGGGAATCGACTTGCTAGAAAGGCATTCTCCAGAGACCTATGTCAAAGGGGATCCAGCAACTTTCGGCTCGAGCGTTGGAGCGCACATGAGGCACGTTTTGGATCACTACGCGTCTTTCATCGTTGGAGCGGGATAAGGTGTTATTAACTACGATGATCGCCAGAGAGATATCGAGGTTGAACGTTCTTTGGATTCCGGAATTGGAAAAGCGAAAGATCTCTTGAATGGCTTGCGTAAACTGCCAATCGACGAGGAGTCTCGCGTAGAAGTAATCGTGAGCGCGAACACCTATAGTGGTGACGATCTATCGCAATCCACCTTTGCTAGGGAACTGCAGTTCCTCGCTTCGCATACGGTGCATCACTATGCGCTGATCTCCATTGCGAGCAGGATGCAGGGGATCATGCCTGCCGAGGGTTTTGGTATAGCTCCGTCTACATTGAAATACTTGCAGACGGTGGAAGGCTAATGTGCACCGTCAGTTGGACGAGCAGCCAGGCCGCAGCCTACCAGCTTTTTTTCAACCGCGACGAACAAAGAACGCGCCCTAGGGCCCTGCCTCCTCAGCAATTTTGCCACGGCGATAGACAAATCATCGCTCCTATCGACGAAAGGAGTGGTGGGAGTTGGATTGCGGTCAACGACCTTGGCATTTGCGCCTTCCTTTTGAACAATTACGAGGCGACTCAGGATGCTGGAAAGTCTCTAAAGCCTTTCAAAAGTCGCGGCGAGATTCCAATCGCCTTATGTTCACAGAATGGTTTTGGAAATAGCGTAGGAGCTTTGAATCTCCTGCAGAAAGAGCGCTATTCACCATTCTTCGCCGGAATTATCGGTCCAAAGGCTAAATGCGAGATCTTCTGCTGGGATGGGACGAGTTTTGAAAAGCGTTCCACGGACTTGCCCTTTATAACAACGTCTTCTTTCCAATCTGCGGACGTGCAATCTTATCGTAGGACCCGCTTTATCGAAAGCTGCGTCTCTCGGCGTCAGGCGCCCAGCCCTGAATTATTATCGACCTACCATCGTGATTTAGGACATGAAAAACCGGCATTCAATCCGCTAATGTCAAGGCAAGACGCGGAAACGCATTGCATTTCTAGAATTTACGTTGGTTCCTGTTCGGTAAGATTCGATCACCAGGAAATCGATCCGTCTAATGGCAGTTTAGGGCCTATTAACGGAATGGACCTCGAAATAACTATCTGAGGGAAAACAGCATACTAGCGGCCTTAGCCTTCGTTGGTATCCGCTATGGGCCTCGTCGCAGGTTTTTGCACGATGCCTTTTTTGATAAATTGGACCACGTCGTCTTTTTCTTTCAGACGGACATTGTGATTGGATCCCGTATCCTCTCCAGCGTAGTCGGCGACCGAAGCTGCCATGATCGGGATGTACTCACGGAGATCATTATTCTCGTCGTAATTTCTGACCTGTACGCTCCAAATTTCCTGGGGAGGGATGTCTGAAGAAGTGACTAACGTATTTTCTTTGGCGGTGAGTTCGAGATACTTTTCGTTTACGACGACCGATTTTAGCCGCTCCTCGTAACCGATCAGCTCTCTGGAGAGGCGACCAGGAACGCGAACATTGTACACAACCGTGCGACCGGTCTTGGGATCGGTTTGGGCTACTTGCTGGATCGTGTCCGGCTGCTGAATGGTAGCGAAAACGGGTTCTTCAACCACGCGGTATTCTTGTCTAGGGGGTTCCATTCCGTAGTCGATTTCGACAACCATATCCGCCTCTTCCGCGTCCAGAGCTTCGTACAGACCCTTTCCGGATAACGCGGTTTTGATATAATCTACGGTCTCCTTGTATCGCAAGTCGTTGACGTCGGTTTCTGGATCCCTTGGTATGATTATGTAGGATTCCGCATCCGTTATCGATGGATTGGAAATGGCGTCGACCTCCATTTCGTAGGTCGTATTGCATCCGGAAAGAATGAGGAGCAAAAGAGCCCCAAACGCTAATATCGATCTGAAGTTTGCGGATTTCATTTAGGTTCTCCGTTCAAAGGGGCTGATAGGGAGATTGGCGTGTTAAAGTTCAGTTTCGGTTTGCTCGGCAAGAGCGTCATTCTGGGCTTCCAGTGCTGCGAGCTCCTTTTCTAGACGGTCGATCTCTGCGAGAGCATCCCTCTCGCGCTGGACCATCTCGTCCAGGGCCTTCTTTTTGTCGATCGCGGCTTGCCTACGAGCTTGAAGGGCTTTCAAACGTTCCTCAGCGGTTTCAGCCCTTCCGGACATCTCCTCTAGCTCAGCGTCTGAGATACGGAATCCTTCAGCGATTTCCAATTCTTCCTGTAAAGCTGCCTTTTCCTTTTCGATGGCCCGTTTTTGCATAGCAATTGCTTGGTTATAGGCCCGTTGCTGGGCGAGCGTGTCTTGGCGCTTGCGTTCTTTTCCTTCTTGGACGGCTCCTATGGCTGCTCCAACCGCTCCGCCCGCTGCTGCAGCGGCAGCGACGCCTCCTATATCTTGGCCGGTAATCAACCCGCCAACAGCGCCGATCGCCGCGCCCGTACCTGCTCCTTTTACAGTTTTGGAAGCCGCGGGTCC
Organism: Opitutaceae bacterium; assembly: GCA_002694885.1. Lineage (GTDB taxonomy): Bacteria > Verrucomicrobiota > Verrucomicrobiia > Opitutales > Opitutaceae > Pelagisphaera. The sequence goes on along the minus strand of NZNM01000077.1, from coordinate 6,830 downwards.
CGCGCACCCCCATTGGAATGCGAGAACGGCTACTCCGATGATCACTGCGACTGATTTCATGGATGTTTTAGACCGATTCATACCTTTAATGTTATCTACGCAATCGCTCTAACGATTGGATTCGTTGTTAGAGTGGTTAACGTAGATGATTTTGGGACAATTGTAAATGCGCTTTGTTGCTGGTTCACTCATTGAATCCATTATGGACAGGGATTCGTAAAGATAGTCGTAAGGAATGCTGGATTTAATTGGAAGGCGAGTTAGGTTAGCTAGGTTGAGTCGGTCTTTCCGAGCATTGCATTAGAGTATGAAAAAAAAAGGGTTTTTGTCGCTAGATTTCATTGTTCAGACAGTCGGTCTATTAGTGTCTATCATAGTGGTGTTTTCGGTCTATAAGTACTACATTTGGCCGGTTGCGGAAGATATCGAAATCACCAACAGCATTCAAGCTAGCCAGAATCCGGACGGAGTGTTCATTCCGAAGAAATCGGTCACGGTTATTTTAAAGAACAACGAGCAGCTCGCCTGTTTGATTCTCATGATGTGGGCGATGATAATCATCGTGTTCAAGTTCACCAAGGTATTTTCGGAGCAATCGATGTCGGATCATCAATTTCTCAAAATATCTCGTGGCGAGCGAATCATTCCAGAAGACGCTCTGGCGTACTATAAGGAGGTGGAGAGCCAGGTCAGGCGGATCCCTCGATTAAGGGGCAAAATTTTACCTGAAGTAATACTCTCGGCGCTGCATCGATTCGATGCGACACGCTCGATCCAGGATGCGGCCCACGCGGTAGGCGAACGGGCTGAGATGGCCTACGAACAGTTGGAGTCGGACCTTTCCTTAGTGCGCTACATTGCCTGGGCGATTCCTTCAGTCGGATTTATTGGGACGGTTCGGGGGATTAGCGAAGCGCTGGGTCAGGCCGATATGGCGATTCAGGGCGACATTAGCGGTGTAACGTCCAGCCTGGGATTGGCCTTCAATTCGACTTTTATCGCTTTGCTTCTAAGTATAGGCCTGATGCTTCTGGTGCATCTGTTGCAATCGCGTCAGGAGACACTCATAATCGACATTGAGGATTTGGCGACAAAACGGGTGATAGGGTTAATGAAGACTCCAACAAGTGAGGAAAGCGCGATTAGTTTCACTTAATCGCGAGCGAGAAAAAGCATGGCGACGGTAGGGATAGAATTGAGTGATGTGGGCGCGAATTGCGTGCTCATAGAGGATGATGGTTCCTCGAGAACCCTTTCGATGGGGGAGGGAGGCGACACCTTTCCGGCCTATGCTTACGCTAGGGCAGGCGAATTGGCTTTCGGCGCTGCAGCCCAAGATATGGCATTTGTCTATCCCCGACGTACCTCAAGCGAGTTTCTGGATGACTTGTCGTTTCAATCAACTAATTTGGATGGCCATTATAGTCGCGTAATGTATTCGCAATTGGCCTACGAATATTTAGAAATTCTGGCTAGCAAGATCCAAAAAGAAATCGGTGAAGTCGAACGCGTCGTTTTGGCTGCTCCCAGTCATTATTTAGAGGAAAACGAGAAGTCTGAAGAGCGGCTGGGCATTCTGTTGGGAATCTTGTCTGATGTGGGAATGCCGGTAGCGGGAATTGTCGATATGGCTGCTGCCTCGCTCTATAGTGAAGGGCTTTGGAATGTGCCGGATGGCGAGCGGATTTTCCATGTGGATTTGCTTGCCCAGGCGACCCATATTTCGGTTTTCCACAAACGATCTGGATTGGATCGCGTCTATTTTAGCCGACTTCCACAGCATGGATACAATCGGATTTTGGAGCGATTTACTTCTTCCATGGCCAATCGCTTTTTAGTGGAAACGTCATTTGATATAACGGAGGATCGGAATATCGAGCGCGCCTTCCATGCGCAGGCCAGAGAGATGCTGTCGAATCTTGGAAAGACAGGGGAAGCAAGCTTAGAGGTCTCGACTAGAGAAAAGTCCCGGCAACTGACGATATCGAGAGACTTGGCCGCGATGGAACTCGCCACTCAAGTAAAGGCGCTCACGCAGCTTATTTTAAGAGCCGTAAACGATTTCGCTAACGGGGACGATGAGATACAGATTGCTCTCTCGGATAGAGTAGCCAATATTCAGGGACTTAAAGGAGCCCTCGTCGCCCAAGGGGTTGGGATGGTTAAGGAGCTACAGCCTGAGAGTGCCGCATTCGGAGCAGCTAACTATGGGAAAGACTGGGAGGTAGTCAGCCAATTGGACGAGGTTCGGGTCGAAGTAGGAATTTCCGCATCGGAGATCTCCCAAGAGAACCAGAGAGATAGCGGAGCCCGTCTGGCAACAGTTCGAGTGGCTCGCGAAGGCCGATCCTTAAGCCCAACTCACATCGTCTGCGATGGATTGGCCTACGAATTGATCGGAGGAGCTTTTTCGATTGGCGCTGGAGAAAGTGGGAAGTTCGACTTGGTCGCGGATGGGAACCGAGCAGGGGCTTCCTTGGAGCTTTGCCGAATGATCAAAGAAGACGAAAAGTGGGTGATACGGGAGTCTGAAGGAGCGACGGTTGACTTTGAAAAAGAAACGGGATTGAAAGCTGGGGATACGATCGACATTCTTATGCAAGGCACTCGGAAGCGGCTGCTGCTTATCCATTGTATAGAGATAGCCAATGATACCGTGAAATCGAACCGCGATGAAACGACGTAAGCGCGAGACAGAGGTGTTCAGTTTGTCATTCCTTGACTGCATTTGCTGCGGTTTTGGTGCGGTGTTGCTTCTTTTCGTGCTCACGGTGGGAAAGAAGTCGGATACTATGATCGACATCAAAGCCAAGACCGAGGAGATCATCGGCCAGATGGAGAACGACCTTGCTGATAAGGATAGCGAGTTAAAATCGCTTCAGCGTTCCCTAACGACGATTCGTGAACGGAATCGGTATGCCACGGAACAGATCGAAGAAAAAAAGAAGATGCAGACAGAGCTCGAGGATGAGTTCGCCTTGCTGCTCGCTAAGCTAGCTTCGATGGAGGAGGATTTAGGGAAGCTTCTGGAGGACAAGGAGAACATGCCGATGCAGGAAGAGGAAGCCTCGATTCCGATTCCAAACGCTGTGCGACGCCAGTATCTAACTGGATTTGATATCCAAGGAGAACACGTCTTGTTTCTTATCGAGGCGTCGGGAGGTATGACGGACGACGTTTACGAAGAAGCGGTCAAGAGGCAGGCGGATTCCGACGAAGAAAAGCGAAAAGCTCCGAAGTGGTCGCGGGTCAAAGAAGGCATGACCTGGATGATTGCCAATCTGAAGCCTGATTCGCTCTACAAGATCATACTCTTCAACAACGAGATTACGCCAATAGAGTCGCGTTACGGGATAGAGTGGTTCGATCCTATGGATGAGGGCTTGACTCAGGAGGTGATTGAAAAGCTCGACGAGGTGGTCCCTCAGGAAGGCGCTAATCTGGAAAAGGCTCTCGACATGGTCGACGAGATGCCAGTCGTTCCTGATCGGGTTGTGCTAATCGTCGATGGATTGCCAACTCTAGCGGACTCATACGAAGGGTCCGAAGTGCTGGATTCCAACGACCGGATCAATATGTTTCGAGTGGCAAAGAGAGCTTTAACTTATCCTCATCCAGTCAGTGTTTTATTGTACCCAATGAAAAATGACCCCGGAGCGGCAGTGCATTATTGGCGCTTAGCCAACGACCAAGGCGGTGCCATGGTGTGTCCGTCTAAATCCTGGCCGAATACATGAAGAAAAAACGGTCAACGCAGGTATTCAGTCTTTCGTTTCTGGACGTCATTTGTTGCGGATTCGGGGCCATTATACTTCTCTTCGTCATTACAATGGGGAAAAAGACGAAGGAGATCACTAACTTGCGAATAGCTTTGGAGCGAATCATTCAGCAAAGAATGCTGCAGCTCAATGAATACGACATCGTTACCGAAGAAATTGCTACGCTGATTCAGCTAGAGAAAGACAAGGAGAAGGAAAAAAAGATTGTCGAAACGGATCTGGAAGCGGTTCTTGCCAAACTAGAGCAGCAGATCAAAGACAAGGAGTTCAGCAAGGACAAACTGCTGACGGACCTTGAGCAGGTGGAAGACGAGCTAGCTGTGATGCAAACCGACCCCGAGATCGAACAGAAGCCGGAGCATGTGCCGTCGCCGGTGGGCGTGCCGGTCGAAAGCAATCACATAGCATTCGTTATCGATACATCTGGAAGTATGCGTGATCCGAATACGAGCCTAATTTGGGGATACGTGATTCAGAAATTCGAAGAAACCTTAGACTCCTATCCGGAGGTGAAAGGCATTCAACTGCTAGACGCTGACGGGCATTTTATTATGGGACGAGGCATGCGGCGCAAGTGGATGCCGGACGATCGGGAAACCCGTGAATACATGGTTAGAGCGGTAAGATTGTATCCTTACAATAGTGACAGTAATCCCGTTCCGGGAATCGCGCAGGCGATTCGCCAGCTAACTGAGCCAGACAACGAGGAGATGAAGATGGGAATTTACGTGTTTGGCGACGAGTTTACCGGTCGTTCAGAGCCCGTTCTAAATACCTTGGACCGTCTCAATAAGAAAGACGATGAAGGAGATCGGTTTGTTCGGATAAACGCTGTGGGCTTTCCGAATGTAATTGGCGGCGGACTTTCGCTTAGCCAGTCCGGGTTGAAATTCGCTAACTTAATGAGGGAGCTGACTTACGAGCATGGTGGAGCCTTCGTTGGCCTGGAACGAGAAAGCCTGGAAACCCGAAACCGTCAGATTCAGGATCGCTATCCAACGCCTATACCCAGGAGACCTTCTCGAAGCCCATCTATCATTTTTGGACCCAGAGGTCCGAGTATTTACGGTCCTTAGCGTTCCGTAAAAGCGTTCACCTTAGCCCGCAACAGTGGCTTGAGCATATAATCGAGAATAGACTTCTTGCCGGTCTTAATATCCACTTGAGCAATCATTCCGGGAAGAATTTCGAATGACTGGCCAGTCGTTTTTAGGGACCGTTCTCCTGTTCTGATCAGAATGTGATAGTAGCTTTGCCCGTCTTCCTCGTTAAGAAATGTGTCAGCGCTGATTTGCTCGACCACGCCTTCTAAACCGCCATAGATCGAGTAATCGTACGCTGTCAGTTTTACAGTAGCTTCCTGGCCGAGTTTGACGAAAGCGATGTCGGATGGACTGATTTTCGCCTCTACGAGCAACGTGTCCTCTGCGGGAACAATTTCCACTATGGGAGCGCCGGGTTGGAGTACGCCGCCAAGTGTCTTGATGTGCACCTTATTCACGATTCCCGAAACCGGAGCTCTGATGCTGGATCGAGCGATTTTGTCCTCGTAGGCTAGGATCGTTTGCTGAATCTGGCTGAGACTGGTTTTGTATTCGTTATTCTGGGATACGACTTCGTTCAAGTATTCGGATTTTTCTTTCTCGATCTGCCCTTCCAGGTCGTTGACCATCGTTTTCAGTCGCAGCAATTCTACTTGCGAAACAACACCGGATTCGGCTAAGGGGCGCGTGATGGCGAGCTCCTCTTTCTTTAGATCTAGGCTTTTGTTGAGCCGGGATTGGCTACTCGTGATTTTTTCCCTTCGGGTATCGAACAGCAGTTGCTCCGAATCGACAAGTTCGGGGCAGGATTCGATCAGGGCTTCGGGAAAGCGTATGTTCGCCAATCCAGTCGATTCGGCGTCGAGACGGGCGATTTTCGCCATCAGATTATCCCGCTCTACGATACTTTCCTGGAAAGAGGTTTGCAGGATCGTGTCATCGAGCTCTGCCAGTGTAGCTCCTCGTTCAACGTATTTGCCTTCTTGGGTGAAGAGTTTTTCGACGATTCCGCCTTCCAAGCTTTGAACAATTTGCGTGCTTCCTGATGGAATCACTTTTCCTTGTCCGCGGGTTAACTCGCTTACTTGGGATTGATAGGCCCACACAATAAATGCTGAAACGATGCCCACGACCATCAGTAATAACAGGTTTGCATACGGCATCCGTTCCTCGAGGAAGGCGGCCTTGCAATCGGCGATGAAGTCTAGATCTTCCGATTGTATGGTTTCGTTGGCTCCTTTCGGGAGCCGATCCTGGGATTTGGCATTCTGGCTCATTAGTTTCTACCGGCTCCTCCTGAAAGCTGTTTCATCACATCTGCCTTTGGTCCGTCTGCGGCGACCTTGCCCTGATCCATAACGATGATGCGATCCGCTAGTTTCAGCATTGAAGGCTTGTGGGTTGAAAGAATTAGCGTGCGGTTGGCTTCTTTGGAGTATTGCTCCATGTTTATGATGAACTCCCTCTCCGCGTTGGCATCCATCGCGCTGGTGGGTTCGTCCATTACAAGCAAGCTTGGTTTCGTCAGTAGAGCCCGAGCGATATTGACGGCTTGGCGTTGTCCGCCAGACAACAATTCGCCGCGCTCGCCGACTTGAAGATCGTAGCCTAGCGGGTGCTTTGAGGCAAAGCGTTCTACGCCCGAGCGATGAGCGGCTTCCAATACGGCTTCTTCCTCCATCCAAGGAGCTCCAATGATGATGTTGCTTTTCAGACTGCCTTGGAAAAGGAGGTTGTCTTGACCGATGTACCCGATTCGACGTCTCAGATCAGCTGGATCGATTTGGCGAATGTCGGTATCATTGATGGTGATCATCCCTACAGTGGAAGGATAGAAGCCGAGGATCAATCTTAAGAGCGTGCTCTTGCCCGAGCCCACACGACCGAGAATCGCTACGCGTTCTCCGGGCTCTATACTGAACGACGCATTGATTATGGCAGGAGCGATTTCTGGGGTGTAGGAGAAGGTAACATCGTCAAACTGAATACGCGGCTCGAAATGCGGCTT
>NZNM01000076.1 GCA_002694885.1 Opitutaceae bacterium | reverse complement strand
GCTTATCTCGATCAGTGAGAACCTGGTAGTCCGCAACAAGCACCATGGTGCCCTCACGCTTGGGCGTATCTGCCAAGGCGAACATTCCCCGTGCTTCTAGCTCGCAAGTCATTTACTTCAGGAGAACCCGAATTGTACAACAGAAGGGCCTCTACCTCCCAAGCTTCCGCTCCCTTTGCTGCCGAGCAACCAACCACAACAGCGAACAGGGCCCAGAGCCCGTGACAGAGAATTGACTTGGAAAAATGTTGCATGGGGACCGCTATCGGCTGGAATTGCCATTCCAGCCATTCTTATTCGCTAACACTTCAATAAACGGATTCCGATTTGTCGAGTCCCGCGAAAGCGAGATACTTCGGAGAAGGGCGAAACCCAGACTCTCTTTCCTAGCTCCGCTACACGCAAATCGCCTCGCAGCTCGAAAACGTCGCTGAGCCAAAAACAGGAAACACTCCATCCAAAAAATGAGATTCGCTCCCTCATATCGAGCAAAGCGCCTAGGAATCGCATTCACGCTCCTTCTGACCCTCCCGGCATTAACCGGATGCGTATACCTGCGCCTGCTTCACTTCAAAAACCAGCTCAAAGCGTTTGAGGAGAATGTCTCTGTGCTGCCCAATACCCAGCTGACATTCGAGTTTGCCAAGCCAATCGTAAAGAATTCCGATTTCGTTTTCCTGACTGGATCTCAACCTAGCCGCATCGAAAACATCGACTCTACCGGGCAAGAGGAGCTCTGGACTTGGCATTTCCAGAAACGGAAAGGGAAGGACCAGGACCGCCCTTTCAAAATGAAGTTCCAAGCCCGCTTCCGAGACAATCTCCTCAATCGCCTGATGCTCGACAACGCTTTCGTCGAGCTTTTCGGCAAGGACTTCACTGAAGAAATTGTGAGTCGCATGGGCCACGCTAAAGTCAATAAGCTTCGGCGCAGCGTGACTCTATCGATCGATGCCTCCACGCTCTCTCAGCTGTCCCCGCCTTCCTTAGGTAGTGTTGTAGAATTGATGGGCCAACCCACGGAATTCTTGAAATCTGATTCGCCCGATCATCAATCCTGCCTATATGAATTCCGCTACTACAACCCAAAAACGGGCAAAACGGCAGGCAGATTCAGCATCTACCTGATTGGGGATCCCCAGAGCCCGGATGCCCCAATAATAGGCTTTAAAGCCACCGGACGAGCGTGAGAAAAGATCTGTTGGATTACGCTCAACATACAACTTGACAGCGCCAAGGCTTTTCCACTTCAAGACTAGAATCATGGGCTGGCAAAAAAGGTGCTTAGGAGTAATTGGAGTCGCAGTCATCGCGTTCCTCAATGGCTGGCACCTGGTTCCTGTTCAAACGTTCGGCTGGGCGACGATGGCCATTGAGAAAATGGACAGCAATCGTTCCTTTACTGCCGCTCTGGGCAAGGCTATCGACACCGAGAGCAAGTGCCAAATATGCCATTTTGTAGAAGAGCAAAATTGCGGGAGCGAAGAAATCAACTTGCTGGATACTTTGCCCAAATTGCCCATCTGCCTTCCTAGCTATTCGCAAGCCACACTCACACCTCCTGCCATTTGGACCTCGATTGCCTGCTAATCGCGCCATTTGGTGGCTTGGACAAAAAGGGTGGCAACGCCACCTCCCATCGCTTGATAAACTATCTAAGGCGCCCCATTTTCAGTTGAGGGCGTAGGCTCACTTTCAAGCGAAACACGCTGCATCTGAAAGCGGCGTAGTCTTCCTGTAACTATATTAGTAGTTCACTGATAATTCTTACGTATCCAATTTTATCTACACTTTGTTTTTTCTACGATGAAACAACGCTTTTTACCACAGACATTTCTTATCCTAACTTATCTCGCCGCTGCCTTTCTAACGAGTGAAGCCCACGAGTAAGATGGCAGCAGACCCGATGGACATGCCCCTATAATGGTGATGGGAGACCATACTCACCGCGCGGGCGAATGGATGGTTTCAGTTCGTCATATGCGAATGGATATGGAGGGTATGCGAAGTTCGGAAACCAACCGCAGTTCGCAGGAGGTATTCTCCGCCAACTACACCGTCACGCCCTCAAACATGACAATGGACATGACCATGATCGGGCTCATGAGTGCCCCAAACGACAAGGTTACCCTAATGGCCATGATTCCTTATATCGATACGGAAATGGACCACGAGATTTTTCCCATGGCAGCGCCGTTGATCGCCCTCAACAACGGATCGAGGCAATTCACAACACGCAGCAGCGGATGGGGAGACTTGAAAATTGCAGGGCTTTTCCCATTCCATCGATCCGAAGAGGCACGGGCCCATTTCGGTCTTGGAGTTAGCCTGCCTACTGGATCAATCGGCGAAACGGACCTCATTCCCGGTCCCGGAGGGCTGCTGTCGCGGCAAATGCCTGCCCCTATGCAACTAGGTAGCGGTACCATAGACTTGATGCCGTCAGTGACCTATGTAAGGCAAAAGGAATCCTGGTCCTTCGGGTGGCAGGCGCGGGCCATCGCCCGCCTAAACGAGAACCATCACAACTATCGCCTCGGGAATCAAATTGATGTGTCCAGCTGGATTTCCACGAATCTTTCTAGCCATTTCAGCTTATCCGGGCGACTCCGATACAATCGGGCTAGCGAAATGAGGGGAACGCAATCCGACATAGGATTTAATCCACCGTTCGCCCCCTCCAGAAGAACAGTAACCACAGCGTTCTCGGAAAACGATGGCGGTCAGCGAATCGACGCGGCGATCGGCCTAAACTTCATCGCAACCGAAGGCAGCTTTAAGGGAAATCGATTCGCGATCGAGCTCTCGACTCCGATAATGGAAGACCTGAATGGATTTCAGCTCTCTACGAAATCTGTAGTTACAGCAGGTTGGCAGCTAGCCTGGTAACGCCGACAAGCGCCTTTAACTAGCGTTGTGGCTATTTCTGCCCAGCCTTGACAGCGTGATACTGGTTTATGGCCGGGTTTGACAGTACAGTAGCTTGGCCATCCGACCAAGTTATCTCGATTCTGTCAATTGAATCCAATTCTCCTATACCAAATCTCATGAAGGAAGATGTTTGGGAATTGCGGATTTGCCCGCGAGCATTCACTCGCGCGGATTCGTAGTCTTCGCCAAAAACTCGAGTCGTTGCTCCAATAACAGAATGATCCGGAGCGGGCTGCAATTGAACGCCCACCCAATTGCCAACGCCAACCAGGTCGTTCTCAAGAATCCTTACTTGGATTTTCTCTTCAACTAGATCGCTTTCGAGCACAATCAAGTCGGGCTTTCCATCTATATTGAAATCTTCCGATACGCCAGCGCGCCCGTCCACCTCGAGCGAAACTCCCATCAGATAGGCGATATCGACGAACCCACTCTCACCGAAATTGGCCAGCAATCGGTTTTTTTGGTAGGGAGCCCAGCTGTATTCATCTTCAGAAAACATTTTCCCGGGATCGTTTTCCCCAAAGAACCTAAGCATATCCTGGATCTCCTCCCCCTCGATATCGTAGAGGTCATGTCGCCAAAAAATCTCGTCGTAATTTTTCGCGGTTGCCCGGCTAATATTACCATTATTCAAATACAAATCCAAATAGCCATCGTTGTTAAAGTCGATATCAATACCGCTCCACACCCATCCGGCCCTCTCGAACACACCTCCATCTTCAAAGAGAGAAAAGCCATTCTCGCCACCCCGCCAAAGCCGACTTCCCCTAGCTACGACAGGCCTTATGGCTTCGCTCTCCTCAAAACCTTCCCGATGCGAGCCCATCGCGCTCATCCGACGCCCTACCTCTGAAGCCGCACCGCCGACAAAGATATCAAGGGCTCCGTCGCGGTCGAAATCCGCGATCAATTGCGTTGAGCCAAACATTTGGGGCGACTCCAGCCAATCGTCGGCGACACCAGCGAGCAAATCACTTTCGCTAGACGAATAGACGTCCACACCAGAAAAATTGCTGCTCATCAACAGGTCCTGAAGACCATCTCCGTTGATGTCTGCGATGGAAGCGACTCGATTGCGTCGATTAGACCTTTCCGCCAACCCGGTTTCCTTCGACATTTCTCGAAATTTGAGACGCCCTCTATTCATCAGCAAATACGATGACAATCCGTCGTTGGCATCATAATACGGCTTGGGTAGAACTCCCCGAGTATGCGACTCGACATTTTGACCGATAAATAGATCTGGCAATCCGTCACTGTTAATATCCCCCGCTGTTAGAGACACCGCTCCATAAAGCGTCTTTGGCTCCCAAATTATCTTGGGCTTTCTGCTATACGCTCCTGTTTTCCTATGTTGTTCAAAGACGAGAACACCGATGCCTCGAAGGCAAACGACGTATTCGCGTTTTCCATCCAAATCCAAATCGACGAGCAAGGCGGAATCAATAACGCTTAGAGCGGGCGGGCTTTCGAGAAGCGGCTTCGGATCGAATTCGAAATTCCCGTAATTCCGGTAGACCATGTTTTCTTGAGGAAACACGATATCGGGCTTTCCATCTAGATCGACGTCTTCCACCATGATGTACCGATAAGGGGAATTTGAAACGCCGCTATCTAGCCAATCCCGGGTAACAAATCCTTTTTTTCCCGTCCTTCTGAATTGCTTGAGTTCGAGGAAGGTAATCGATGAAGGATGGTGAATCCCCTCCTCATCAGCCTCCGGATCCCATTGAATTCGAGCGATCCCTCGAAACGAGCGTCGGTAAAGGGTATGGCTCGGACCGCTGACATTTATTTCGAATTCTATCTCTGAGATAGCAATCCCGTTGCCTTGAAGCTCGAATCCGGAATGGCGAAAATCGAACTGGTCTAGCTCATACCCTTGCTGCTCGAAATCGTTAACCATCGTTTGCAGCTGATAGCTTTTGAGAAGCTGAATTCCGGATCGTGGCGCTAGATGGATAAATTCGAAAACACCCTGGGGATGCCTCTGATTAAGGGTCCAATTCGGCTTTTCAACAGACCCCAGGGAAAATGTACGAAACACCTGCAGCGGTGATTCCGCTTCTCTAAGCGAATCCCAAAACTTAACAATGGATTCTCCGTAAGCTTCGGCAGCGACTTCCGCTTTCCAGACGGTCGCATCTCTCTGCTCTCGCTTCGCTTGAATGTCCGCTGATTCTTCAGTCTGGGCATTCGCCAGCGAAATCAGCCCTCCAACGAGGCCCACTAGAGCCAGAAATCCCTTGGCAGGCGCTGACCAATTTTCAGGAAATGACTTTGAAGGGGCTCTTGACATGAGGTCCAGATTGCAACCTCCGTAGCCAAAGCGTTCAAGACTGAACTCGCGCAGCCTCGCCAATCGCGATTTTCAACTGTCTCTCTGCACCTTCTCCGAAATCAGCGTCACCGGCGACCAAAGAGCCAGCAAACGGATGGCAAAATTATCGAATAGGCTTCGAGAGTAGCGGTACGCCGTTGAATCTCCACTCAACTTTCTCCGTAACAAGCAGCCATTGTATCTAGGACTTACCTTGAAACCTACCCGTTCTCCTATGTCCAAGACGCGTTTCCATGAAGGGATTACTTGACAGATCCCATCGCTACCTGGTCGGTCGTTGCCGGAATCGACGAGTCCGGATCCTGCCGCCAAAGAAGGGAAAATTCCAATAGCCCTGGACATCTCGCTCGCTTCAAAGCAGTGAAGGCCAATACCTGATCGCCGAAGAACTCGATAACATTGCTCGAAGTACCAGCCCAATTGGCGACTATGTTCAAGAACTTGGCTCGAGATGGTAATATCGAAATATCGGTCTTCAAACGGCCAGGGTCCCCCTGAAGGAACTAGGCGAATCCTGCCTCTCCATCCAACCTCAGGGTGACGAGCCTTTAGCGACTCAACGAGGTCGTCGCAAGAAGTTGTTTTGCCAGCCATCCGATCTGTAGCGATAAATCCGTAAAGCTCGCACCTTCCCGCTAACTTTCCCCTTTCCCGCAAAATATGCATTAATTCCGAGATAAGGTCTCCCCTACCGCAACCGGCATCCAGGATCCTTATCGGATCCGAATTGCCCAGCAAGGCAGCTCGCCGCTCTATCTCCGCGAGCAAACACGAAATCACATGCGCTTGAAAGCTTCTCAAAGCAAAGTGATCCTTCTGGAAATTCGCCTGGCAATTACAAGCTCTTGTCAGGAATGGCTAGCGATTCTTATCCACCTCAATCTAGGATTTAGTCTCTTCTTTGATCACTTGCTTCAAAGATTGGGATGTCAGGAGAAAGTATACCTCTTCGGATATATTCTTGGCGTGGTCCGCAATTCGCTCGAACGATTTCGAAATGAAAATCATTTCCGCATATACGTCTACTTTGGATGGATCGTCTTTCATCAGTTCCACGAATTCTTTGAAATTTTCGCGGTTTAACGCGTCCACTTCCTTATCTCGTCTAATAATTTGGTGGGCGATGTCCTCTTCTTCCTGAATAAAGCTAAGTAAAGCCTCTTTCAGCATACTTATCGCAAGTTCACACATGTCAGGCACACGCCCCAATCCCCGATAGGTCTCATTGCTGGCTAAGATCTTCTTGGTCCTCTTTGCGATACTTGTCGCCTCATCACCAACACGCTCGAGATCGTGACTCGCCTTCACGGCAACGAAAAGCAATCGCAGATCCTTCGCGACCGGGGCTCTCAAGCTGATGTAGCGCGCGACCTCCTCATCGATCCGGGTTTCGATCGCGTCGATTATGTCATCCCCTTCTATAACGCTGTCAGCGATGTCGAGATCCCGTTGCTCTAAGGCTCTCAAGGCGAGATTAGCGCTTTCCACCGCTCGCTCGCCCATTTCCATGAGGTGCGAACGGACCGCTTCGAGCTCTTCGTGAAAGTAACGTTCCATCTCTAGGATTCCATTGATATCTTCAATTGCGGAAATAGCAAATAAACACGCCTATTCATCCAAAGCGCCCGGATATATAAGCCTCTGTTTGCTCCTTATCCGGACTCATGAAAATCTGGTCGGTCGCATTCATTTCGATCAAATTTCCCATGTAAAAAAAGGCCGTTTGATCAGAAACGCGGGCAGCTTGTTGCATGTTGTGCGTAACAATTACGATTGTGTAATCATTCTTAAGTTCATGAATGAGTTCCTCGATTTTCGCGGTGGCTACTGGATCCAATGCAGAGCAAGGTTCATCCATCAACAAAACTTCCGGCCCTACCGCCATCGCCCGAGCTATGCAAAGCCGCTGCTGCTGCCCGCCTGAAAGGCTTAATCCGCTTGTATCCAATCGGTCCTTAACCTCTTCCCAAAGAGCGGCTCCCTTGAGACAACGCTCCACAGTTTCATCGAGTTGAGACTTTTTCTTGATCCCTTGAATTCGTAAACCGTAAATCACGTTTTCGTAAATGCTCTTGGGAAACGGATTCGATTTCTGGAAAACCATGCCGATGCGCTTTCTCAATTCCGTCGCATCCACGCGTTCATCGTAAATATCGACCCCATTAACTTCTACTTTTCCACGATTTATTCGAGCAGATTCGATGAGATCATTCATGCGGTTTAAGCAACGAAGTAGAGTGCTCTTGCCGCAGCCCGACGGGCCAATAAAAGCGGTAACTTTATGCTCAGCGATATCCATGTTAATATCGAAGAGCGCTTGTTTATCGCCGTACGAAAAATCGAAATCGGAAATCCGTATCAACGGCCGGTTTCTATCCACCCTCTGGGAATCAACTGCAGGAGTATCCATCTTTATTTCCTTTTGAAGTCTGAGCGATACTAAGGACATTACCAGCGATATTTCTTTCTCATACGGATTCTTAGCAAAATGGAGCTCAAGGCGATGGCAGCGATGATAAATAAAAACACGAAAGCCGTGCCATACTGCATTCTTGAAGTGTATTCATTCTGAGGAATTTTGGCGCTGACTACGTAAATGTGGTAAGGGAGAGCCATAACACCCTGGAAAAACAGATCGTACCAACGCTCGAGCCCTTCCCATGGCAGCTGATCTCGAAGAGCGTAGGCCGCGGTGAACATGATTGGAGCCGTTTCCCCAGCTACTCTAGCGACGCCAATGATCGAAGATGTCAGAATACCGGGCATGGCGTAGGGCAAGACATTGGTTCTAATCGTAGTCCATTGGGTGGCTCCCAGGGCAAAAGAGGCGTCGCGCATGCCTTGCGGAATAGCCCTCATGGATTCCTCGCTAGCGGAAATGATTATCGGCAACACCATGAAGGCCAAAGTAAACCAGCCCGCGATTAAGGAAACGTTCCAGCCAAAGGCCAATACGAACATCCCCATACCGAAAATACCAAATACAATGGACGGGACTCCTGCCAGATTCAGAATGGACAGCCTGACGGCGTTCAAGATTTTCCCGGGGCGCGAATACTCACTCAAGAAAATCGCGCTGAGAACACCCAAAGTCATTGCGATTATCATCGCCCCAGCAACGAGGAGCAACGTTCCGGCAATACAGGGCCAAATGCCTCCCCCTGAATAGGCGTATGTCTCTGTTACGATTGGTTCGTCGATTCCTTCCCGGAAACTCCTGAACTTAGAATCGCTCATTTCATATTTGCGACCCTGATGCTCAAATACGTGTAACGTCTGTGGAGAATCCGAAAGGAATTCCACATTCAAGAATGGAAACTCACTGCGGAAAACTGTTTTACCACCTTTGTAGACGATGTCTACGAATATAGTTGCCGCGCACAGGAGCACAAAATACGTGCTCAAACGGAAAAGAGCGAATACCAGGCGTTCCACTACCTTGCTCTTCGTGGATTTTCCGAAAAGAGACTTTTCCATGGATTCACGGACGACTGTTTTGGAGGGGCTCATAACGTCAACCTAACCTCTGGAGATCTGGAACTTCATCACTATCTTCTGCGCAAAATAGTTGATCAACAAGGAGATGAGAAAAAGAACGAGGCCAACCATGAACAATGCTCGATAATGCATGCTTCCATGGACTACCTCGCCTAATTCCTGGGCGATTATCCCTGTCATCGTATGGACAGGCTCAAAAACGACTCCTATGCCCTCAGCGAATCTTGGAATCTCGATCCGGTTGCCAGCGCAAAGCAACACGACCATCGTTTCCCCAATCACTCGACCAAATCCCAGCAACACCGCTGATATGATGCCTGACAGAGCCGTGGGAACGATGATTCTCAAGATTGTTTGCAACCGCGTCGAACCCATTGCCATGGATGCTTCTTTGTACGAAAGCGGGACGTTATTGAGTGCATCCTCGGCGAGCGTGAAAATAGTCGGGATCGCCATTAGAGCCAATAGCCCGCCAGCCGTGAAGGCATTCAAACGCTCGCTTATCGGAAAAAAGTCTATCCACGCGAGCGACTCCCATCCCGAGACTTCTCGTATCAATGTTCCAAACACAGCGATACCAAAGAAACCTATCACTACTGACGGAATAGCGGATATAAACTCAATGTAGGGCTTAATGAGATCGCGCTCAAGGGATCGCGCAACCTGATTCACGTAAATGGCCGCTCCGATACCTAAGGGAACCGCGAAAAACATGGCTACCAAAGCCACCAGAAAGGATCCGGACATTAATGGAATCAGCCCGTACCAATCTTGTATCGAACTATTCGTTACCCATTTTTTCCCGAATATAAACGAAGTAAATGCTTCGCTAATCGGCACCGATCTCGCGCGTTCCCAAGCGAGAACATTCTCTTCGAACTTTGAAACCTCCTCGATAAACATCTCCGCGAGCTCTTTGAATCGCTCCGTCTTGGCCTGCAATTCCGCATCGCCAAAATAGGGCACAGACGGCAGAATCTCCTCTATCCCTCGGATGAGGTTTTCATTGATCTCAATGTATTCGCTTTCGCGCGACTTCACGATGTCAAAAAAGAGGGCGAAGTCGATTTCTCGGATTTCCAATGCATCGGCTTCGTCTTGCCTGCCCGACTCGAGCAAACTTTTCCGATGCTCAGACAAGTTCTGCATCTCCTGGTAGGAGTCGCGGGCAGCAGAAAGAATTTCATTTGCCTCGATAACGTGCTCCCTCAAGGGAACAGCGAGGTCTTCGAAATCATAGAAAAAATCCTCGCTCTCTTCCGTGATCGCTCGCGATTCTTGAAAGTCGTAACCCTCCTCCGCTAGCTTTTCAACCTGCCGAGAACGAATGGAATTCAGATAGCGGGTCAGCGCTGAAAGCGCATTTTGCTGCCCCCGCATCAGCTCTACATACTCGAGGCCCGATTGCCTGTAGAGCAATAGACTATCTCTATACTGGCCAAAAAATCCCGCGCCTTCTTTGAACAGGAACAATGTGATGAGGCCGAGCACGACAATCGAAACGAACGCATTGCCGCCGAACAATCCCTTGAGCGCGCTTTCCCTGGTTAGTCCCAAGAATGACTTTCGGTTACACGCTAGCTGGTAGCGGCTTTTGAAACTGCGCTTATCCATGGAGGCAATGCTGAAACGCCGCTTCTTTAAGCAAAGCGAAAGGCATTATCAAAATCCCTCGTCTGGAAGGCATTCGGCTATGAAACTTCTCCGAAAGACTACCCGCGTCAACCCAAATTGCTCGAGCTCTTCGCGGAAACCTGGTTCCTGAATGCGAAAACATCGCGTCGACTTATGGCTCATCAGTCATTCAGGGAGCAAGTCGATTCAATCGAAAACCCCTAGAGGCCCGATCGCTCTAATTGACCGGTATAAAATGTACGGACTCGACTATCTTCTGACCTTCCTTGCTGAGGCAGAATTCGACGAACCGGCTTACGATCGGACGCATCTCGCTGTTGGCATTGTGATAGAAATACAATGGTCGGGCGTACGGATATTCCGGATTGTCAGGTTTAATGCCATCAACTGGCAACGGGGTAACACCCGGAGTTCCTATGTATGCCAATCCAACGTATCCGATTCCATTAGGATTTTTAGCCACTTCGGAAGCGATTTGCTCATTGCCCGCCATTTTTTGAGAGGACGGAGCGTAGTCACGCTTGCGCAAGGCCATGTCCTGAAAAACTGCGTAGGTTCCGGAAGAGGTGTTGCGCGTATAAATGGAGACATCCCCCGATTTGCCATTCACCGTCGCCCAGTTAGCTACGTCACCCGTAAAGATCCTTTCAACTTCCCGCGACCGAATCTTATCCATCGGATTGCCCTTATTAACAATAATCGCAATTCCATCTTTCGCGACGGTGAACGACTCCATTTTCACGCCTGCTAAAAGACCTTTAGTAAGTTCGGTTCCTTTCACCTCTCGGCTCGACATTCCCAAGTCGGCCGTGCCATCGATCACCGCTGCGATGCCCGTCGAAGAGCCTTCGGCGGCAATCTCGAATATAACCTCGACGCCCTCTTTCGAAAGAGAGGCCTTAAACTCCTCTGCGAGCTGTGGCACCATTTTGGCTCCCAGAGTGTCAGACCCCTTTATCACGATTTTCTCAGCGGCGCGCGCCAGAGAAAGCGATCCGCAGACTGCTGCAAGCAATGCCATGCGGCCGGTTATTTTACGTAGCGTCGAGTTCATTAATCCTATACGATTTCTATTATTGTTGATGTGAGTTCGTTTAGAAAAATTCCTGCTTACCAGCTGATGCGGAAGGCGGACGTTAGGCCGTAGCCGCTGTAGTCGTCGCCGGAACCGCTCTGGTTGTCTCCATAGTTGTACTCGACCGCGTTGTGCCATTTCAGCTTGTGGTCATATAGGTACCAGTTGAAACCAAGCAGAAAGTTGTGGGCGGTCTCAACCTTGGCTGCGTCGTTTTTGGCGGCATAGCGGGCGAGCTTTACATCCCGCTCGTCGTCCAGACTCGTAACGCTCGCATACTCAACCACGAGTTGCAACTTGTCGCTGAAGTTGTAGAAGGGCTTGATGCTGAAACCGAACAGGTCGCTCTGGTCAACACCGAAAGCGGAGTCCACAACACCCTTGGAGGTTGCGATATCGGCCCAAATGCCAAGACTTTCGTTAATCATCTGCTTGTAGACAAATGCAAGTACGTGCTCGTGATCAGCAGTGCCTACATCCAGCCTGCCTTTGAAGTTACGGTGGTCGGTGGAGTAATCCGGATCGTTGTACACGTAGTCCAGGCGCCACGAGCCATCTTCGCCGACCGCTTGGCCGATGGAAAACAGGCCGAAGTAGCCAGCATCGAAGTGGCCAAACTCAGCTTCGCCACTGGAGGAAAAAACGCCCGCCTTATAACTCCATACATCAATAACGCCACCAACGCTAGCGCCAGTGAAGTACTCGGTGCCGAACCAGAGGTTTCCGGCAACGATATTGCGTTCCGGAACGATGAGCGATTTGGAAGAGGTCGAGCCATCGAGAGTGAAGCCTGCAGACTGCTTGCCGAATTTGAATTTTGTTTCGCTGGACGGGTTCCATCCCACATATGTATCGGTCAGGCGCAGGTAAAAGTCGTCCCAGTTGTTGATACCGTCAATGTTCAGGTCCATTTCGCTGTGCAGCACTACGTCGCTCTCAACGCTCTTTTTGAAGCCTACGCGGAAACGGCGCCAAGCCAGGTCGTCGTTCGACTTGTCCTCCCCATCGAAATGGTGGGCGTCTCCTTGCAGACGACCGGTAAAGCCCAATTTTTTCACTATTGGAGCGTTCCAAATTTTGTCGTAGTTAATCGAATCTGCCAAAACCTCGGCCCCTGCTGCAACGCACGCGAGCACAGCGCACGCAGCAAGCTTCAACGTGAAGTTCTTTCTCATTGTTGTCGTTATTGGATTGTGATTACGGAAAAAGCGTGAGCGTGACTCCCGCTTCGACCTAGCCCTTTGAACCCCGGCTACCTCCTCGCAAGCATAATTCCACCATGTTGCGGAAAGTAACACGCTTGTAACATTCCCGTAACCTGTTCGTAACATAAGGCCCTTCGAAAGGCTTCCCGGCTCATTTTACGACGATTCTCAATCGCTAATCGGTATCGCCTTCTATCAGCTCCCTCAGAGCTTTCACTTCCGCCATGTCCTGCGCCTTCTCCCCGGAGAACTGATCCAATCTGGCAAGCATCTCGCCGGCCGCATCGATGTTTTCGCCAAAGACTTCCGCTCTTGCTAACTTTATCAGGCGAATCGGATCATAGCATCGATCCGCAAGCGATTGAACCCAAGGATCATAGGGAGTCTTATCGAAACCCAGGTTATCCCTTTCTCGCTGCGATTCCAAAGCCGTTTCCCGATCGCCCTGATTCAACGCCACCTCGCTCAATAGAGCATGTATCGATCGAGCCTCAGGCTCTAGCTTGACTGCTTCAATCAAATGTTCGGATGCTTCATTATAGCGCCCTTCTGCCGAAAATCCCCTCGCCAGGCCAAAGTGTGCCCAAGGCCTCCATACATCGTCTTGGCTTAAGGCCTTAAAATGGTCTACCGAATCGAGAATGTAACCGGAAGCCACATAAACCGACCCTAGCTCATATCGAATATTTAGATACGCATCATCCAGGCGAATGGCGCGCTCGAAAGCGTCAATCGCGATTCGCTTGTCACGATAATCTCTCGTCGTAATACCTAGAAAATAGGGCCAGCGAGGATTCTCAGGATCCAGGATAACCAATGTTGAGAAGCACTGTTGGGCTTCGCCATAAAATCCATTCGCCAGATACAACTCTCCCAAACTTGCCAACGCCTCCATTCTCCCTTCCACCTCTTGGAAACCCGCATGGACACTCTTGAGTTCCTCTAGAAATTTTCGAGGCCATCCGGCCAGATTCGGAATAGCGGGAATCCCTTGAATCAGCTCCGCTTCGATTATCGACTCGCCAGCCTCGGAAGTTTTCCGATCGATCTGCCTTAACAGGAATCCCAATACAACCGCTGCTGCAATAAGCAAGTAGATCTGTTTGGGCAACCGAAGCATAAACCCTGCCTAGATTCGCTGGGCTGTATCTATCGATTCATCGCGCTTCACCCTCTATTACAGGGATTCGCTAGCAGCGCCCAAGGCTTCCTTTACCTCGTCGCTCTCGATATTAGCCATTGTCACAAGAGTTATTCCTGTATCCACAATCGTCGGCATATTCCCACCTTGAATGTGGTCTACCAGCGTGGTCACAGCGAGATAACCCATCCTGTAAGGATTCGTTACGAGCAATCCCTGAATTTCCCCATTGCGAACCGCTTGAATCGACTCCGCGGATGCATCGTGGCCAACCAAATACACTTGTCCTGCGAGATTGAAATCCCTTAGAGCCTGTAGCATTCCATCAGTTCCCTGCATGCTCGACGCGAAAATCGCATTTACCCTCCGACCGTATCGATTTAGCAAGTACTCAGAAGCGCGATGGGCGTCACTATTGCTCTCACCCGCGTACTGGTCGATCGACAGCATTCGAATGGATGGATAGCCTGACTTGACCCGCTCGATAAAACCAGCCTCACGGGCTTCAGCATTAGAATCTCCCTGCTGGTGTCGTAAAAGAATGACATTGCCTACTCCATCTATCAACTGGCCAATCCGATCAGCGGCTAGCGCACCGCCTTCAAAATTGTCAGTAGCCACATAGCTAATCGGCCGGTCTGCATCCAAACCAGAATCAATGTAAACCGTTGGCAATTCCGCTCCCCTATCTATTCGGATTCCGCCGGCAAACTGATCCTCATCAAAAGAGGCAACCAAAATTCCGCTTAAGCGTTGCCCCGTAAACGTATCCACAACTTGAATCTGCTTTTCCCTCGGATCTACCGAATCGCCTTTCCACAAAATCTTAACGCGGACGCCTTCCCTAGCCAATTCCTCACTGGCTTTCAAGGCTCCTTCATGAATGGCTTTCCAGCGTTCCCTATCCGTCCCCTTGGGCACAACTGCAATGCTCAACTCAGCATCTTCAGATTGGCCAAGTGCAATGGAGAAGGAGCCCGCAATCAAAAGCGTCAAAAAAATGGCTAATCGTAGTACCTGCATGAGAGCCTAAGAGCGGCGGAAATGTAAAAACGGTGGCGGATAATCTGGCAAGGTCAAGGTCAAAGCCAGCATTGAAGTATCCCATACTGAGAGCTTAAGTTCTTGTAATTAACAAGTTATAGAATCCGTGCTTATTGAGAATCAGCAAAGTCATGAGCGATCAACGCAAAACAACCCTTAGAGAATACTCACTGACCATGAGGCTGACACAGCCTCATCAACAAATCCTGCTCCGAGCAGGACGCCACGCAAAGGAGTTAGCCGAGAGTCGTTTTCCCTCTTTTCGCGGCCTCAATATTTCACGCTGCTTCCACACTCCTCCTCCCCTTTTTGCTATTTTTCTCGATGGAAGATCGCTTGCGAATACGATATCGAAATGGATCTTTGCTTAGGAAGGAGACGGGCGCTCTCTCAGCATCTGACTGAGGAAATACGGTCTTTGAGTTCCCACTTAGAAGAGTCGCTAAAATTGGACTTCGTCCATAGCTTAGATGGACCTATTTACAAGGCGGCAGGAACGACGCGGCTCGAAAAAATCGAGATGATTCCCGGTCCGGTTAGGTCCAGAAAGAAGAATCGATTATTGGACTATCAAAAACTTGAAGAAAGCCTCATAATTCGGGCTCGCGGAAATAAATACACGTCTGCGGGCATCGCGACTTTCTTACCAAGTAAAAGCGGTTCGCAGATTGAAATCCGCATCGAGCACGAAAAGGGGGCCGCCTTCTTGTTAACGATACCAGTTCGATATAAGCGATTGGGCTGCTTGTCTACGGGGGAACCAGCCATGAAATCGACAACCATCCTATGGTTTATCAAAGAGTGTCCAATAGCTTTGAATACAGTTTGATCGCGATTGCCTAACCTTGTGTCGAAGAAGCCCCGGATTCCGCTTTCGGCATTTTCGAAGGTCCATCGTCATCCGAAGCGCCAAGAAACGCCAGCTTCTCTTGATTTTCGATGAAGAATTGCAGGTCGAGTTCCACGTCGGGCACGGGAAATTCATCCTTAGTAGGACGGTGAATATACCACAAAAATCCCGAATCTTTGTTTTTCAATCGCAGTAATCGCCGTCGCTCGAGCATCAGGCTTAACAATCGCTTCAACTTGGAATTCTCTTGGCTTGGACCGTTTTCACCTTCGAACAGGCTGACAAACAAATTGTCCGCGGTCAGCTTCAATGCTTCTTGCGCTTCTTTCTCATGCTGGTCTCGCGGCTTGAATAATTGAATCCAACGGCAGATTAAATCGCCGGATATTTCGTAGTCGGATTCTTCCGACTCCCTTAGATCGATGCGAGCGACTTCATCTTCTAGACGAACGAGCAAGCTCGCTACGCGCTCGTCTTTTTCAAATGCCTCGCCTGAATGGGCGGAGCTTCGGGAAATTGGAGAAATGTGCCATTCCATCGGAAAGCGACGAGTGAACCCAATGCGGATTCTTCTGGCTAGAAAATTCTTCGCCTACTTTGGCGATCTCGCCCTGCGTCTCTACACACCGCATTAATTGGGCTCGCTTCATTCGAGAGACAGCCCAATCTGCTCGCCATGCTCAGCTCGCATTCAGATTCAGTGGATCTAACTCGCTCCACAGCGCTCCTCGTTGTGGATGCCCAAGACTCTTTTATAGCTACGTTGGCTGACAAAGACGCTTTTCTTCGTCGCATCGCTTTCACAATAGAAGCGGCCCAAACGCTCGGAATACGAACGCTTTTCACAGAACAAGCCCCCGAAAAACTCGGCCCAACGAAGACTGCCCTAATGCGGAAAGCTCGTCATCCCAAGGTATTCTCCAAGAAGAGCTTCTCCGCTCTGAGCGCTCCGGGCATCGAGTCTTATTTGCGCGATAAAGAGATCTACCATGTTCTGGTGTCTGGATTGGAAACTCCTATCTGCATCTACCAAACAGCTCTCCAGTCCGTTGATGAGGACATTGACGCTACTTTCCTATCCGACGCCCTGGGATGCCGCCGTCCAGAAGATGGTCGACTGGCGATAGAGGCGATTCGCCAACTCGATTGTAAGGTCCTTCCTTCGGAAAGCGTATTCTACAGCTTGCTGGGTTCCGCAAACCACCCTCGATTTCGGGCTTTTACCAAGCTGGTCGCCAGATATTCCAATCCGAACATACCCATGGCCAAAATTCTTGAAGAGCCAGTTGACTCGAATCCGGACGAATCCGATAGCTCCGTAAAGGCCGCAGCTCAAGAATCCGAGAAGAAGCCCCAATCGGGCAAAAGATCGATAGCAAAATCGGCTGCGAAAAAAAGGACATCCCGCCCCAAGAAGAAAGTCGCGAAAAAGAAGCCCACAGAATCAGGCAAGAAAGGCAACGACCCTCATCCTAAGAAGAGAGCTAGGAAGAATGCCTCGGCGAAAAAGGCCGCTCGCAAACAGGTTGCCAAAAAGGCAGCAAAGCGAACCGCGAGCAACGCATAGCCAGAGGAAGCAACTAGCTTCAAGTCCTCGTAAGGGCCTAAAATCTTTGGGTGATGCGAGCTCCCGGAACAATGTCGATCTTTGTATCCGCATTGCCAGGATCTTCAAAAATTCGGCTAAAGGCTATCATACCCGCGTTGTCCCCGGTATGCTCTTTCCTCGCCAGAAGAGGGGTCACATTCAATCGTTTCGCCATATTTTGAAACCGCTGCCGCAGCGAGCGATTGTTTGAGACCCCACCCGACAAGCCCACACTTAGATAGTCACTGTCTCCCAACGCCTTAGCTGTCTTGCGTATCAATGCATCCACGACAGCTTCTTGATAAGAAGAACAAATATCGGGCAGTCTCTGATCCAGATCGGACCCCGAAATGCCTTCAAGAAGATATCGCAAACTCGTCTTTAGCCCTGAAAAGCTAAAATCGAAATTCGCTTTTTGCATCAACGCTCTAGGAAATTCGTACTTCTTGGGATTTCCCGATTTGGCAACAGCCTCCAACTTCGGGCCTCCCGGATACCCGAGACCCAAAAGCTTGGCTCCTTTGTCAAGCGCTTCACCTGCTGCGTCGTCTATCGTCTCGCCTATCAACTTAATTGTCCGATCCTTGCCAATACAAGCCAGCAGCGTATTGCCCCCGGAAACGATCAACGAAAGGTGAGGCAACATTCGTTCAAGTTCGGATTCGAATTCACTCGGGCGATCCGAATGCCTATCAATAAAAACGGATTGAGCATGCGCTCTCAGATGGTTGACCGCGTAAACCGGCACACCAAGCGATGTTGACAATGCATTCGCCACTGCAATCCCCATAGCCAAGCATCCTGCAAGTCCCGGCCCAGCAGTCACCACGATCTCATCGATTTCCGCAAAGCTACTCTGCTTGCGAAGCTCCCGAAGAAGAGGGGCGAAATTCTTCAAATGCTCCCTACTTGCCAATTCGGGCACCACTCCTCCGTATTCGGCATGCAGTGACACTTGACTGCTTATCCATTCGCCAACGATCCCTTTGGAACGATCGAGCAGCGCCAATGCAGATTCGTCGCAGGAACTTTCGATTCCAAGAATCATCCTAGGACTCGTTGACCATCTCGCCGAGCAATTCTATAGCCGCATTCAATTGCTCGTCCTCTATGGGCTCGAACTCAAATCGCTCCACGAATTCCTCCACCGGCATCGTTTTCAACCGGCTGCGTTGAATGATCAGATTCGCCTCCTCTTGAGGGGAAATCTCAATGATAATGTCCGGTTCTACACCTTTTTCGTGAATCACGTAGCCCCCAGGCGTATAGTACTTGGCAGTCGTGAGCTTCAACCCTGTATCGGAGCCTAAGGGCAATATGCTTTGGACCGAACCTTTTCCGAAGGTCTTTTCGCCCACTAGCTTAGCTCTGCCCGAATCCTTCAATGCTCCCGCCATAATTTCCGATGCGCTAGCCGAACCCGGATTGACAATTACCACTAACGGAAACTCATAGTACGACCCATCGTTCTCAGCCCGCCATTCTTCTGTCATCGAATAATGTCTTCCTTTTGTGAATACAATCAATTCACCATCGGGCAGAAATTGACTCACTACCTCCACGGCTGCATCGAGCAATCCCCCGGGGTTGTTCCTTAAATCGATTATCAAGGCTCGCATCCCCTTCTCGACCAGCGAGTCGATGGCCTTGGACAATTCCTCGCCCGTTCTTCTGCCGAACTGGGAAATTCGCAGATAGCCGATTCCGTCCTCAACAATCTCCCTGCCATGAACATTGTCCACTTCTATAAGCTCGCGAATGATCTCCAAATCCAGACGATCCGGCTCCTTTTCTCGAACCACTGAAATCGCCACTTTCGTCCCGGGTCGGCCCTTCAATTTGGCAACGGCCTCCGTGAAACCCAGTCCCTCTAAACTCTGCCCATCTACCTCGACGATCCGGTCTCCACGCAGAAGGCCCGCTCGCTCACCAGGCGTGCCCTCGAGCGGGGCCACAACCGTAACAAACTCGTCCCGCATCTCCACTTGCACGCCGATGCCCCCAAACTCCTGGCTCGTTTCTTCGTCTAGCCGCTTCAGTCGCTCGAAATCGAGGTATTCAGAATAAGGATCGAGTTCCGAAATCATGCCCTCCATCGCCGACTGAGTCAGGCTATCCAAATCTGCAGCCTCCCCATCGACATGGTAAGCATTGATAAAGGCTAAGGCTTTCTTAACTTCAGCGGCGCTTTCTCGAGACGCCCAATAGTTTCGAACGCCTCCCTGGCGGGATGCGTCGCCCAAGAAGCGATATCCGAAAGCCAAGGCAAGGGCTGCCGCTGTTATCAATAATGTTCTCTTCGCCAATTCCATTCTTGCAAATTGCCCCTTGCCTAAAGGACGCAATCAATCCTTTTGATCAACTTCTCAGTCGATTGGCAAAGCTACGATAGTCAAAAGTATAAATGGAATTCAGGCCCATAGAATCTTCGAAGGTTAGGTCCATTCTTGAAAACGCATGCGATGCCAACGGGCTGGTTGGATTCAAAAGATTCATCGAAATCGCCCTTTATGACCGCGAGATAGGCTATTACCGTTCCGATCGACCGCGAATCGGCAGGAACCCGGAAACCGATTTCTTCACCGCGACCAGCCTAAAGACAGCGTTCGCCCCGATTGTCTTGGAAGCCGCTTTGGGTCTGGCGAGAAGCATTCCATTTCCACCAGAAGAACTGGCTTGGGTGGAGATCGGGGCGGAACCCGAAGCTCAGCTCTTCAAAAACCTCGAAAATCCATTCCGAAGCCAAACAACCCTCGCCTTAGGCGAGATCCTGCAGATCGACGAGCCGGCAATCGTTTTCTCCAATGAGTTGTTCGATGCGCAGCCATTTGCAAGCGTCGTCTTTCGAGGCAATTCCTGGCTAGAACGCAGCATAGAAGTTCGCGATCAAGGAATCCGTCTCGTCGAACGTGCGCCTACATCTGAAGAAGTGACGGAACGGATAGCGGATCTTCCAAATCCAGCGCCCGAGGGATATACCATCGATTTGCCAACCGGGGCCAATGCCTTGCTCGGCAAAATCGCCGCTCAAGACTGGAAGGGTATATTCCTAGCCTTCGACTACGGGAAAACTTGGCACAGCTTAGCTTTCGACACACCGCAGGGGACGGCGCGAGCCTACCGTTCGCATCAGCAAGTTGGCGATCTACTGGAAAATATTGGCCAGCAAGACATCACCTGCCACATCTGTTGGGACTGGATAATTGACGGGCTGGAGACCGGCGGCTTCGATTCGATTGAACTAGAAAGCCAAGAATCTTTCATACTGCAACGGGCTCCGGCATTTGTGAAACAGGCCTTTGAAGGAGACAATGATCAAATGGGAGCCCTCCGACAACTGATCCATCCCTCAATGATGGGGCAAAAGTTCCAGGCTCTCAGCGCAATCAGGACAGCCTAAGTTCCGCCTAGTTTAGAGGCCCAATTTTTGGAAAAAACTGCTTGCCAAGCTAGAGAGGCTCCCCTTTCTTCCACCGTTCTCAATCACTTTCAGTCATGGCCAGAATTTGCGCAATTACCGGGAAACGCCCCACCACAGGCAGCAGAATCAACCGCAAGGGACAATCCAAGAAGAGCGGCGGAATCGGCACGCACGTCACCAAAGCCACGACTCGCAAGTTCCGCCCCAACGTTCAGCGGATCAAAGTTCGACTCCCCTCAGGCCAAGTAAAGCGCATGTGGGTCAGCGTTAAGGCGATCAAAGCCGGGCTCGTCGAAAAAGCATAGGCATTACTTAATTTAGATTCAATAGCCGCGCCTCGATACTCTAGGGGTCGCGGCTTTTTTTGCGGCGGTCTCTGGACAATGCAGATGGCATTGTATCTCCGCCCGCTTTTCTAGGAAACACGCGAGCCATCTGTGCTCATCAGTGGCTAAGCCTATTGCCCATCGATCTGCCGCAGAGGGATTAGAAAGGCCTTTCCGAAGAAGGGTGGCTAAATCAATCTACGCTTTTCAGCATGCAGACTAGATTTGGAAATCCACGTCACCCGAGGGCTCGTGCAGCCCGCACTCGCGCTTAACGCCGCCAAATCTAGTATCAGCTTCACTCATCCCAGGCTCCAGCTTGGAAGTACTGTGCCAATCGCCTATCGATACATATCCAAGCTCCCAAAGTGGATGATAAGGCAATTCGTTCGCCTCTAGATACTGATGCATTTCGCGATTATCCCAGTCGAGAACAGGATAGATTTTCGTCAGCTTATTTTGGCTCTCGACCACCTTTCGGCTAGCCCGAGTCTCACCTTGGGATCGACGAAGTCCAGCCAGCCAAGCCTTGGCCCCAAGGTCCTTGATCGCCCGATCCATCGGCTCTACCTTATTCATCAAATTATAAGCCTTTAACCCGTCCTCCCCTTGTTCCCAAAGTCTCCCATGCAAGGCTTCCTGTTCCGCTGACGAGATGGGGGCCCGATACTTCTTGAGGTTCAAATCCAACCTCTCCGTTAACTCCTTCGCAAAGCGATAGGTTTCGGGAAAAAGGTAGCCAGTATCGATGAACACTACCGGAATATCAGGCAGAACGGAGGTCACCAGATGCAGCATCACTGCTGATTGAGCCCCAAAACTAGTGGTCATGATTAGTTCGTCCCCGAACATGTCCGCTGCCCAAGCCACACGCTCCTGTGGAGCAGCGATTTCCAGGTCCAATTTATCTCGATTTTGCAGTTCGCTAACCGTACTCATTCCGTTAAACATCTAAATGTCTATCTATTTACAGTTACTAACTAGAAACAGTAACGGCAGAGTCAAGCTGCTGATTGAGGCCTAAACCCAAAAAAGAACCGCTGGGTAATTCAGAATCGCCCGACAAACCTTCAGAAACTTTCGAGCAATCGAGCAACTTCCTCGCGCTTGGCTTTTGTTTCAGCGAGTTGCTTGCGAGCGCCTTCAACCACAGCTGGTGGAGCCTTTTCTATAAAACTGGCGTTGTTCAACTTGCCCTCGCCGGCCTGAATAGCTTTTCCGAGCTTTTCCAGCTCCTTGCTCAGACGTTCTTTTTCAGCCTCCACGTCGATAGCGCTCGTCAGATCCAGATATACAGTCCCCAAAGCCGACACGGCACCAGGCAAATTCTCAACCTCTTTTCGCAGCTCAATGGTTGCTGCGCCTGCTAGCTTCTTAATTGTATCCAAGTTTTCAGACACAATCAATGTACTCGAATCGTCCGCTGGGGAGACGAACAAAGTTACATCACGCTTGGAAGCGACATTGTATTCCGCTTTAATAGCCCTAGCCTGGGAGATGAGACCGTTTACCTCTTCGATTCGCTGGGCACCGGCCTCATCCACAGCCACTCCCCTGGAAACCATTGCTTGACGCAAATCAGCAGCCTTAGGGAGCTGGGATTCCTGAATAAAGGCGCCGTCTTCCGAAAATCCCATAGCTTGCCATAGCTCTTCCGTAATGAATGGCATCACGGGATGCAGCAATAGCAAGGATTGCCGTATTACAAAGTCCGACACAGCCAGCGCTACACCGTGCCGCGGATCGTCCTTCGATTGCAGCATAGCCTTTGCGGCCTCCACGTACCAATCGCAAAAATCGCCCCAGAAAAATCGATGCAAGGAATGAGTTAGCTGATGCATCTCGAATCGCTCAAACTGATTCTCTATTTCCTGGGTCGTCTCGAGCATCCGAAAGAGTATCCAGTTGCTATATCCTTCTAGTGGCGTCTCCGCTAACCGTTCTAGTATGGCATCTAGAGAAGCGTTTCCCGAAACATCGCCCGACATCTGGCGAAAGCGGCAGGCATTCCAAAGCTTGGTGCAAAAATTGCGGCCAATTTCGATACGTTCTTCCGAAAAAAGGATGTCCGAGCCGCTTGGGGCGATATTGATGATCCCGAAACGCAGACCGTCTGCCCCAAACTTTTCGATCAAGTCCAAGGGATCCGGAGAATTCCCAAGGGACTTAGACATTTTGCGACCTTTAGAATCTCGAATGAGTCCATGAATAAAGATATCCTTAAACGGAATCCGGCTATCTAACTCTTCATCGCTAAGGGGTTCCTTCGCTTCACCGGTAAGCTCGAGTCCAGACATAATCATCCGGGCGACCCAGAAGAAAATAATATCAAATCCGGTCACAAGCATGCTAGTTGGATAAAAATAATCCAATTCCGCCCTGACCTTTGGATCGTCGCTTGGCCAACCAAATGTGGCGAATGGCCAAAGATTGGACGATGCCCATGTATCCAAAACATCCTCATCCTGTTCCCAGTTGTCCGTATCCTCCGGACCGTCCACCGATATATGCCAATTTTCTGGATCGCTGCGATCAGCGCCTTTCCGATACCAAGCGGGAATGCGCTGACCCCACCAAAGCTGGCGGGAAATGCACCAGTCCTGGATATTGTTAAGCCAGTGCAGATAAACCTTTTCCCAACGCTTTGGATGAAAGCGAATAATCCCCTTTTCAACCGCTCGCTTGGCCTCTTCCACTCGCGGGTACTTCAAATACCATTGTTCCGAGAGACGTGGTTCGATGGGAACACCAGCTCGTTCTGAAAACCCGACGTTGTTATCATAGTCTTCGGCTTCAACCAGCAAGTTCAGCGATTCTAGTTTCGCCACCGCAGCCTTTCGAGCATCGAAGCGATCCATACCATCAAACTCGTCACCCGCTAGATCATTTAGCGTACCATCCGGATTCATTACATCGATGAGCGGGAGGTCGTGGCGTTTACCGATATCGAAGTCGACCTGGTCGTGAGCGGGTGTAACCTTGAGAACACCCGTGCCAAACTCTTTTTCCACAGCCCTGTCAGCGACAATGGGGATCTCCGCTTTTGGAAAAGGCCGCCAGCAATGCTTACCCACCAGATCGGCATATCGTTCGTCGTCCGGATGAACAGCAACACCCGTGTCACCCATAATCGTCTCGGGGCGCGTCGTGGAAATCTCCAAAAAGCGGCCCGGTTCCTCAACGATCTCGTAACGCATTTTGTAGAGTTTGCCCTTTTGGGGACGCATATCCACTTCTTCATTACTCAAAGCGGTTTGCGAAGCGGGGCACCAATTGACGAGGCGTTTTCCACGATAAATGTATCCCCGTTTGTAGAGTTCCACAAATGCATGCTGGACGGATCGCTGATAGGCATCGTCCATTGTGAACCGGGATCGTCGCCAATCGCAGGACGCGCCGAGCTTGCGAAGTTGATTGAAAATTACACCACCATGATCCTCTGACCATTCCCAAGCTCGTTCGAGAAACTTCTCTCTGCCGAGTTCCTGACGCGATGTCCCTTTATCTCGCAGCGCTTTCTCAACCTTCACTTGCGTCGCGATGGAGGCGTGGTCAGTGCCTGGGAACCACAAAGCTGACTTCCCCTCAAGACGGGCTCGACGAACAAAAATATCCTGAAGAGCGTTATCCAGCACGTGTCCCATGTGCAGCACACCGGTCACGTTCGGCGGAGGAATCATAATGGTAAACGGCTCTTTCCCGCTGTCGATATTCCCCTCGAAACAGCCGTTCTCTTCCCAAGCGCTGTACCACTTGGTCTCAACTTTCGCTGGATCGTAATTCTGGCTCAATTCGGTCGTCATGGATCTCCCTGTGAAAAAGGGGCTAGCGATAAGCTCGAGGTAAACCCAAGACAAGAGGATTCGCTAGCTACCAAACCCTAGACACGGCGACAAACTTCTACGATCCACTCCCCGCTTCCAATGGACCTCGATATGCGCTCACAAGTGTGAAGCGGAATAAGCGTCTAAGTCACGTATTCGCCAACAGCTTCTACCGTTAGCTGCGACTGATGCTTCATCTCCTCGAACAACTCTGCCGCTTTGCCCGAATTTTCCTCGATGCAGGCCTCTTCCAGCTCTGCAGCAATGGATTTCAGCTTGGCAGCGCCGTGGTTTGCAGAGCTACCTTTGATCGAGTGAGATAGTAGCCGCGTTCGCTCAAAATCGCCAACTGTACCAACTATCATTTCGAGTTCCGCTACGTTCTCATTTACCGTCTGGACGAATAGCCCGAGCAGCGAAGCAATCGCGTCTCCATCTTTGTCACTGAAAATCGATTTAGTATAAACGCTTAGCGATTTACAGCTACGTAAATACTGGATTACTCGAACACGGGGTTGGAAAGAGTACATTTTCGGCCCCCCCAATAAATAAATGTGGACGACTTTACCTAGGCTAGGAAAAATATCGCCAAATCCAATAATAATCAGATATTCACTGATGCGAAACAAATCCCAGCCTATGAGCGAGAATAACGAAATTCCAAGACGATCCGCGTTAAAGACTATGGCCTCTAGCGCTGCCCTTGCAGCAACAAGTGGCATCGCGGTTAAAGCAGCCCACCACGAATCGAAAGGGAGCCTGAAAGGCAACATTCACCACTCCGTTTGCAAGTGGTGCTACAGGAACCAAACCCTCGAGGAAGTCTGCCAGAAGGCGAAGAATATCGGAATTGAAGCCATCGATTTGCTTGGAGTGGAGGATTATCCAACCGTCAAAAAATACGGGCTTGCGTGCTCCACGACTAAAGGCGTGCCCGGCGGGATAAAGGGCGGGCTGAATCGATTGGAAAACCACGACGCTATCGTCGAATTTTTTGAATACACTTTGCCACTCGCCAAAAACGGCGGCTCGCCGAATGTGATTTGCTTTTCTGGAAACCGCGAAGGAATGGGTGAGGAGCAAGGCCTTGAAAATTGCGCGATTGGACTCAAGCGGATCGCCCCTGTCGCCGAGCGACACGGTGTCACCGTGATTATGGAACAACTTAACAGCAAGCGGAACCACCCCGACTATATGTGCGACAACACTCCTTGGGGTGTTGAATTGTGCGACCGAGTAGGATCCGAGAGATTCAAGCTGCTCTACGATATCTACCACATGCAGATCATGGAGGGGGACGTAATCGATACTATCAAGGAGTTCCATACCTACTATGGCCACTATCACACTGGAGGAGTCCCTGGGCGTCACGAGATCGATGATACACAAGAACTCTATTATCCTGCCATCATGCGGGCAATCGTGGAAACTGGATACAAAGGCTACGTCGCTCAGGAATTCATCCCTGCCAGCGATGATCCGCTCAATTCACTAGAACTGGCCGTCAAGATCTGCGATGTGTAATGCTCGCAAACCTTTCTCATTGGTAGGGCTGTTCGTCCTCAAACAGCCGCGAGGGCCATTCGGCGGCTTGGGGACAAGCAGCCCTACTTTTAGCAAATTCTGCGTTTACCTGCTAATGGCTGTAGAGTGGCTGGGTCGGATATTAAGAGCGCGAGCTCATTGGAGGACCGAGCCGGTCCTCCCTACCATTGCGAGATAGGGTAGGGAGGACTGGCTTCAGTCCTCCTTTTTTCATATGGCATTACAAGCGAATCCAAATACTGGATTTAACGGCCGCCGAGCTTCTGGAGGAGTTTTTTTGTAGCTCGAATTCCCTCAGCCTCACCGAGCTTTCTACCCTCGTACTCGACCCCGATGTATCCACGGTAGCCCGCATCTTTTACGATCGACAACATTTTTTTGAAATCCGTATGGATCTCATTACCGTCGTCATCGAAATCATGGGACTTGGCGCTCACACCCCTGGCGAAGGGCATCAGCTCGCGGGTCCCCCTATAGCGGTCGTAGGATTCGCCGGTAGAACGATCGATAATGAAATTGCCGAAATCCGGCAGCGTGCCGACCCGCGGATGGTTGGCCAATTTCATTACACCCGCGAGCCAAGCGCCATTGCTAGAAAGCCCTCCATGGTTTTCGACGATGACGTTGATTCCGATCGAATCGCCATAGTCGCCCAATCGACTTAGCCCATCGGCTGCCAGCTTCATTTGCTCCGCATAGGAGCCCGCTGAACCCGCATTGACGCGAATCGAATGGCAATCCAGCTCTTTGGCCGCATCAGCCCACACCTTGTGATTATCCACAGTTTTGAGACGAGCCGCCTTGTCCGGATCACCTAGCCTCCCCAAGCGATCGCACATGATCAGCGCATTGTCTACACCCTCGCCTTTCGATCGTTTCTTTAGCTCGTTTACAACCTTTGGAGTAAAATTCTCCATGTAGAATTGGTTGACGTATTCGATAGCCTCGATTCCGAATTCGCTCTTGGCGATCTTGGCGAAATCCATGGCATCCTTATCGCCCCCTCGGAAGGCTCGGTGGAGCGACCACTGGGCCAGTGAAATGTCGAACCACTTTTCGTGATGAGCTGAATAAAGAGACGGGTGGACAGCCAAAGTTGCGGCCGCTAGGCCAAATGAGGATTTAACGAATTCGCGACGAGATTTCATAGAGTGATTATCAAATGATGAATGGTTGTGTTTAGTTGAGAAAATGGGCCAATCGAGCTCGCTGTCCAAGATTCAATTTTCGAAACCGAGACCCCTAGTGCCCTAGGTTGCGCTTTCGGATCATTTGAAAAAAGTCATTGCCCTTGTCGTCTACGAGGATGAACGCCGGGAAATCGACCACGTCGATTTTCCAAATGGCTTCCATACCCAATTCTTCATACTCAACGAGCTCCACCTTTTTGATATTCTCCTTGGCCAGGATGGCCGCCGGTCCACCAATCGACCCTAAATAGAAGCCACCGTGCTCTTTGCAGGCATCTACGACTGGCTGACTACGGTTGCCCTTGGCTAGCATGATCATAGAACCGCCCTCTTTTTGGAAAGGCTCGACATAACTATCCATGCGACCCGCGGTAGTGGGTCCAAATGATCCTGAAGGCAATCCCTTGGGGGTTTTGGCCGGGCCAGCATAGTAAATAGGATGGTCCTTGAAATACTGAGGCAGCCCTTCACCAGAATCCAAGCGTTCCTTGAGTTTCGCGTGGGCGATATCCCGGGCAACAATGATCGTTCCACTTAGCGACAGGCGTGTTTGAACTGGATAAGTCGAAAGTTCAGCCAAGAGTTCTTTCATTGGACGATTGAGATCGAGCTTCACGACCTCCGCGTCTTTCTGTCCACCCGCCGACTCGGGGATCAAGCGGCCTGGATCACCCTCGAGCTTTTCCAACCACAATCCATCTTTGTTAATCTTGGCTTTGATATTCCGGTCGGCCGAGCAAGAGACTCCGATACCCACCGGACAGCTCGCTCCATGTCGCGGCAATCGGATGATGCGGACGTCCAAGGCGAAGTACCTGCCTCCGAATTGGGCCCCGATACCGCACTCACGGGCCCTATCCAACATCTTTTCTTCGAGCTCCGTATCCCGAAATGCCCTACCATGCTCGTTGCCTGAAGTAGGCAGTTTATCCAAGTCCTTAGTCGACGCCACCTTTACAGTCTTCAAACAGGCCTCCGCCGAGGTGCCGCCAATTACGAATACCAAGTGATACGGCGGACATGCGGCTGTACCTAGCGACACCATTTTCTCCAAGAGAAACGCCTCTAGTGTATCCGGGTTGAGCAATGCCTTGGTTTCCTGATACAGAAAGGTCTTGTTTGCCGAACCGCCCCCTTTGGCTAAGCAAAGAAATTTGTATTCCGCTCCCCCATCGGCATAGATATCGATTTGAGCAGGGAGATTTGTCCGGGTATTCTTCTCCTCGTACATCGTCAGCGGAGCGGTCTGCGAATAACGAAGATTGTCTCGGTTGTAGGTATTGTAAACGCCTTTGGCTATCGCAGCTTCGTCATCACCCCCCGTCCAAACTTGTTGTCCTTTTTTCGCCATGACAATCGCTGTCCCTGTATCTTGGCAAAAAGGAAGCACTCCTTGAGCGGCCACTTCCGCATTTCTAAGTAAGGTAAGGGCCACATGCCTGTCGTTTTCCGAAGCCTTGGGGTCATCTAGAATAGAAGCGACTTGTTCTAGATGCTTGGGTCTCAGCATGAAGGAAAGGTCATGCATAGCATGCCGAATCAAGTGACTGAGCCCTTCTGGCTCAATTTTGAGGATATCTTTTCCCTCGAATGAATCTGTGGATACGAATTCCGAGGTTAACAATCGGTATTCCGTATCGTCCTCTCCTAGCTCAAATAGCTTTTGAAAATGAAAAGGTGGCGTTGGCATGAAGGGCAACTTGATACTCTTAACCTGCCCCCGCAAGCCTACTCCAGAGCTTAACGCTATCTTTCCTCAACAAATCGGTCTATGATTCCGTCAAAAGATCCGTTTGTTAGAAATACCACGGTTTGATCATCGTCACCCGATTGGCAACGCTCTCTCAATACTTTCAATGCGTCTTCGTTTGACCGGGCAGCGTTTGCCTCGATTCCCCTGTTTTGCAAATCCGAAGCCAGGTCCTCTGTATCCAAGAGACTCACCCCCTCGCTATTCGCTTGTCTAGCCACTCCTATCACTACGGTATCCGCAACGGACAAGGCCTCACCCAACCGCTCTCGCATGATTTCCAGACGGGATGTGTTGCTTCTAGGTTCGAATGCGGCGACAAGTTTCCTGCCCGGGAAACGTGCCCTGAACGACTCAAGAATTTCGCGAATCGCAGTCGGGTGATGAGCGAAATCCTCAACGACGACTAGCGGTTTCGTGTCCAACTTGACTTGCTGCCTTCGGGCTACGCCACGAAAGGAATCGATCCCTGCAGCCTCGAACGATCCGGGATCGCTTTCTGGGTCCAATATCAACGCGGCTCCCAGGCAGGCCATGGCTGCGTTTCGAGCATTAAATTTCCCCACCATCCCCCAATCAACCGTTAACCAAGGTTTTCCGCTCCAACTCAAATCAAATCGCGAACCTGCCGGAGTTGTCTTGTACTGTTCGATACGAAGGTCGCAATGCTCGCCTTCGCCTACTGTATACACCCGTGTCCAGGACGCCGGAAGCAATGATAGCGCGTTTTCATCATCTCCATTGATTAGCAGATGGCCATTACCGGGAATGATACGGCAAAAATGGCGGAAGCTTCTCTTTACGTCCTCCAGGTCTCTAAAGATGTCGGCGTGATCGAACTCCAAATTGTTCACCACAGCTACGGTAGGCGAATAATGGATAAACTTGCTTCGCTTGTCAAAAAAAGCGCTGTCGTACTCATCTCCTTCAATCACAAATAGACCTTCGCTAACTCCCGCATTCCAACCACTCTCGGGATCCATAGGAGCCCCGCCGATCAAGTAGCCGGGATTCGCTCCCGCCTTCTCCAGCAAGTAGGCAGCCAAAGCAGTTGTCGTTGTTTTCCCATGCGTACCGGTCACAACCAAATTTCTGCGGTTAGACAATACGAAGCGGTTCATGGCTTCAGGAAGGGATGTAAAGGATGTCTTCTTCGAAGACAGAAGAAATTCGATTTCCTCATTTCCCCGGGAAAAGGCGTTGCCGACAATTACCAAATCTGGGCTCAATGCCTGCAATCGGTTAGCATCGTAGCCCTCCAAAAGCTCAATCTTCGCCTCAGCCAATTTGTCGCTCATTGGCGGATACACGGCCTTGTCTGAACCGAGAACTTCGTGCCCGAGATTCCTCAATAATAGGGCCGCGTTCCCCATAGCTGCACCCGCAATTCCTAGGAAGTAGATCCGCATTCGAGCACCATAGAACGGAAAACGCCTTCAGCAACAACGTTCTTTCCGCCGCGCGAAACGATGCTTGCCGATACTTAGCATAAAGGCCGGGGCTGTCGTCCCGGCCCGTTAAGAGAGAGTCGTTGATTTGGTCTTTCATTTCTCCGCCAATAGGGCTGATAGTTCGCTTTGATTCAGAAGAGGATCCCCTGAATCAGGTGGATAAGGAACAGCGAATATCTTCCTTGGCGATGAAACTAAGAAACATTGCAATAACGTTTCCTACCTACTAAATCGGCTGATCCATAAGCGCCTTTAGCTATAAATTGGACAATTCAAGCCTTTCGAAGCCCACATCCAAAAATACAATAGATTTATCCCCCAATCCCTGAGCGGGCTTAGCTCAACATCATAGGATCCGCATCGAGAACTTGCACAACGTCGGCAGGCCAGGAAATATCACCGGCAATTTCCCGCAAAACAGCCATCACAGGGGACACTCCCGCCGTAAAATACCAGTTTTGGAATCGGTAGTTGTCCTTCATCTTTTCAATCGGGCAAGGAGCTGGTCCGCGAATCTCGACGACTCCATCTAGCCGTTTCTCAACCTGCTTGGCGAACTGCTCCGCAAAAAAAGCCACTTTATCTGGATTGGGTCCCCGAAGCACCTGCCTAATTAGCCGCCTAAATGGAGGATACTGGAACCGTTCCCGATTCTCCAATTCCATCTGGAGAAACGCATCCACATCGCCATGACGAGCAAACTGGATAGGGTCCGCATGAGGCGTGCAAGATTGAACGACCACTTCGCCTGCCAAGTCCCCTCTCCCCGCCCGACCGGAAACTTGGACTAGCAATTGGAAGGTTCGCTCGTTGGCCCTAAAGTCGGGGATGTGCAAGGAGAGATCGGCATCCACTAGGCCGACAAGGGTAACATTAGGATAGTCCAAGCCCTTGGCGATCATCTGGGTCCCCACAAGGATGTCTATCTTTCCGGAGCGGAAGTCCCCTAGAATCTGCCGAAAGAGATGCTTCCTGCTCATTGTGTCCGCATCGACGCGCACTATTTTGGCCTTGGGCAATACTTTTGTAACCGCGTTTTCGATACGCTGCGTCCCCATCCCTTTCCAACGAATCCTGGGACTGCGACATGAAGGGCAAACCATCGGCGCCACGGATTCCGCGCCGCACAAATGGCATTTCAACGTCTCATCACTACGATGATAAGTCATGGGCACGCTGCAACGTTCGCAGCTCTCGATATGCCCGCATTCTTGGCAAAGCATTGACGCAGAGAATCCCCGCCTATTGAGAAACAAAATGCTTTGCTCCTTCCGCTCGAAACGCTCCCGAAGCTTTTCGACAAGCATCCTTGAAAGCTGCGTTGGCTTACGCGTTCGAGCGATCTCTTGCCTCATGTCCACAATGTGCATCATGGGAAGCGATCGATCATCCACTCGCTTCGTTAGCCGATCGATCGCATACTTTCCGTTGACGGCATTTCGGTAGGTTTCAAGAGACGGCGTCGCTGAGCCCAGAACGCAGAGAGATTTCGTTAAGTAGCCTCGATAGACAGCCACGTCTCGTCCATGATAGCGAGGCGTCTCATCTTGTTTAAATGCTGGTTCGTGCTCCTCGTCCACGATGACCAATCCTAGGTTCTGCAGTGGGGCGAACACCGCCGACCGAGCCCCGACCACTACGCGAGCTCGTCCTGAAGACAAGGCCATCCATCCGTCTAAGCGTTCTCCATCCGACAAATGGCTATGCCAAACAACGGCTTCGATATTGCCTATTTGGGCGAGCCTAGCCCGAATGCGCCCCACCGTCTGTGGCGTCAGGGCTACTTCAGGAACCAGAAATAAAACACCCTGCCCGCGCTCCAAAGCGCTCTCCATGGCCTGGAGATAAACCTCCGTTTTACCCGAGCCCGTTACGCCGCAAAGGAGATGAGCCCGAAAATCCCCTCTGTCCAAATTCTTACGCAAGCTTTCGACCACGATTTGCTGCTCTTCGTTTAGCTCAAAGGCCTTTTCCTCGACGAATTCCATTGATCCAATATCGTCTTCGTATGCGGTTCGCTCCTCAATGCGCGATTCCTCCCTGACAAACCCCTTCTTATACAAACTATTGTAGGTGGCTGGCGATAGTTTCAGCCGCTTTAATATCAATCCTTTGCTCTGGGGCTTGATCTGCTGAACCAGGAAATCGTAAAGCGCTTTTTGCTTAGGCGCCCGCCGTTCGAGTTCAGCGAGAACCTCATCGTTGGCTTCATTACTTATAGATACATACTTGATCTTCTTGGGCGACATGCCTCGACGGACTGAAGCCGGTATCATTGTCTCCAATACAGATTCGCGACTAGCTCCGTAATAGGCTCGAATCCATTCGGCAAGCTTTAGTAATTCTGGCGTGAGGATAGGTTCATCATAGCAAAGTTGCGAGACAAGCTTAAGCTTCGAATAGTCAACGTCCGCGGATGCCCCCGTTTCCACGACAACCCCTAAAACAAACCGCCGTCCTATGGGGACTCGAACCAGACACCCAACCGCTATCGTTTCCGCCAGTTTAGCGCTCGCTCGATAATGAAGAGTTTTATCGAATCCCGCTAGCGGCCAAACGGCGACAACCTCGTCATGCAAATCCAAGCGCGACTCCATCGTTGACAGTTATTGAGATCGTATTGAGACTTCGAACGTGACCATCGAAGAGTGCAGAGACCGTTTTCGATCCTTTCTGGTAAAGCATAATCTGAGAATGACTGGCCAACGTATGGCCATATTCGAAGCCGTATTCAAGGAGTCGAGTCATTTCACTGCCGAGGAGCTTCTTGACAAGGCCCGACTGATCGACCGTACCGTTTCTCGGGCCACGGTATACCGCACATTGCCGATATTGGTTGAGAGCTGTCTCGTTCGCGAGGTGGACATCGGGACAAATCTAAAGTACTACATGCCCAACAAGGAGCAAGGCAGCCACCAGGCCCAAGTGATCTGCAACGACTGCCAAAAGATTTTCGAAATTCCTGCCCCGTTTATGGAATGGTACGGCAGCACGGTATCTGCCAAGCTCGGGCTGACCCCGATCAGTCAACGGCTGCAAGTCACGGCTTCTTGCCAGGAATACCAAGCGAAAGGGTTTTGCTCTAAAGACAAGACAATCGAATCTTCGGCGAGCGCCTAAAAAGCGATAGGCTGGCGGAAACCGCCAGCCTATACTACACTCATA
Source organism: Opitutaceae bacterium (assembly GCA_002694885.1). GTDB lineage: Bacteria > Verrucomicrobiota > Verrucomicrobiia > Opitutales > Opitutaceae > Pelagisphaera. The sequence goes on along the minus strand of NZNM01000076.1, from coordinate 12,272 downwards.
CAAACTTGGGCTGCCTATGACAGCCTCACACCTACTATAAACAAGGGCATTTACCAGTCTACTTGCAGTTTCAAGAGGCGCTTTTGCTAAGAACTGTGGCCTTGGCGAGCGGCATCCTGATACCAGGCAATCGCTTCGTCCTTATTCCGGGTAATGCCGCGGCCTTTTTCCAGCATCGAAGCAAGACTGAACTGGGCGATCGGATCACCCTTGCTAGCAGCCTTCCGGTAAAAGGAAGCCGCGATATCGTAGTCCTTCTTTACGATAACTCCTGCAAGATATATTTCCGCTAGTCGACGCATCGCGTCCGCGTTTCCTCGTTCAACCGCCTTGTTGTAAAGCTCAATAGCTATTTCAGAATCCGCTTCGATTCCACGTCCCTCTAAATAGCAATCCGCTAGGGCGACAGTCGCTTCCAAATGTCCGCGCTTCGCAGCCTTGCCGTACCAATAAAAGGCAGTGGCTTCGTTAGACGCGACTCCAATTCCCTTATCGAAAACACGTCCAAGGTTCCACATGGCAGGAGCATGGTCCAGTTCCGCTGAGCTGCGGTACCACAACAGAGCCTGACTGATGTCCTGTTCTATACCCCAGGCATTTTCGTAGCACTGGGCTAGCGCGTTTTGAGAATACGGATTTCCTTTATCGGCCGCGATTTTGAACTGATGAACGGCTGCCTCGTAGTCGCGGGGACCTCAAGACGCGTCACGGCTCATTGAACCGATAACCGGCATGGCGGCATCGAATTCTAGCTCCGCAGCTCGACGGTAGAAATCGCGAGCAATTTCTAGATCACGTAATTCTTCCGGTCCGAAAAACCTCAAAGAAGCAAGCTTGTGCAAAACGACCGGATAGTTCGGCTCCAACTCGAGGGCTCTTTCGTAGCTCAAGATAGCGCTAGCAGGCTTCTCGAGCACTTCGAGCAATCGCCCTAGCTGAGCATGGAAACGAGGCTCTTCAGGAAACTCGGTCAAAGCTGCTCGGCAAACTTCCAAGGAGGCCTTACGGTCGATCTTGTCGTCATCCACCGTATCCGACAACGAAAACTTATCGTCCGGAATAGAAGCCAAGATATCGGCCTCTAGAACCGGCGCGACTGGAGAGATTCGATCGATTCGTACGCGATCGCCTTCCTTGACGCTCCCAACAACTTCAAGCGAACCGGTCGCGGTGTCTTGTTCGAGCGAAAGAATGACCCCCTTATTCCTCCGCTTGTCCTGCCGCAAATGACGCAAACAGAGTGGAGATGATTAGGATAATGCCAAATCGTGCATTCATAGCGATAATAGTATAATCGGTATTGAGCGCAGCGCCCGAGAATAGGTGATACACGTGATATGGTATCGGATCAATGACCCGCATCTCTCCAACGGATTCCTTCAAGGGTTCTTCAAGGGGTGTTTTGAAGAAAACGGCTTCTATCGACGCCAGAGCAAAAGGGGCCTTAGGATTTCCGAGATTCCCTATGGATAGAAGAGTCCAATGACTGAGCTATCCCGCTTAGCTCGCCCATAGAGGAATTCCAGAGTCGCAGCCGCCGTCGAAACCGAATCCGCTCAAAGGTGAACTTGCCGATTCGCGCTGGCTGCGCGAATTTAGCCACGTATGGAGATCGATGCTCAGGACGCATACGAAATAAATTTTTACGAAAAGCTGCGAAAACGCCTTCCGGGCGACACGCAGATTCTCGAACTGCTCGCTGGTCTTTATTCAAAATACGATATGGATCAGCAAGCGCTACGAATTGATCGAAAGCTGGCCAGACTGTCGCCAAAGGATCCGAGGATTCGCTACAATCTCGCTTGCAGCCTATCGCTTTCTGGGCGAACTCGGGAAGCCCTGAGCGCATTGAAGAAAGCAGTAGAACTGGGCTACAACGACGCGCAATGGCTCGAAAAAGATCGCGATCTCAAAGCCCTGCGCGGGCTTCCCGAGTTTATCGATCTGGTCGAACAAATTAAGTCTTCGACCTGAAAGTATCCCCTGCCAGTGTCGGTCACGTTCCACCACCCAAATCGATACTCAACATCGCAATAGGGTCGGGACAACGGATCCAACTTCTAACATGACTTCTCCCGCAATTCCCAATTCCGACGACGACGCGGAAAACATCGCACGAAAGACATTTCGCTGGGATATGATGCGGAGCAGCCTCGGCGGATTTATGGACGCTGGATGGAGAACCTTCGCCTTGCTTGTAGTTACGCGCTATTTCGATGCGTCATCGTTTGCCAAAGCTCTCGTGCCAGCGGCATTCATGATCGGCCTGCTATCTACTCCAATCGCCCTATTCTACTTTACACGTTTGAAAATGCGAACCAGCTCGATTTGCAGCGTCAACTATCTCTGCGCGGGTTGCTTGTTTCTACTCGCATCTGTTGGGGTCGATAATTTGTGGATCTTTTTGGGTTCAGGTACGATTGCGGCCGCGTTGCTTGCTCAACAAATGCCCCTTCTAGTCCACATCTATTCAACCAACTATTCCTCCGCTATTCGAGGAAAGCGCGTCGCCTACGCAATCACCTTGAGCGTCGCGCTCGCCCCGATTTTCGGCTGGTTCGGCGGGCAGTTGCTAGAATCCGATATCTCTAATTTCCCAATCCTATTCCAAATAATGGGAGTGGCCTGCTTCTTCTCCGGAGCTTGCATCTACATGACGCCTTCCCGAATCCTGCAACGGAGCCCTAAGAGCAATCCGCTGACACACCTTTCCCTGGCCTGGAAAGACAAAATCTTCGGATGCATGCTGGGAATGTGGATGATCCTCGGCTTCGGCAATCTAACTACCATGCCCCTGCAAATCGAGTACATGACCAGCGATGAATATAGTATTCAAGCCAGCAATACGCAAATCGCCATTGCGGCGATCGTCATTCCCAGCATTGCCCGCATCATCGCCACCTCTATTTGGGGACACCTGTTCGACTCATTCAATTTTTTCCTCATTCGCGGCCTTGCGAGTTGTATTCAACTAACCGCGATCGTCGCTTTCTTCTTTGCCGACTCGATTTTCGGCATTTATCTCGGAGCCCTTGGATATGGGGTCGCTATGGCCGGCGGCAATGTCAACTGGAGCCTTTGGGTAACCAAATTCGCGCCAGTTGGGCAGGAGGCCGATTACATGACTGTTCATTCTTTCATGACTGGCATCCGCGGTCTCGTGGCCCCATTCATCGGTTTCTACATGATCCAGTTCTTTTCCATCCAAGGATGGGCGGCATTCGGATCGATTCTCGTCGCGCTTTCCATCTGTCTGCTGTTTCCGATCAGCCGATTGGCGCGTCGGTGAGATTGGACTCAGAGATGCCTTGATTCGGACCTCCTTCCGCGCAACGTGTCGTCCCTATGAGTAGCGTACGCGTTAGATTCGAGCCAAGCCCTACAGGCTCAGTGCATATAGGCACAGCTCGAGCTGCCTTGTTCAATTGGCTCTATGCTAGAAAAACGGGCGGAAGCTTTATTCTGCGCATCGCGGACACCGACAAGGAGCGTAATACGCAAGATGCTCTTGACGAGCTCCTTAGAGTCCTTCGCTGGCTGGGATTGGATTGGGACGAAGGCCCCGATACTGGCGGCGACTTCGGGCCCTATTTCCAAAGCCAGCGCGGCGATATTTATAATGAGTACTTGAAGAAATTGGAGGATGCCGGGCGCGTCTACGAAAAGGACGGCGCCGTATTCTTCAAACTCGAGGGCGAACGCTACACCGAATACGACTCGTATCATAAAGCCGAGATCGAAAAAGTTCGGACTGAGCCGGTCACTATAGATGACCTGATTCGAGGCAAAGTAACTCGTCGCGAAGAACGTGATTTCGTACTTGTTCGCTCCAACGGAGATCCGGGATTCCATTTCGTTAACGTTGTCGACGACATTTCCATGGGTATCACTCACGTACTGCGCGGCGAAGATCACCTTTCCAACACCTCCAAGCATTTAGAGCTCTACAAGGCCTTCAAAGCTACCCCTCCGAATTTCGCTCACATGCCTATGATCCTCAAAGATCCGAAAGTAGGAAAAGGCAAAATGTCGAAGCGAGATAAAGGCGCCCTTATCGAAGAATACCAGCAACGGCACTTTCTTCCCGAGGCGGTGGTCAACTTTATCGCTCTACTTGGGTGGTCACCCAAGGACGGCAAGGAAGTTCTCTCTATCAAAGAAATCCTAGAACGATTCGAAATCAAAGACATACAGAAGGCCGGCGCTCGGTTCGACGAGAAAAAGATGTCGCATCTGAATTTCGTATACATGAAGATTCTGCCTATTAACGAGTACGAAAATTCGGCCAAGAAAGCTTTGGCAGCATCGGAGCTCATTGACGAGAACGTCGACAGCGAATACCTGCGAGCGGTTCTGGAATTGTGCCGCGATAAAATCGACAGTTTTGAGAATCTGCCCGGATTTTCCGCTTACTTCTTTTCTGACGAGTTCCCTGTAAACGAGAAAGCATTGAAGAAAGTCTGGAATCGAAAGGGAGCTTCAGATCGATTAGTGGAGATCGCCCCGCGACTTCAGGCCCTGGAAGATTGGTCGGAATCCGCGATAGAGAACGCTTTTTTGCAACTTTCGAACGAAACGGGAGATAAGCCATTCGCGTGGTATCCAGTTGTTAGATTCGCCGTTAGCGGCACGAATTCAGGACCGGATTTCCTGCCCATGCTCGAACTACTGGGCAAGGAGCTTGTCGTTCGCCGAATCAATGATCGCCTTGCATCAGTCAATTAGGCCACACTGGAAACGCATTCCAATTCATGACACCTGACGAAACCCCCTCCAATTTCATTCGCGATATTATCGATGAATCCCGTGCCTCGGGTTCGAGCGAAAAGATCGTAACGCGCTTTCCTCCCGAGCCCAACGGGTATCTCCATATTGGGCACGCATTCGCGATCCAGGTCTCCTACTCCATCGCCAAAGATTACGGAGGCGAATTCAATTTGCGTTTCGACGACACGAATCCAGCTAGAGAAGAGACGGAATACGTTGAAGCGATTAAAGAGGATGTCAGATGGCTAGGAGCCAACTACGAAAATCGACTCTATTTTACATCCGATTATTTTGGGCAGCTCTACGATTGGGCGGTGCACTTGATTCAAAACGGACTGGCTTACGTCGATGATCTGTCTCCTGAAGAAATGCGGGAGTACCGGGGCACTTTGACCGAACCTGGAAAAAACTCCCCGTTTCGCGATCGACCAGCAGAAGAGAGTCTAGCTCTTCTAGAGCAAATGAAAGACGGGGCCTTCAAAGACGGGGAACGTGTTTTGAGAGCCAAAATAGACATGGCTCACCCGAATATCAATATGAGGGACCCCGTGCTCTACCGGATAATTCACACCGAGCATCATCGGACGGGTGCCAACTGGAAAATCTACCCCTCCTACGATTTCGCCCACGGTCAAAGCGACGCCATCGAAGGCATCACGCATAGCCTTTGCTCTCTGGAATTCGAGTTTCATCGCCCATTGTACGATTGGCTTCTCGACAATTTACCCGTACCCAGCAGGCCACGACAAGTCGAATTCGCGCGACTCAATGTCGAGTACATTCTGACTAGTAAACGAAAATTGCTTCAGCTAGTTTCCGAAGGGCACGTTCGAGGATGGGATGATCCTAGAATGCCGACCGTATCTGGTTTTCGGAGACGTGGGTATACTCCGGAATCCCTCAATGAATTTTGCTATCGAGCAGGCGTGGCCAAACGGGAACGCGTCAACGAATACGCGCTACTCGAATACTGCATTCGCAAGGATCTTGAAGAAAAAGCCGTTCGTCGCATGGCCGTTCTCGATCCGGTAAAGGTCGTTATTGAGAACTTCCCGGAGGATGAGACCGAATTCTACGATGGGCCTAACCATCCCGCAAATCCGGATATGGGAACCCGTCGCGTCCCTCTGACAAAAGAAATTTTCATCGAGCGAGACGATTTCATGGAGGACCCTCCAAGAAAATTCTTCCGACTGGGCCCCGGCAGAGAAGCCAGGCTCCGTTATGCCTGCTACATCACTTGCACCGGATTTACTAAAAATGAGGCGGGAGACATCGTCGAAATCCAGGCCACTTTCGATCCCGAGTCGCGAGGCGGATCCACCCCAGATGGACGTAAAGTCAAGGGCACTATCCACTGGGTATCCGCGACTGAAAACGTTCCTCTGGAAGTGCGAGCCTACGAACAGCTATTCCTAAAGCCCAACCCAGACGATGCCGGAGAAGGCCAGACCTTTCTAGACAACCTCAATTCTGAATCCGAAAAAGTGATACGCGCCTACGGTGAACTGGAACTAGCCGGAGCAGAACCCGGAGATCGATTCCAGTTTGAACGAAAAGGCTACTACACAGTTGACCCAGATTCAACTACAGAGGCTCTCGTATTCAACCAAACCGTCACCCTACGCGATTCCTGGGCAAAGAAGCAAAAAAAGTAAACTGATGTCAGGGCCGAGTCTCAACAGCTGGGATGTCCTTTTCATGAGCCAAAAATCGTAGCCCCTACGACGAATCACGTGACACTAGCTCGCGGAATTCGCTCACTTTAGTCGATCCAGTTCGCAGCTGCCTGAATTGGACTGACTCATCCAAACCGCTACAAAGTCCTGCGCTAAATTTCGGTTTCTGTTCTCACCCGACTTTACCTGAGTCTCGAATCCTACGCCAAGCACTGCGGCGAAAAGCAGGCTGTCTTCCGGGGATGGACGCGTAGCGGTTAAAGAGCGATTTTCGATATCTACGAAAAGCGTTCCCGCCTTTTCCTCGCTTGTCGATGGATATGCTTCCCGCTCAAAGAAGCCCCTCCATTCTTTACCATCGATGACGAAGGCAGGCGTATAGATCGATGCGAGCTGACCTATCTTCCCTAAATGGTATTGGCGCTGCGTGTGTTGACCCGATGCAAAGGGGTCGCGCCAACCAAGTCGGTCCCAATAGTCGACATGAAAGGCGATCGGTATGAAGCTCTTAAACAGCTGCGGGCTCTCGATTAATTTGCTGAATCGGGTCGTCCGCCGCGTCGAGTGCCTTAGTTTGTCGGTCAAGGTAAGTATCGTTCCATAACCTAAAAGGTTTAGGTAGAACTCCCAACTCTGACGGCCAAAAATCTGATAAATGTTACCGAAGGGCGCCCGCAACGGAAATCAAGCGACAATCGTGTGAATTCTCTTCGATGTTCGCTCTGGGAAAGCCAGTTGGGCTAGACTCCGCCTCCGGGCCTAGGAATCGCTCTTCAACTAGGATTCTTCACCCGGTATGAACTCGCCGTCGCCTCGATAAATCGACAATTTATTTCTAAGCGTCCTGATGCTAATTCCTAGGATTTTCGAAGCTTGCGTTCGATTTCCTCCGGTCGACTCCAAGGTTTTCAGGATGTGCTGCCGCTCAATCTTCTCGAGCGGGAGCGGTTCCTCGTCTTCGGGAGATTGGCTTTCAACGGCTGGTTCATCGCCAAATCCATTGTCCCCTATCGGCGAGTTGAAGCTCGGGAAATCCGTTCCGCCAAATCCATTTGAATGGGACCCTGCGCCGACTAGCTCTCGGCTAGCGACACTCTCGGCATTCGCGACCGATTGAGTTCGCATAGCGCTCGGCATCAGTCCAAGCGACATAGCAGAGATCTTCGATCCGGGCTCGGTCAATATCACCGCCCGTTCAATGGTGTTTTGCAGTTCCCGAACATTTCCGGGCCAATCGTGAGAGATCAATGCTCGTGTCGCCTCATCGTCGAAACCAGCCAGTTTAATACCGTGCTTCCGGCTGAATCGCTGGGCAAAACTTTTGGCGAGCAAAACCACGTCTTTGTCCCTATCCCTTAGAGCAGGCACGAAGAGAGGGAATACGTTCAGTCGATAATAGAGGTCCTGCCTAAAATCGCCATTCTCAACCGATTGCATCAAATTGCGGTTGGTCGTGGCAATTACACGAACATCTACCTTAATCGTTTTGTTGCCGCCCACCCGTTCAAACTCTCTCTCTTGGAGCACTCTTAGCAATTTGGCCTGAACTTTGGGCGATATCTCGCTAATCTCGTCCAGCAATATAGTGCCCCCATCCGCTAATTCAAATCGACCCTCGCGTCTTTGCATCGCCCCAGTGAACGCCCCCTTCTCGTGACCGAAGAATTCGCTTTCGATTAGAGTCTCTGAAATCGCTGCGCAATTGACCTTAATAAACGGGGCGTTTTTGCGGGCGCTCAACCGATAGAGCTCGCTAGCCACCAATTCTTTTCCCGTACCATTCTCGCCATTTATGAGCACCGTCGCTTCGGTCGGAGCTACTTTGGACACCATCGATCTCAATTGCTGGATCGGAGCGCTTTTCCCTATGAGCTCGGCTCCAACAGCGCTTTCCTGCGTGAAGAACTGATTCACCTTCACCAATTGCCTGTAGTCCTTGGCCTTCTTCATCAAGACGTCGATTTGCGAAGATGAAAATGGCTTGATAATATAATCAAAGGCGCCCGAACGCATGCATTCTACAGCCGACTCTACTGAACCATTTCCAGTAATGATCACGACCAAAGGCGGATCCTGCATTTCAGCGATCCGATCCAGCAGATCCGTCCCGTTGCCGTCCGGAAGATTGACGTCGACAAAAAGCAAATCGAACTCGTCTTTTTCCAAATGATTTTCCGCCTCTTTTAGCGTCGAAACGCTGCAAACGGACAAGCGCTTACGCCGCAACTGTTCTTCGAGGGCCTTTCGGATTATCAGCTCATCATCGAGGATGAGTATTCGTTCCACTGTCATAAACGAGTCGCTCTTGCTTTAATTGGGTTACGAGTTCCGGTTATCTAGTCGAAAAAAAACGGCCTAGTCGTCAGAAGAGGCTCGATATCATTAACGTAGTTGAATCGCGAAATAATGAAACCCCACGGAAACAGGTTTTTGTAAAAATCAACTCAATCTCGGCATTTGACAGGCTAAAGCAGCATTTCGGGGGAGCAGGATGGGGTCTCGCGATTCACTCAACAATAGTGCGACCACTTGTTTTGGCATTCTCTTAACGCATTGATTGAACCTAATTTACAAATTCTCTAGATTCCTCAAATTCAACTCTCTTCCCATCCTTATGCTAAACGGCAAAACCATTTTGATTACCGGAGGAACCGGATCGTTCGAAAAGCAATGCTGCCGGGAAATCCTTCGGCGGTTCGACCCGGAGAAAGTCATCATCTTTTCTCGCGATGAACTTAAGCAGTCGGAAATGGCAGCCAGCCCCACTTTCTCTTCGGGCAAATTTCGATTCTTTCTAGGCGATGTTCGCGACAAGCCACGACTGGAACGGGCCATGCACGATGTCGACTACGTCATCCACGCAGCGGCGCTCAAGCAAGTGCCCGCCGCGGAGTACAATCCCCACGAGTTTATAAAGACCAATATAAATGGGGCTATGAATGTCGTAGACGCCGCCATCGCTACCGGCGTGAGGCGAGTCATCGCTCTAAGCATCGACAAAGCGACCGCTACATAATTCATCCTTCCAGTCCTTATTGGAAATACGACAGCTCTCGATACAAGGGCGAAAAGTGTCCATAAGGATTTGAATACAATAGTCTAGATAATCCGGACCGACTTGGGATCGAAGAGCTTCAAACTCTCATCGAAACATTTCAGAATTCCGAGCTAGATTAGCATGAACGGGCTTTATCGAAAGATATCGGACCCAACACAGCCTCCACCTGTCGTCGCCGAGCTATCATGAAACCACAATCAGGATTTGGATACAGCCAAACGCTTAATCCAATTGGCTGCTGACAACGGGGCAAGCGCCGTGAAATTGCAGACTTATTCTGCGGATACACTGACCCTCCCTTCTACAAATCCTGAATTCATGATCGATGAAGGCTTGTGGGAAGGGAAGAGCCTGCACGAGCTCTACCAAATCGCCTCCACTCCCTATGAGTGGCACCGTCCGCTAGCCGAGCATGCGAGATCACTAGGAATTGACCTGTTCAGTGCGCCTTTCGATGAGGAGGCGGTCGAATTTCTTGAATCCGAAATCAAACCGGAACTGTACAAAGTATCGTCATTCGAAGTTACGCATATCCCGTTGTTGAAGAAGATAGCCAACACGGGTAAACCCGTGATTATGAGTGTGGGTATGGCTAGTGAAGAGGGAATTCGAACTTTACGGGACGGCAAATCCATAGTCGAGCAGCTACGCCAACCCTTCGTCTAGGCTTTGCCTTCAAGGCCTCGTTGAACAGCGGGCCTGTCCGATCCGCCATAGGCTTTTTGAATACGAGCAACGGCCGAAACTTGCTTCGCTAGCGATCGAGCATTCGACCGATTTTGCCTCTGCATTTTATCTAGCAGCTGACCGTTCGCCTCTTCGATTCGCCCAAGTTCCACTAATCGCCGGTCAAAATCCTGTCGCTCGTTCTCTTCTATCAACTCCGCGTCTTCGAGGATTCCCAACTCGCGAATCAATTTTCCTTTCTTTTCTTGGAGGCTGCGCACTTCCTCGAAATTCGATTCACGAATGCACAGAGTCTCCTTTTCAGTGAATCGTTCGTAAGCTTCAAGAAGAGTGAATCGCCGTTTTGTCATGGGAATCCGTTGCCTTGCCAATTCGCGCGACCCCAAAACATGAAAGCCCTACGAGCATTTGCAAGCGAAGGAATCCATCCGGACTCGTGTCGCTCTATTCTAAGCAACACTTGGCTATGACTAAGCCTTAAGGGACAAGCCTTCCCCGACTCCTATTCCTGATATAGCCGGAGCCGGTTCCGCTTTAACTTTTTGCTTGGTGAGCATTTCTTCCCAGGCATCCCGGATCTCAGTGAACAATCGGATGACTGTATCAATGGGCTCTTCTTCTTTCTTGAAGTCAGCCTCATTGAGCTTCGTAGAATAGAACCCATAGAGCCCAAATATCTGGTCGGCAAATTCGCCTCCTTTATCCAAGCGAAGCGATCGCTGCAACTCGCTGAAAATATTCTGAGCCTTGATCAGATTATTGCTAATCGCCTCGTTTCGCTTCTTCAGATCCTCTATTTAAAAGCCTCTCTTGGCATCGCGCATGGCATCTAGAGCTCCATCGTAGAGCATTGAGATCAGTCGTTCAGGACTTGCGGATAGAATGGCGGCTTTCTTATAAGAAGCGGCGTTTTGATTCATTGCAGAAGATTGGAAATAATACTAATTCCCGTCGTGCTTAAACTAAGGGTCATTACTTACTCCTCATCGTCAAATGGCACGATCAATTTAGCGATAGATTCGACGATTTCCTGCGAGGGATAATTGGGATCATTGAGAAGCTCCTTGCCCTTGGCAACTACCTCGGGACGAATCTCAGGCTGCTCGCGCAAAGCGTCCAGCTTACTCAAATCCACTTTGTCCTCCACTGGTCCATTAGGATTTTTGGACTCAGCTTCAATCGGCGCCTTGGAGGGCTTCTCTCCAGGCTGGTTTGCTAAGTTTTTAGTGTATACGTCGTTGGCTTGTGGGTGGTTATTGATGTTCATTACGTTAATGCGATTAAGGTTTCTTCAGGCAGTTTTTGTTTATATATTTTTTAAAAACGGCTCCCTTCTGACGAACTTTAATCTTTTTGTAAATTTATTGCGCTAAATAGCGAGTGGGCTACGTACTTTGAAAATCGGTTCGGGCTGTGCAGGGCTGTTTGCGTATTGTGCAGGGGATATTGAATGATCGATTGGGTTTTGCAAAATTTTCTAGCGGAATTCGATACTCGAGGATCCGAAGCGTCGAAAACTTCGTCGGCAGCCCAAATTAGCTCGCCCGTGTTACCATTCAGCAATTTCCACATCGCCAACTCTGAGCACTCCCCCCGACAAAATGCGGCATCTGAGACCACCACGACCTCGCATCATTTGTTCTGCCCCAGGTCCCAAGGCTTCGTTCATCCAATAGCAAGGAGCGCATTCCTCGACCCCAATAAAGGCGACTTCGCCTATTGAAAACCGCTTCCCGATTAGCTTGCTCAAGTCGATACCCGCAACCAACACATTTCGTCGCGTACTTGTAAAATCGAGGGAGGACAAACCTAGTCGCTGCTGCAGATCATCAGCTACCGCCTGGTCGAAAAACGTGACCTGCCCCTTGAAATCCTCTTTGTAGTCAAAAAACCGATCGCCTCGCAGGCCCTTTCCGGCTACGCACTCAACTTCCTTTAAGCTGATCGATTCATTTCGCAATCTACTCTTTCCATGCCGCCCCTTAAAATCGTGACCCGGCGACACTTGTATTTGGAGAATTTTTGGACCGTCTCTCTGCATAAGAATCTTCTTACACTTTACAGGACCCAATGAAATGCAG
>NZNM01000075.1 GCA_002694885.1 Opitutaceae bacterium | reverse complement strand
CACCTTCCGCAAACTAAACCCTTGGCACGGAAAAGGGACGACCGCCGAAACGACCTAAAACATCGATACGTTAACCCAGCCTCCGCCTAGCAAAGGCGAGAGCCGCTACACCAACTCCAAGAAGGGCTGCTGTGGAGCCTGTGTCGGGGACGGGATCAGCTAGAGGAGCTGGTGGCACCGCTGGTACCGATGTCGTACCCTGGGGATCGCCAAAAGGATAGCTCGTCCCAAGGCCATCTGCTCCCCAAGTTAGCATAAACGATGAAACGGCATTGGGGTCGAACATATAGCTTCCAACTGAATAAATTCTCATCGAGATTGTACGAGTAACCGTATTTCCGACTGCAAAATCATAGGAACCAAAAAACGTAATGTAATCACCAATGTCGGCGTCATTGTTGACCACCCCAAGGGAGTGAGTGGCTACTGACCCAATTCATCCGCCAGAAATTGTACCGTTGTAAGAGCCAACTATCCAGTTATTATTAACTCCAGAAGGATCAATAAGGTAAAAACGATTTGCTTCCGTCTCCTGAGAGTCCCCCGTTGCCGCAAAGCCTCTTTGCTTCGCTGTACTCTAACACTTGGTTTCTAGTTAAGGATTCAGAGCTCTTCTGTATGCGTAGGTCGTTAGCCTTTTTCTTAGCAAAATCTTTGGCTGACGGAAGATCATTAAACTGCTTTAAGCGGCGTCCGCCAAGATACCAGCCGACTTGGAATATCTTTCGCCCATCGCCGCGCTTATTAGCGTAAATCTTGACTACGGAGGAGCCGGACTTAACTGTAATGGGGAATTTCGAACGTGGCGTTTGCATACAAATGCATACGAATATTTGTTCAAAATTACGCAACATTTAAGATATTCAAAAAATAGGAAATATTTAAGTACCTAAAATAAAGTAACTTACAAAAGACTTTCGACTCTCGCCCTGGGCACCAGGTTTCGTGAGGCAATAGCCGATGACGAAGCCCCTGGCTCTCTGAAGTCATTCGAAAGCGACTCTCATGGGTTGCCGCCGTGAGGGCGCGCATTGCGGAAGCTCCACGCTATTCGAGGGCTGGATTTCAAATTCTGCGGGTCAATCGCTTTTTCCTTTGTCAACTGGCGGTTATGAGAACTTTATTTGAGGCCTTTTTAGGCAATAGAATCTCCTCTCTCAATTGAATCGTGAACACTACTGTATCAGAAACGCTTTTACTAGGCCCAGGCCCTTGCAATGTATCTGAAAACGTCCTCGAAGCGCTTTCTCGTCCGCTTTTCGGGCACTTGGATCCTCGGTTCTTGGGTGTCATGGAATCGGTTAAGTCGCAGTTGCGAATCGTGTTCGATACCGAGAATTCGGTAACATTTCCCATCTCCGCGACAGGGAGTGCTGGTATGGAGTTTCTATTGGTCAATTTCCTGGAGCCCGGCGATACGATCGTAGTGGGCGTGAACGGAGTGTTTGGTGGAAGGGTGGCCGCCCTTTCAGAAAAGCTAGGGGCTCGTGTTGTCAAAGTCGAACAGGAGTGGGGTAGAGCGATCGACCTAGACGAATTTCGAGATACGATCAGGCGTGAATCTCCTAAAATCGCCGCCCTCGTGAATGGGGAGACATCTACCGGCGTTTATCAACCGATGAACGGGGTGGGAGATGTTTGCCGTGAGGCGGGGGCGTTATTGTTCATGGATTGCGTCACTTCTTTGGCAGGGATGCCAGTTCACGTGGATGAATGGGGAGCGGATATCGTATTCTCGGGCACGCAAAAATGCTTGGGAGTTCCTCCCGGCCTGGCTCCAGTTACTGTTTCTCCAAGAGCATTGGAAGTGTATCGGAACCGATCGAAGCCGACGCCGAGCTTCTATCTCGATTTGGACGCCCTATTAGCCTACGTTGATGGGGAAGGCGGTCGGAGCTATCACCACACAGCTCCCATCAGCATGGTGTTCGCTTTGGATGCGGGCCTAAAGGAAATATTGGACGAAGGTTTGGAATCCAGATGGAGCCGTCACGCCCGAGGAGCGGAATACTTGCGATCGGAATTGGCGGCTTTCGGTTTTGAGCCGGTTGTGCCTGAAGGCGAGCGACTAAACCCTTTAACGACTTTGTATTTACCGGATGGATTCAATGATGCGGAGGCACGGTCGAAACTGCTCATGGAGCACGGGATCGAAGTGGGCGCGGGCCTGGGGCCGCTTGCCGGAAAAATTTGGCGTATTGGGCTGATGGCTGGGAATGCTTCCGAATCATCAGTAGATCGGCTCACTGAAGCGCTCAAATCGGTTTTGAGTTAAAGCCAGATTTGCGCCCATCCTAATAGCGGGCGATTTCCGAGAGACCAAAAATAGGCACCCCTGGATGTCTCAAGCCTCTCTCTTGGGGAATTTTCACTCCGAACCGATTGCGTATCTCTTGCTGGTAAATGCGGATATTCCGAGGGCGAGAGCAGCTAGGGTGATGATGAGAATGCTCCCATAACCCAAGAGAATCGCTGGCTGATCTAGTTCTATATTATATTCAGATATTGAATACAAATTAAGCTTCAAATTCCTCAGGATGGATATTTTGGAGGCTAGCGTTGGCAAGTTCCCAATGAGCTTTCAGCAACAAGATGATAGATGATTCCGACGATTACGAATTTCTGGGTGATGGCGCCCAGGGCTAAAGAGAGAGCTAAACGACAGGGCAATCGCTAAGCTGCCAATCGCGATTCGAATCAAGGAAATGAAGGATTCGACTTCCCCGAGCGATAATGCGGCTAAGAATTCGGCTGCCAGGCAGGCGAAGGAAAAAGAAGTGTGCTGATTATGGAGCCCGAGCGAGTTGAACGAGCCTTAGGAGGCGGCACGGACGATATGCCGATCGACGAACTGTCATTCTGCAAGACGCTTTTAGAGGAAAAGCAGGCTCAGATGGATATCCTCTCCGAAAAAGAGATGGGCACCACGATCACCCCGACTCTCCCCATTTAGGGGACGCCGATTTGTAATTTGGTTGCGGGCGACACCACGCCTGGGCAAAGTCGGCGCTGGCGGAGCAGATCAGGCGGACCAAATGCGCAGGGCCTTCAGCAGAAAGGCCTCCAAAGCAGTTTCGGGCCGCAAATTTAAGCGAAGAAGCCCGCTGGCTCTTTCGAGTTCTTTTATGGATTTAACGAGCTTGCTTGCGGCTTCAGGTCGTTTGGCGAGCGTGTCTCGAGTGAAGCGCTCCGTTGCTTGTTCAATCGCTGATAGAAACTCGTGGCGTAGCGAAATGCTGATACGCGACTCCATGGCGATTCGTTCATCATCGTCCAGATCTTCTGGTAGTTGCTTGGATTGTTCTTTCCACGTCTCTTTGGTGATGGCTTCGATGATGTTGCGGAATCTTTCGATGAGTCCGTAGATCCCCATAATATAGCGGGGGACTGCGGATTTGCCAGAAGGTTGTTTGGCTAGCATATCCGATAGCAAGGAACGATAGTCATCGAGCCACTCCAGGGTCCGGGCATCCTCGATTTCGTTGGCGCCTGCGGGCAATCGAAACAGCTGGCATCGGCTGCGTATAGTGGCCATCAGCGAGTGCGGTCGCGTTGTCAGCAGCAGAATATTCGTATTCAGCGGAGGCTCTTCCAAAGTCTTCAGGAAGGCGTTAGCGGCGCTTGGATTAAAGCGATCGGCTTCGTGAATGAAGGCCACTTTCCTCTCCGCCTTCTGAGGCGAATGCTGGATATTCCGAATGAGCTCCCGCGTATCATCCACGGAAATGATACGGGACTTCTTTGATGGGCGGAGGGCGAAGACATCGGGGTGCCAGCCCAGTCCTCCTTCGCTCAATTGGCTATCGACGAGTTTGCTGGCCAGCTCGTTGGCGAAGGCTTCTATGCCCTTTAAGTTTTGGCCATAGATAAGCAGAGCATGGGCGAGCCGGTTCTCCTGAATCGCTCGGTCGATAAGAGCGGAGTGCGATTCCTGGCTGATGCCTGCGGTCACTTTCGAAGAATTCCCTAGAGGTGCTCCAGAGCCGTTTTAAGAATATCTTCTTGGTTGTCCTTCAAGGCCCGCGTGCCGTCTACGACATGAAACCGCTCTGGCAGGGAGCGGGCGAGCAGCAAGTAGCCTTCCCGCACCTTTTTGTAGAAATCGACGTTCTCTTGCTCCATTCGATCAGGCAGATCGGAAACGCGGCGCTTAACTCTGGCGATGGATTCCTCGGCAGGAACATCCAGAATGAAGGTCAAGTCGGGAGTGATGCCCGCGATCGCGAATTGGTTGATGTAGCTAACGGGATCTGATGAAATGCTGCGAGCCGCCCCTTGGTATACCGTTGTGGAATCGAGAAATCGGTCGCAGAGGATTATTTTGCCTTCCTCCAGACCGGGAACCACCAGTTCCCGCACGAGTTGAGCTCGAGCTGCGGCGAACAGGAGGAGCTCGGTTTCCGGAGCCATGGCGTCGCCTGCAGAATTGTGGATCAGCAAATGCCGAATTTCCTCTCCGATTTCGGTTCCGCCCGGTTCGCGAGTAACCACGACCTCGTGCCCCATGCCCTCGAGCTCGTTGGCTAGCAACTCAATGTGGGTCGATTTGCCGCTGCCCTCTGAGCCTTCGAAAGTGAATAATTTGCCAGTTATGGCGTCTGCTTGTGTCATTCCTGAATCCTTACCAATTTCTCAAGAAACTATCGATATCGTTTAGCGACGGACTGATTGCCGTGCGCACGTAGTAGCCGGAAACCGAAACGCCGACCGTCAGACAGGCTTCTGGTGAAAGTCCCAGGAGCTGGCCAGTAGTGAATCCGGCATTAAAGTGGTCTCCGGCTCCGGTGGTGATCTTCGGGCTCTCCACGTAAGGACCGTCGACACACCATTCGCCGGTCTTGGTGGCGCAGGCCGCGCAGCGAGTCGGGTGAACGACCACGGTGCTAACATTGAGCTCGGCCCGGATTTTCTTAGCTAATCGCTTGAGCGATTCGTCGTCTTCGCCCGTCTCGCCTAGATTAAAGGCGTCGCTAACTTGCTGGCCCTCTTTCAAGTTGAGGCCAAGCGTGACATTGCCGAAATTTTGAAACTTGGCGATTGCATGCAGGGCTTCGATCAGCTCGCTTTGAGCCCGCTTTTCAGGATCAGCCAAGTCGAAGAAGAAAATGCGTCCTCCGTCCATTGGTGGCAGATTGGGTAGCATGCGATCCGTGAGCGCTTGGTAGATCGCATTCATTCGAGGAATCATGGTCCAATTTACCAGAGAAATCAGACTGGACTTGGCCAGGAGGTCCATAAAGGCGCCTTCACCCATTGTCTCGAGGATGGACTCGTAGGTCAGATTCTCCAGCGTGTTGGTGATCCCCATCATGATCTTCCCGTCGTTGAATTCGAGAGCATTGGTGAACCCAGGATCGGAAACGCAAACGGCGTTGGTCTTCCTCGCGAATTCCTCGAATACAGGATGCAGCGCGCTCTTGCCGAGGGCTCCTACATAGGTCACTGGCAAGCCCGTAGCATAGAGGGCGTTGGCCATTATGGGGCCGTTGCCCCCGAGTTTTTCCATCTTGGGATACATCTCGATATTGGCGCTCTTGCCCGCGGCTGCTAGGACGCGATTTCCGAAATCCTCGATTGTTTCAATTCGGGAAAAGTCGTCCCCGAGACCATGTCGCTTGGCGACTAGATGGATGATGGTATCCACAAAGCCATCCAGGCCAACCATAGCGTGTTTGCCGGACTGGTTGCCTCGCTTGTCTTGTAGTTCTTTTAAAGCGCGTTCTACGTATTCCATGAATCAGTCGTGTGTAAGGGATAAGGAAGGGAATTAGAGGAAGGTTTGTTAGCAGAGCAATCGTAATTCTGCCAGAAGCGAAACAAGTGTTAATTTTGCTCCCACCGAGTTGAAATTTATTGAACCCTTGATGGGGCCCGGTTTCAAAGAATTGAGTCCGGCGAATTAGCCGACCCATCTTCGATACAACGCCGATTTAAATGGACGCATACTCAGTTATCGTCGCCGCGGGCGGCCCAAACGTTTTCACCTACTTCAGTCAAAGCAATCCGGCGGGGAAGGCTATCATCTTCGCCTTGGCCTTTTTTAGCGTATGCGCTTGGGCGGTTATGCTCGGGAAATACTGGGAGCTCAAACGCTTGCGTCTGTTCAACTTGGGTTTCGAGCAATCGCTACATCGACTGAACTCGATTCTCAATGCTCCAGCGACTTTTAAAGCTCCCAAAAGGGTGCCGTATGCCGCGTTGTATGCAGATGCTATTGAAGCGTATCATCGGATTGAACCGAAGGCGGGAGAGAGCATCGAGCAACTCCGGGCGGCTCGAGTAGAGCATGTGGAGAATGCCTTGCAGAGAGCTCTGGCCAACAAGACTCTATCTTATGAGTCTAGTATGATTTTCTTGGCTACAATCGTCTCGGGGGCTCCGTTTTTCGGACTGCTTGGAACCGTATGGGGCGTTATGGATGCCTTTGGCGCTGTCGGTCTAAAAGCGACGGCGACCTTGCAAAATTTGGCTCCGGGCGTTTCTGGAGCCCTGTTGACGACTGTGGCTGGCCTTTGCGTAGCTATACCTTCAGTTTTCGGATATAATTATTTGCTGTCTCGTACCAAAGTTTTGGTTACGGAGTTGGAGAATTTCGCTAGTGCCCTGGCGGATATGATCGAATTGGAGAGCCGCTAGAGATTCAAGATGCCGCGCTCCTTTCACAGAAAGCGTTCACTCGAGGCGAATTCAGAGCTGAATGTCACCGCTCTAATTGACTTGGGCTTCGCCTTGCTCATCATCTTCATGATCAGCACGCCGCTAATCGAAAAGGAGCAGATGATGGAAATCGACTTGCCAGTCGCTTCGAAGGCGCCGGCTACCGCGGTTCCCGATTCCGTAGATATATTGGTAACGGATGCAGGCTACCGAATGGATGGCAACCCGGTAGGTATGCTAGAGTTGGAAAACGAGCTCAACCGTTTCGGCAATATGGCCAACCCCCCCGTGCTGGCTATTCGAGCGAATGCGGACACGCCGTATCAGAATGTGGTGACGCTTCTGGATTTGCTGAAACAAAATCAACTCAAGCGGATCAATTTGATTACGCGACCGGAAGAGTAGAACCTGCGGGTTTGAATTATTTGCGACGCTTGTGTATTTCGATCTTAAAGGGCCAATGATTTTCTCGGCGAGTCTGCATTTCGCCTTGATCGTGTTTTTCATTATCAAGTCCATGCTGCAGCCGGAAAAAAAGCCGGAGGAGATCATCTTCGAACTTTATTCTCCACCGGCAGCCGCGCCCGCGGAACCGAGCCCACAAATCGAATACACTCCAGAAGAGCTAGATCTTCCAACGCTCGACGATATACCAGACCCAGAGATTCCTGAACTGCCGCCCGAGCCTGAACCGATTCCCGAAGAGACGATCCCGATAGAGCCGGAGCCGGAACGCGAGCCAGAACCCGTCCGTGAAATCGTCGATTTCGAGGATTTCCAGAAAAAGAATCCGATTACCCGGCAGCGTGTCCCCGAGCGTAAACCGCAGCCTCGACGGAACAATGACATTTCACGGGAAGTAAATCGTCTACGAGAGAATCTAAATCAACTGCCGAACGAGATAGCCCTGCCTCAAACGGCGGTAGATTCGTTCAGCGCGGTCGACCAGGATCGGCTTAGCTCCTATTTCGGTCAATTGGTGCAAGCCGTCCTCAATTCCATCGAGATCCACCCGCTGGGGGGCAATCCCCTGCAGACCAAGGTCCAGTTCAACTTGGGCCCGACCGGCGTCATATCTAGCGTCCGGGTTCTGGATTCCAGCGGCGATCGCGTTTACGACCAAAAAGTGGTCGAAGGCTTCAACCGCCTTGCTCGTTTCAAAGCCCCGCCTGGATTTACCAAGACCGAATCCCTCATCCTCACCATCAAGCAGCGAGACCGTTAGAGGAGTAGCTTAGGCATCCTGCCTGAGAAATTGCAAAACGCGCTCCCAATCGGCGACTTTGAGCTCGCCCGGAGGTCGAGTTCCACCTTTTCGCCCTCTCTAAGGTTGGAACGCGACGTCCCGGCGCGTTGCAATAATCTAAGACTCAGCACGCAGGCGATATTATACCACATGCAAAAAGGTTTGATAAAATGGCGGGAATCGAGAGTGGCCTGGGCAAGGCGGCTTGTTCCCGAGCGTGCTGTCGCACGGTGGGAACCAATAACGCAGCCCAGGCCCCTCTCGAACCCGTCCGCGGATGCGACTCTAGCGGGAGTTCACGGCGTTGGCGCATCGCATACGGCACCGGTGTCGCAAGCGATGCGCTGCCTGGTGCGGCTCCCGCTAGAACCTGCACCATTTTTATCAAACCTTTTTGCATGTGGTATTAGGCAGGATTGCTGCATCCACAAAAGGTAAATCCGCTCCTCATTCAAAAATATTCTGGCGAAATAGTTCTGGTTCTTTTTGATGCGCGGGTAGCTCGAATTCGAAAACCCTTATCAACGGATGAACAAATTATCTCGTCGCGACGCCCTCAAGAAGTCCCTGAAGTCTGCAGTTGCCATTTCGGCGCCCATGGTGCTGCCAGCTAGCGTTCTTGGCATCGGGCCAAAGTACACGGCTCCAAATAGCCGCATCAACATGGGATTGATCGGCCACGGCAAGATCATGAATGGCCACCGGAAGTACCACGCTGGCAGCAAGGAAGTCGAGGTCGTGGCCATTTGCGATGTTGATAAACGAAAACTCGACCCTGCCATGGCGGAGATCAAAGAGCTGCAAGGCCGCGATTGCGCTAAGTACGAATACTATGAGGACTTGATGTCTCGTTCGGATGTGGATGCTGTCGTCGTCGGAACCCCGGACCACTGGCACGCCCAAATTTCCATCGAGGCCATGAAAAACGGTAAAGACGTTTACGTTGAGAAGCCCATGACGCTAACTATCGAGGAAGGCAAAGTCATGCGGGAAGTCGGAAGACGGTACGGCAGCATTTTGCAGGTCGGTTCCCAGCAGCGTTCGGAGCGAGCGTTCCGGAAGGCCGCGGAACTGGTTCGCAATGGTTATATCGGAAAAGTGCATACGATCTATGCTCGCCTCGGTCGCTTTCCGGATCCGACGCAGTACCCGAAAGAAACTATTCCGGAAGGCTTCAATTACGATCGCTGGCTAGGCCCAGCTCCATGGGAGCCTTACAATTTCGAGCGGATCAAAGGTGATTACGGAGGAGGCTGGCGCCGCTTCTGGGATTATGGCTCGCGTAAGAATGGCGACTGGGGCGCTCATCATTACGATATTATTCAATGGGCATTGGGGCGCGATCATACTGGTCCGGTCGAATTCTTTCCGCCGGAGTTTGAAGGGGAGAAAGAGCAGTATTATTTTTATGGGGACGGTACGAAGATTATTCGTAGGAGTTCGAGAGAAGGGCACATGATCCATTTCCATGGGAGCGAGGGCGAAGTTATGGTGAGCCGTGGGGATAAGCTGGAGACGAATCCGGTATCCTTGAAAAACATGGTTTTCAAATCGAGTGATACGCGCCTCTACGAATCTTCCGACCATCGGGCCGACTGGCTCAATGGCATCCGGTCTCGCAAACAGCCGATTTGCCATGTCGAGATTGGTCATCGTACGGCAACCATCTGTCACCTGGCGGGTATCTCGGAACGCTTGAAACGTCCGGTACGCTGGGATCCGGATAAGGAAACGATTGTCGGCGATAAAGAAGCTGCCAAGTGGATGAGCCGCCCCCGCCGCGCGCCCTACGGACTGCTAGGCTGAAAATTTACCGGAAAACAATCTTCCTGTAGGGCTTCCGCTTGCGAAGCGCCGCGTCACCTAAGTATTCAAAAAACAATGCGCAATGCGGTAGTGCCAGACCTGCAAATCAGAATCGCAACGCGCTTTTCATTAAAATTATTATGATCTCCCTATTAAGAATCCGCCCTTTAATCACTTCTCTGATCGTCTCGGCCTCAGTCCTGAATGCCGGCGAATACCAGGAGCAAGTCATGGAGATCGCCGAGGCATTCTCCAGCAGCGATCCAGAAACGCAATACACGGCTCGCCGAAATTTGGAAATTCTTGTTTCTGATGCCAGTGCTCCAAAGGAGTTCCGGGGTTCAGAGAAAATCACAGAAGGCTTGCTTTTCGCCCTAGACAACGATCAGACACCTAGGGAAGCTAAGAAATATATACTGCGTCAACTTGCTCGAGTTGGGACTCCTGAGGCGGTTAACCCGCTGGTTGAGCTTATGTCTGGGAAGGACGCGCTTCTGGCGGAAAACGCCCGAAAAGCCATTGAATCGATTTCGGGAAGCAAAGCTCGAAAAGCGTTGATTAGTGTGTATCCAGATTTAGGGGAAGCGGGAAAATTGGATATTCTCAAGTCGCTAGCCCATCGGGGAGAGCCAGGATCAGTTGGATTCATAGTGGAACAGCTTGAAGTTGGATCTGACGAAATAGCGGCCGCTGCAGCCTGGAGTTTGGGTCGCATCGGTGGATCCCGATCAATCAATTCGCTAAGTTCTGCCTATTCGGACGATCCTTCGACCAAAGTGGCAGCTGCAATTGAACAAGCCCTATTGAGCAACGATCGAGTTACAACCGATTCGCTCTACGTCATTTATAGAGACGGCACCAGCGCCGCCCAAAAACGAGCTGCCTTGCGACGATTGATCGATCGTCAAGATCGCGGAGTTTCCGATACCATTGCGGATGGTCTTGCGAGCGATGATCCCGATTTGCGCCTGATCGCTATTGAGTCAGCTCTATCTAGTGGAAATGACGCCTACCAAAGCATCGTTTTGGATCAAGTTTCGGAAATGGATTCTGAGGACTTGCTAGCCGTTCTTGCGGGTCTCGTGCATGTCGATGCGGACAGAGCCGAAGAGATTGCCATTGAGATTTTCGACAATAGCGATGAACCCCACCAATTGCTGGCAATCGACGTTCTGGGTCGAGTTGGCTCCGCCGACTCGGTGGGTACGCTGCTTCGGGCCTTTGACGAAGGTGGTCGGGCGGTCAAAATCAAGGCTTCGCTCGCTATTGCCCGAATCGATACGCCAGCCATGGATACGTGGGTTCAAGCTATGTTGAACTCGGTTGTGGAAAAGGATGTTCTGCGAGGCCAGGAGCTGCTGACCCATCGCAATGTGAAGGGCGGCAAGGATCGTCTAATACAGCACGTTAAATCCGGTAGCCCGTCGCAAGTGCGCGGAGCGTTGAGAACCTTTTCTATGATAGCCGATACCAAGGATTTGGATCTGCTCTTCGAGATTTCGCGTGGCTCGTCAGCAGAAACCAAACGCCTTATCGAGTCTTTGCTGCAAAAGCTAGGTCCGGTCTATGGCTCGGTGGCCCTCAACCGGAAACTGGTCAATTTGGGCATCGTTGAGCCCTCTGAGGGCTGAACCCGTCGTCATAAATTTTTGCCAAGGGTAGGGTTGCTTGTCCCCGAGCAACCGAGGTTTTGGGCTTCATGGCTGATAGGCACTTCGCGAAATACCGGTAGTGCGGCACCAGGATCGCTATGCGAGCAGCTTTGAACATAGAATTCCGCCATCCCGCCCTGTCGAAGATTTTCGCTTGCCAAGCCAGCGGATTGCTGGCGTTTTGTTCGCCGATTGTCTGAGGGGCCGTAGCTCAGTTGGAAGAGCGCCTGCATGGCATGCAGGAGGTCGTCGGTTCGATCCCGATCGGCTCCACCATCTAGCCCAAACTTTTCGATTTCGCCTTCTTGTCCAGGTTGCGGAACTCTTCGAGCTCTTCCGTGGTGAGTTTTTTCAGGCCTCGGGAGCGGTTGGTGGCGATGTGCTTGCCGTCTCCGTCGAAGAGGAAGAGGTCGATGTCGGCGTCGCCAGCCCTGAGCTCGGGGAAAGAGCAGTCGAATTTGATCGGCTTACCAATGCCAGCTTCAAGGGTACCTATTGGAGCTATGCGCACAAAAGAAACTCGGTTATCGCTGTCACCCATCGCTTCGATTCGAATGACAGCGGCAGCGAAGGCATTCTCAACGGACCGATCGGGGACTAATGTACAGCGGACGTAAATGCTGTCGATGAGCTTGTTTAGTCCGGACTTGAGAAGCTCAGCTTCCTTTTGCTCTTTAGTGAGTTCATCAAGCTCGATGTTATCTATGTCCTGTTGAGTGAAAGGAACGCTGTCACCCTGGCCACCCAAGTTGGCCACCGCTTTTTCGAATTCGTTGCCCGCTTCAAAGCGCATTTGCTCGGCGCTCATTTCATTAATGACCATCATGGTGCGGAACTTCTCGGCGTTTGAATCGAAGGAATACTCCAAGTCTCGAATCTCCGTATAGAACGGGCTAATTACCATGAGAGGGCTCAAGGTGCAATTCAGGCTTTTTGTTGGTTTCAAGGCCCGGTTGTAGCCGTCCAAATTCAGACGCTTTCCGTCAAAGGACTCCACGGGATAAAACTGTTTATTGGTTTGGGCGCTGACCTTGCCGCTCATGAACAGGTAGAAGGCCTTTTGTTCTGGCGATTGAGGCTCTTGGGCTTGGCTTGCCAAGGGGATGAGCATAGCTCCTAAGATAGACAGGCCATATTTGAAATTAGGATACGTTGTCATTTTAGTTAGATAGGTTAGGGTCCAGTCGGGACGAAGGATTTCGAATTCCAGCGAGGCTATCGCGGAATAACCCCGTTCCTTTATGAGGCTCTGGGTTATACGAGAACGCCTTTTGGTGAATCGGTTGAATTTTGTTATTAATGAGAGGGTAATCGAGATAGTCCTGGACGGCAAGAATGGAATGCAAGTCCATCGGTTGCGAACTGGCTAGAAGCTTGAAACTCAAAGGCTAGTAGGTAAGGTATAGAAAATCCTACGTCTACTTCAGCTCAAAATATACCCCTAAAAATGATACGCTTTTCTTTGAGATGCCTGCCAGTTGGCTCGGCGATCACAATGCTTTTCTGCAGTTGCTCCAAGCAATCAGAGCAAGTTGCGATTGATAGGGTCGAGTGGCGCTTCTACAACGGTGATTCTGGTGGAACAAAATTCTCGCCCCTTGGCCAAATAAATACGGCTAACGTCAAAGATCTTGAATTGGTTTGGCGTTATCGTGTGGACGATTTTGTGGAGGGGAAGAATACGACCCTGCAATTCAATCCGCTGATGGCAAATGGTATTCTTTACCTAGTTACGGTCGGGCAAAAAGTGGTGGCGGTCGAACCGGATACTGGGAAAGAGATTTGGCGATTCGATCCGCATGAAGGGTCAGGAGCTACGGGGAAAACGCGGGCGGCCGTGTATTGGGAAGATGGGGATGATCGAAGGCTCTTTTTTGGGGCGGCCAATCAGTATCTTTGCCTGAATGCAGAGACTGGAAAGTTGGTGGAGAGCTTTGCGGATCAGGGTCGCTTGGATCTGACGCAGAATTTGGATCATGACGGGATCGTTCGCCGATATGATACACGAGGGCCTGCGGTTATTTACAAGGATCTGCTCATTTTGGGAGGCAGTGTTGGAGAAGGGCCCCGCCAGGCCAATCCGGGACATATCCGAGCTTTCGATGTTCTCAAGGGCGAGCGGAAATGGATTTTCCATACCGTGCCCCATCCGGGGGAATATGGCTACGAAACCTGGTCGCCCGATTCCTACAAGTATGTGGGTGGGGCCAATGCCTGGGGTGGGCTGACACTTGATGAAGAGCGAGGTATCGTGTTCATGGGTACGGGTTCCGGTACCTACGATCACTGGGGTGGAAATCGGCTAGGGAACAACCTGTTCGCCAATTGCGTCATTGCTCTCGATGCAGAAACAGGCGAACGCATCTGGCACTTCCAAACCGTGCGGCATGATTTGTGGGACTACGATTTGCCGACGCCGCCGACTTTGATCACGCTGGTGAAGGACGGTGAGGAGATTGATGCCGTAGCCCAGCCTAGCAAGATGGGGCATCTATTCGTGTTGGATCGGGAAACGGGCGAGCCGATCTTTGGGATAGAGGAACGTCCAGTGCCCATTTCCGAAATCCCAGGTGAATACACCGCCCCCACGCAGCCCTTTCCCATCAAACCGGTGGCTTACACGGACCAGAACTTTACCTTGAATGATGTGACGGATCTGAATCCAGAAGCTACGGCCTACGTCCTCGAGCAGCTCAAGGAGTTCAAGCTAGGGCCCATGTTCACGCCTCCCGGGTTTGAGAAACTGGTGATGCTTCCCCAGTTTAATGGCGGCTCAGAATGGCCAGGAGCGGCTTTCGATGCCTCCGACAACACGCTCTACATTAACTCCAGCAATGAGGCGGAATGGATTTCCATGCGAAAGGCGGAAGTGGAGAGGGAGATCGCTTTGCCGGATTTGGGTGAGCGCATCTACCAGGCCACCTGTTCCAACTGCCATGGGTTGAATGACGGTGGTAAGCTCAACGGGATCGAGCTGCCTGCTCTGGGCACGGTCAAAGAGCGGTTGAGCCAAGAGGAGGTCATGACGATTATCACTGAGGGCAAAGGGCAAATGCCGTCTTGGGCTTCCTTTCTCGAAATCGAGCGGGAAGCGCTTCTGGCCTTTCTGTTTGATGACCGAAAAGACGAGGTGATTGAAACCGAGAATCTTCAGTTTACCTGGACCGGAAACATCCCCTACCTCTCAACGGGGCATCACGATTTTCATGATCAAAATGGCTACCCAATCAACAAGCGCCCTTGGGGCCAGTTGCACGCCATTGATATGAATACGGGAGATTTCAAATGGTCGGTGCCATTAGGGACGTATCCAGAACTTGAGGCCAAAGGATATGAACCGACGGGAACATTTAATATCGGCGGTCCGGTGGTTACTGCTGGAGGATTGATCTTTATCGGGGCCACTTTGGACGAGCGCTTTCGGGCCTTTGACAAAGAAACTGGCGAGGAGTTGTGGTACTATCAAATGGACGGGTCCGGTTACGCAACGCCATCGACATTTATTTATGAAGGGCGCCAATACGTTGTCATTGGCGGTGGTGGTGGGAGCATCCACCAAACCCCATCGAGCGATAGCTATTATTGCTTCGCCTTGCCAACAAAGTAGCGCGGTTCTTCAGACCGCGTCCGTCGCAGAGCGTGCAGCGAGGACAGGGACTCCTAGTCACGCGAAGCGGGACGTTGACCTATCGATTGATCTATTCGTCATCGCTCATGCTTCGCTAGGATGTTCCACTTAGCGGAACAAGTAGAATTGGTGATAGCCAATCTCTAAGAGCGCGTCCAATAATTCGCGAAACGCGCACAAGATGGTAGGGCTGACTGTCCCCATTCAGCCCTACCATTTTCAAAGCGAACAAACGGTACTTTTAGACACTCACTGAGAGGTCGGCGCATCAAATTCCTTCGCGAGGTACCTAGGCGACTCGCTAGTTTTCGAGAGAAATATAGGCGTTGAGCGAGACGGCGATTAGCAGCCAAAGGAAATAGGGTAGGATAAAGACTGTCTTTCCGTTTAGCTTAGAAAGCTGAGCGAAAAGAAAATAGCCAATCAGCGCCGTCAGGGCCAATATTATGACGAGGGCCCAGTGTATCAGGTGGTACCTGAAGAACACAGGAGACCAAGCGGCATTCAGGATCCATTGAGCGGAGTAAAGGCTAACGAGACGTTTTCGGCTAGTAACGTATTGCCAAGCGAACGCCATATATACCGCGAAGCAGACCATGATGAACGTCCATGCCGCGCCGAAAACCCACCCAGCAGGCGTCCAGGGCGCCTTGCTCAGCTCGGTGTACCAATCCGAGGTCGCGCCGCCGTCTGAATAGAAACCGCCGACTGTCAGAGCGGCAAAGTTGAGAATAAGAAATAAGATGATACAGACAGCCATGGGAAGGTTTTGTTGAAGAGTGTAGAGAGAGCGAATCCTAACCCAATAGGTTTTACAACAGTGTCCTACGGTCAAATCCTTGCCCTCTAACGGGCAAGGACGAAGATCCCGGAAGCGGGAGCATGATTTTGATTGATGTCCCGCAACGGCGCCTTCTCGTCAGCTCAACTGGATTTGGCCTAGTAAAACGCGCCGGGACGTCGCGTTCCGCCCTTGAGTCCAATCCGAAAAGGTGGAGCTCGATTTCACGCCTACTCCCGCAAATGCGGGATACGGAGGCGCAAGCCGGGCGAGCTTAAGTTGACGCGTATGCGCGAGCGCTTGCTGCCTCTTTGAGGGCAAACAGGTGTCTCTTTGAGACAATGGGTTTGAACAGAGTTTCCTTACCAACCGATTCCGTAGTCTTCGCCGTGGTTACTGGCGGCTCCCCAGAAAGTGTCGTGTTCCAGGTCTCGGGCGATGGCGGTGATGGGGCCGGAGTTGCGTTCAACGAAGTCCAGGTCGTAGCCCATGCGTTCGAGATCTTTGCGTACCCAAGAAGGCACTTCATTGGTTAGGGTGAGTCTGCCGGGCTCGACTTTGTGGTCGCCGAATGAGCTGCGCATTTGGTAGCTCGTGAGATTGGCGGCCTCGACGGATTCCTGTACGGACATGCCGAACTCGACTATATTCAGGAAGAACTGTAGAAGATTTTGCTCTTGGGTATCGCCGCCTTGAACGCTGAAGGCCATCCAGGGTTCATTGTTGATGAGGGCCAGGGTGGGGGTAAGCGTGACGCGCGGCTGCTTGCCGGGAGCGACGACATTGTATGGATTCTCGCATGGATCTAGCACGAAGCTTTGCATGCGCTGACTCATACCCATGCCCGTGTTGCCGGCAATACAAGTCGGAAGCCAGCCACCGCTGGGCGTTATGGATACGAACCAGCCATCGTTGTCAGCTGCTTGAATGGAGGTTGTGCCCATGAAAAATGGCGGTAGGTCGCTCTCGCCGGCAGCGAAGGCAGCTGCGCCGGAAGATTTGGAGGTCCGCGAAGCGGTCGTGGCCTTTTCGGGCTCTTGGGGAATGTTGGACCAGTTTTCCAGAATATCGAGGAATGGGTTGCGGCCACGCTGGAATTCGTAGGGGTTCCCGGGCTTAATGTCGGGAGTATTTTGGTACGGATCGATCAGCGCTCGCCGTTTTCTAGCGTAATTTTTGTTGAGGAGTCCCGAGATAGGCTCTTCGGGCTCGACATAGGGATCGCCATAATAGAAGTCCCGGTCGGCCATAGCCAAATTCAAAGCCTGATAGAGATTGTGGATGTAGCGGGCGCTATTGTAACCCATGGGCCTGAGCTCGATCCCTTCGAGAATGTTTAGGGTTTGCAGCAGGGAAGGTCCTTGGGTCCAACTGGTGAGCTTGTAAACATCGATTCCCTTGTAGTTAACGCTGACTGGTTCTTCGAGTTTCACGGTCCAATTGGCCAGATCATTGGCTGTAATCAGCCCGCCTTGTTCTTGGCACCCGCGGGAGTACTCAGCTCCGATGTCCCCTTTGTAGAAACGATCGAATGCTTCCATGATGGCGGTCTTTCGATCCTTGCCTGCGCGGATGGCCATTTGTTCCGTTTCGACGAGTTTCCGCAGCGTATTCAGAAGATCCAGTTGTCGAAAAATCTCTCCCGGCTGAGGATAGGAGTCCTTTCTATCTGCATGCGGTAGAAAGAGAGCTTTGGAGTAGGGCCACTTTTCCAGCTTCTCGCGATTCCTGCTGATTCGGTTGACGAGCTGTTCCTCGATAGCGAAGCCGTCTGCCATCTCCATGGCTGGGGCTAATATTTGCTCGAGCGAAAGGCTGCCGAATTCCGCGAGCATGACCATGAGAGCTCCGGGATTCCCCGGCGTTAGCGCTGCGAGAGGGCCTTCACGCGGCGGGTATTTGAGCTCCTTTTCTAGAAAGAATTCAGGGGTCGCCCCGGTCGGGGCCACTCCGAGGCCGTTGATGCCGATGACTTTTCCGGTTTTGGGATTGTAGATCAGGGCTTGGGTTTCACCGCCCCAGCCCACGTCGTCATGCATCGTGCAGACCACTGCCAGCATGGCGCAGGCAGCATCGACCGAGTTGCCCCCTTGCTCAAACATCTTAGCTCCCGCCATGGCGCCCAAAGGCTTGCCTGTAATGGCCATCCAATGACGAGCA
Source organism: Opitutaceae bacterium (assembly GCA_002694885.1). Taxonomy (GTDB): domain Bacteria; phylum Verrucomicrobiota; class Verrucomicrobiia; order Opitutales; family Opitutaceae; genus Pelagisphaera. Next base: position 1,476 of record NZNM01000075.1, on the reverse strand, counting down.
TGAAGCGGTGGCCGCTGAGTGTCGGCCCAGGATTGGAGCATTGAGAAAAAGATTATCAAGGATCCCAAAACCAGGGAAAGCGTACGAGGGTTGAGAGTTAGTTCAATAAACATAGGGTTAGCGGTTTAGGAATATAGGCTAGATGGGAACTGCAATAGTTGAGTTGATGGAGATCCAAGGAAATTGCGCGAAAAGACAGAGAGTAATTTTGGAATATTCGTTCGATGAGCAAGAGCTTCGAACTTGTTTAATTTCGAGGACCGATAAGCGATCGGAAGCCCGGCAGATGTAATCCCCCTAAGGTGGGACCCCGTCAACTCAACTACAGAAACAGACGAGCCTTGAAGCGGTTCCTGCGCCTTGAGTTGCCGCGAATGCCTGACTGTGGACTACTTGAGAAGGTAGATTAACAACAGGGAGCAGGGAATTTTCGAAATTAGGTGCGGCATTGGCACGCGAATTGCAGATAGGTGCAGTACCCGCTTGCGGGCATTCAAAAGACAAACAAAATGTTCAAAAACGAGCAAATTATGAAAAATATGATCAAATTAATAACCGCTTCTCTGGTTTTAACCGCAGGGTTCGCAGTAGTGCACGGACAGGTCTCGGGAAATATAGCAATTCAATCGGATTACGTTTGGCGAGGCCTAACGCAAAACGAGGGAGATGTCTCCTTTCAGGGGGGATTTGATTTCGAGGATGAGTCAGGGTTTTACGCAGGCGTATGGGGTGCTAACGTTAATTTCGGAGGTGCTTCCACCGAGGGGGATCTGTACATCGGTTTCGGAAACGAGATTGAAGGGTTCGAGTACGATGTTGGTATAATCGAGTATACCTACCATGGTTCTTCTGTGGCGAGCGATAACAATTTCACCGAGTACTACGTGTCGGGCGGTTTTGCGGGCTTCGGCTTAAGTTACGCGTTTGGCGATGAGTTTGGAGACAACGTTGAAGTCAGTTATGGTTTTGACATCGAAGGAATTTCTATCGGCGCAGCGTATGGCGACTACGAGGACTCGCATAAGTACTGGACCGTGGGGGTTTCTGGTGAAATCGAAGGGATCGGATGGGATATTTCCTATTGGGACGTAGATATGGATGATGGTTCGAATATGGATTCGAGCATCGTTTTCACGATTTCGAAATCGCTCTAGTTTCAAACTCTTTTGTGAAAAGGGACAAAGGGCCGCGCTCTAAGAGGGGCGTGGCCTTTTCTATTGTACGAATAGAAGAACTAGACGTAATTACGACGGTTAGTTTCCCCCCTGGTCCGAGAGCCGCTTGGTAGGCTTAGGGCTCGGTTTCCGAATCGAACTCCCCATCTGCGGCAGGGATGACAATTGGATCCCCGGATTCGAGTGTCAAAGTCAGGGCGGTGAAATCAGCGTCTCCGCTGGCCCCGTCCCCGAAAAGCCTCTCGATAGGGGTATCTGGTTGGGTGTCGCGAACTTGCACGTGTGCCCGCTCTTTGATTGT
>NZNM01000010.1 GCA_002694885.1 Opitutaceae bacterium | reverse complement strand
CATTCCCTGCGACTGCCGTCCGGACTGCTACCTCCAGATCCTCGCTGAGCTCTTTTAACAAACTATCTGGCATATTAGTATGAGCCGCTGCCGAAGCGCGCACATTAGCCATATCATCCCGCGCAAGCACAATTAAACATGACCGCGGTATGCTAATATTTTCTGAGAGCTTTTGGCGAATAATGGGATCTAAATCGGTAGCTAAAGTGTCGTAGATTGCTTGGGGAAGAGTCGTATTACTGACCAAAGCCATGCGTACTATAGGCTTATCGTCACCGGCAAGACGCTCAGCAATCCTCCGCTTAAGCTCTCTCTTTAAATTAGTGTCCTCGGGAGAAAAATGAAGAGAGAGAGCCACACCTCCACGTACGACCTCTTCTCGGTCTCCAACCAACTGCAATTGCACATCCAAGGGCACATTCTTATTGGCAGCCACGTAGAATCGCACTCCGCTATCTTCGTCTTCAGAAAGAAGCGCCAATTCATCCGGATTACTCGTAGTTTGTGCACGCACCTTTTGTTTTTCATCAACAGCTTGCTCTGTCCGCAAAAGCTGAACAATGCCCCAGCGATCAAGTTTTCTCAAGTGTTGGCGTAATTCTTCCTCTAGAGAGAGAGATGAACCCACTTTTTGTTGAGCAAACAGTGCAGCAGGCACCAGAATAAATAAATATAAGAGTCTTATTTTCAACATGTTATAAGAACCAAAAATGCAATGGAGATCAATAGCCCAGAAAACTTTCGACTTTATTGAGCTATAAGAGCAAGGCGTGTGCCGTACTGCGGATCTTTGCCTTAACTTTTCTTATTCATGGATTCAATAAGTCTTTTATCCAACTCACGAGCCGCGTAATGTCCCTCAATTCGGAGTAGATAATCCATAGCAATTGCTTCTACAATGACCGTTATATTTTTCCCCGGAAAAAGAGGAATAGTTACTTCCGGCAGCTCAACTCCTAATACAATCACGGTTTTGTCTTCAATGCCAACACGTTCGTACGACATCGTCTCTTCCCAATCCACCAGTTGAACAACTACCTCTATCCTCTTCTGCCTCCGCGTCCCACGGACACCGAACATTTTTTTTATGTCCATGATTCCGATACCGCGAATTTCCATGTGGTCACGCAGCAGTTCAGAACTTGTCCCAACGAGAATTCCCTGTGATTTGCGGGTAATATTAACAGCATCGTCAGCAACCAATCGGTGTCCCCGCTCAACAAGATCAAGTCCAACTTCACTCTTACCAATCGCACTCCGCCCCTTAAACAACAAACCTATACCATGCACATCGACTAGAGTCCCATGTAGCGTTACCTGGGGTGCAAAAACGTCGTCCAAGTAAAAGTGGAACAGGTGATTAAACCGGGCCGTTTCAAATTCAGAACGAAGCAAGGGAACACCATATTCTTCAGCAAGAGCTTTGAGCTCAGGAATCATTCTCCCCCTACCCGTTATGACAATACAGGGAATTTCAAATTGGTATAATATCTCTAAAGCCCTTTTTCTATCGCTGGGCGATTGGTTGCGTAGATATTCCATCTCAGTATTACCGAGAATCTGCAGTTGGTCGACGGTGAACAACTCGACAAACCCCATCAGGGCCATGCCTGGACGATACGTATCGCTAGTATTAATGACACGCTCTATCCCCGCCTGCCCTGCCACCGTGCGTAGCCCAAGCAAATGGCCAAAATTCTTTATAAGCTTCCCTATAGGTAGTTCAGTCATACGCTAAGACTTTCCATTATGCGGGCATAGCTTTCGTATCGCTTCTGGGCGATCTGTCCTTCATCGACTGCAGTCCGAACCCGACAATCGGGTTCATTGAGGTGGGAACAATCCCTGAACCTGCACTGATCAATATGGGGTCGTAAATCATCAAAATACGCAGCGACTTCGCTGCGTTGAATACCGTATAAATGGAGTTCCTTAATCCCTGGGGTATCCGCGACATAGCCTCCCCCCTTTAATGGGTAAAGTTGGACAGCCGTCGTCGTATGGCGCCCACGGTCATGCTGATGCATAATTTCTTGCGTCCGTAGAGCGAGCCTGGGGTCTATGGCATTTAACAGCGTTGATTTCCCCACCCCCGAGTGCCCCATGATAGCAGAATCAGTTCCTTTTAACAGTGCTTCTAAGTCCGAGATCCCCTCGCCATTAGCAGCACTTGTTTGCAGAACTTGGTAGCCGAGGTGCTCGTACACACCCATTGCCGCCACGACCTCTTTCTCAAGCCCTAAATCAATCTTATTGATAACGATGACGGGAACCAGTTCCCCCCAGAGCGCAGATACGATTGCCCGATCGATAAATCCAGCTCTAAAGGACGGGTTACGCGCAGAAGAAATAATAATGAGCTGCTGGATGTTAACTGCGATTATTTGTTCGTAGGGCCGCGAACTGCTGCTAGCTCGGGTAAAATGGGAAAGCCTGTCCTCCACGCCATTGATGACATATTGATCTGGGCCATCCTGTTCTAAGTCAACCCAATCGCCCGTAATAACAGGGGAATTACTCTCGCGCCGCCCTCCCTTGAGGCGACCACGCATTTTACATCTAACGGACATGCCCTCTAATTCAACAAGACAGTTCTGACCTGAAACCCGCAAAACGCGCCCTCTCATGATGGCCCGATTCTACGCTCCCTGACCAAGACGCTCAATGGAGAAGTGGGGAAGGTCTAACCTCCGCATTTTTTCCTGGGTTCGCTTAACGGCGTATTCAACGCGGTGTAATTCAACGCCATTCTTTTCTATATCCCAAACTGCATAAGAAGCACGCCAATTTCCATCTCGCGGCTGACCAATGCTGCCAGGGTTGACCCAATATTGGTGAGGACCAATTGCAACAACGGAGGATGTCAATGGAATTGTTCGTGCTCGCATCTTACAATAAATACCGGCATAATGAGTATGTCCGACAAAAGCAATCTTATGCTCTAAAACGTCCATTATTTTAGCAATCTTATAATGGAGATAAAGAGGTTCCCATTCTGCCGGGCTTAGTGGGTTAGCGTGAGCAAATACGACTTCTTCCATGCCATCAACGCCGTCTATATCTCGCCCCTCCTTGATAAGAGGCAATCCCTCTAAATACGCTCTCTCTTCCTCGCCGATACATTCGCAGGCATAAAGCAGAGATGGTCTTGCTGTCGCATTAAAAGATTGGATAGATTGGGGATCTATGATAGCCTGATCGTGATTACCCAAAAGTACTAAGGCTTCCACTTCCTGCAGGCGATAAATACACCCGAGAGGATCCGGGCCATAACCAACAATGTCCCCAAGGCAAATTATACGATCAATCCCTTCGCGCTCAATGGCAATCAGAGCAGCTTCGAGGGCCTCTAAATTGGCATGAATATCTGCAATAATGGCCACTCTCATGCAGTGAGCCCCTTGGGTAGCTGATGCTTCGAATCCTTTGATTGATCGGCGTCAACCCCTGGGTAGGGATTTGCACCTAAGACAAGAGCGAGTAACATAAGTTTAGTTAAAAAGTGCACTTATCGATGTTTCATCGTGGATGGCACGAATAGCCTGTGCAAAGAGACTAGCCACGGAGCAAACTGCAATCTGTGAGCCTTTGTTATCAGAGTAGAGAGGAATTGTATCAGTTACAGCTAAATGTTCCACCCCTGAAGCATAAAGACGGTCTGCAGCACCAGGAACGAGGGTGCCATGCACACAGCCGGCTCTCACAGACGTGGCTCCTCGCTCCAAGACAGCTTGCGCTCCCTCGGCTACAGAACTGCCTGTGATAATTTCATCATCAAAAAATATGACGTGACGATCAGCCACATCTCCTATAACGCCATGAACGCGTACCTCGCCATCCACTGCCCTTCTGCGATCCACGACGGCCAGGGGCAACCCCAACCGCTTTGCGTAGGTCTCTGAAACCTTTGCTCTGCTAATATCTGGAGCGGCAACTACGGCGTTTTCCACTCCCAAATCCCCATAGTGAGCACATATGGTTGGCACCCCACTTAGTTGGTCAACGGGAATTCTGCTAAAGCCCATTATTTGAGGACTGTGCAAGGTCATTGTAAGAATGCGATCTGCGCCAGCTTCGGCCACTAGATCAGCCATTAGCCTGCTTGCCACAGAGATCCGAGGTTCGTCCTTACTGTCTGCCAGAGCATAGGGATAATAGGGTAAAACAGCCGTTATTCGACTAGCCGATGCATATTTAAGTGCATCAAGAGCGATAAGCAACTCCATGAGATGGTCGCTTACCGAAGGACAAGAAGTCTGAATAAAGAAAACGTCACATCCCCGCACGTTTTCACATATCTTGACTTTTATATTTTCATTACTAAAGCAAACGTATTCAATCTGGCCCGGATCAACGCCTATATTAGCGCAAATCGCACGTGCTAATTCAGGGTTGCTCTGGCCAGCAAAAACCTTGAGCTGCCGACTCATAGTATCCGCCTAAAGCATTTCTATTTCAGTGCGCGCCCGCGCGGCAACTGGAAAACGTGCATACTCGTCTATAACCGACTGCAGAAGGGCCCGCTGTTTATCGCGGTCCCCTAATTGCGCATAGCACCAAGCAGCTTTCATCATGGCCTGGCCTGCTGATGCGAGTCCCTTGTGACGAGCGGCAATTTCTTCATAGCGCTGTGCGGCCTGTTCCACTTGACCTTGGGCCTCTAAACAGGCTGCGAGACCATTATTTGCAGCCAGTGACAAGACGTCTACAGGATCGTAGTTTTGCAGATAACTTTGAAAATGCCGCTCTGCTTCAGCGTAGTTCCCGCTGTTGAATTGGATATTACCCAACAGTACAGTAGCTTGGGCGGAGGCGTTTGTTCCGGCGTAAGCCGTCTGCAGCTGCTCTCCCGTCCGGATCGCTTCTTCTTTTTGACCGGCTTGTTCAGCGATCAACATATCACCAAGTAGGGCTGCTGCATCAGCCTGTGATTGCTCTTGGGTCTTAATAAAATAGTTTACACCTAAAATCACTACGACAATCCCAACTAAGCCTGCTATAAAGGCCTGAGCGTTCTCCTGCACATATTCAACGAACCGTACGGCACCCTCTACGAATTCATCTTCCTGCAACTCTTCTTTGCTTAATTTCTGAGTTTCATTTGCCATTTAATTCTTCCATTCAATAAGTTAATAGAGACGTTATAGATTCAACCGACGACAGCTTTTCTCTGCCTTGCAGGAAGCTCAGTTCCATAAGGAAACTCACACCGACAATAGAAGCGTTCAATCTATTGAGGAGCTGACAGGTCGCCTGCATCGTCCCCCCTGTTGCTAAGACGTCATCGACAACAATGACCCGCTGACCAGCCTTAAGCGCATCTACGTGAACTTCAACCGCATCCGTTCCATACTCAAGAGCATAGTCCTGGGAAAACGTCTCGTAGGGCAGCTTACCGGGTTTTCGAACCGGTACGAATCCACATCCCAAGGTAAGCGCAATTCCCATTCCAAAAATAAAGCCTCTTGACTCAATTCCTACGACTTGTTCAATGCCGGCTTCTCTATAAGGTTCGGCCATTGCCAAAACGGCCTTTTCTAGTGCAGGCCCATTGGCAAGCAGCGGTGTGATATCTTTAAAGACGATTCCCCTTTCCGGAAAATCAGGTATGTCTCGTATGAAACTTTCTATTTCTACCATCGCTAATGCATCACCTTAAATGATGTGAATGACTGAGTGTAAGGCTTCCAGACAAGCTCACATTCGTCGACTCGGCTTCCCGAAGGCCCCTGTCTCAATTCAAATGACATCCTCTCTAAGTCCACTTCCTCGCCTGCAATCAGCGCTTCAACCTTTCCATCAGGCCGGTTTTTGACCCATCCAAAAACGTTTAAGGTCCTAGCTTTCCTGCATATAAAATAGCGAAAACCTACTCCTTGGACACGCCCGCTTACTATAGCAGATAATTCTTTTTTCATTTTATTAATTTACATAGTATTAACTATGCGCCACTCAACTAAAAGAGAGCGTAAATGAAGGGGGCTGCTGCCGATCCTTGAGTCATTACAATGAGCAAACCCAATAAAATCAAAGTTGTGAAAATCGGTCCTAACCACCATTTTTTACGCACTTTCATAAATTCCCAAAGCTCGCCGATAATACTAAATTTACTGGGCATTTCACATACTCTCTATAGGGCTTAAATTAAACGGCTTACCGATTCACCGTGGTGGATCGCCTTTATCGCATCCCCGAAAATACGCGCGACCGAAAGCACTTCAATTTTACCATTGGGCTTATCGTTTGGTAGCGGTATCGTATTGGTAGTCGCGAAAACCTCAACTGCAGATTGGTCTATTCGCTCCATAGCTGCACCGGAAAAAACACCATGCGTGCATCCTGCAAGGATTCTTCTTACACCACGATCCTTGAGTATCCGCATAGCTTCCATCATTGACCCTCCAGTTAGCACCTCATCATCAAATAGGAGGGCGTCACGCCCCTCTATATCACCAATGATATTTTGAATTTCAGCCTTTTCATCGTCGGCATGTCGACGCTTGTCCATAATGGCCAACGGGAGGTCTAGGCGGTTGGCGTAGGCACTAGCCTCATCGGCACTACCAACGTCTGGCGAGACAACAACAGCATTACTTAAATCTTTGCTCCGCATATAGTTACAAATCAAACTGGTAGCCCAGAGTTGATCTACAGGTATCCGTGAAAAAGCAACAATCTGCGGCGAGTGAAGAGTCATAGTTAGAATTCTATCTGCACCTGCAGCCTGTAGTAAATCAGCTACGAGGCGGGCACTAATAGAAATCCTTGGTTCATCTTTCTTGTCTGAGCGAACGTAGGGATAATAGGGTAACACGGCCGTGATTCGACGGGCAGAAGCGTATTTGAGAGCATCTATGATTAAAAGAAGTTCAGTCAGGTGGTCGTTAACAGGCGAACTGGAGGTCTGAACGACAAACACATCGTCTTCTCTTACGTTCTCTTTTATTTGCACCTTTATATTATCGTTAGGGCCCCGGTCTATCTGGATTCGGCCCGGTGCAAGGTCTAAATACTCACAGATCTCCCCGGCTAAGGCTGGATTACTAGAGCCCGATATTATTTTCAAATAGTTCTTCATGAGTATCCAAACGTTTTATTCGTCCTAAAGCAACCGTCTAAATCATATCTTGACAAGCCTAATCTCACTTACTAATTTGCGCGATCCCTACACAACTATTCCAAGAGTCCCCTTATGGCACGAGTAAACGTAATGCTTCCCGACGATCTACTTGGTCAAATCGACCATGTGGCTGAGCAAGAGGGCGTCAATCGCAGCAAACTGCTTCGCTTAGCAGTTATGGCCTATTTTAACCAGCGAGAAAATTCCCAAGAACGCGAAAGGCGGCGCACCGAAATAAGACACGCGATGGAAATACAGGATGCCCTGCGCAGAGAAATAGAGCCCTGGGATCCCCTAAAAACGTTGCGCGCTGAACGCCAGGAAGCATGACCCAATACGCCCTCGACACCTCCATACTGCTGCGATGGTTTTCACAATACCACGACGCTGATACAGATCGTGCGCTCCGACTGCGCCAGGAGCAGCAGGAAGAACGGGTTAGAATCACAATTCTTGACACTACGCTGTGTGAATTAGCCCATATACTCAAAGAAGCGAATCGATTTTCTCAGGGAGATATCGATGCAGCATTAGCGAGCTTAGAGTATATGCACATACAAGTTGTTCCCTACCAAACTCCCCTCGCTCGAAGAGCCGTTCAAATCGCGTACGAACACGATATAAGCGTTTATTCTGCAGGTTTTATCGCTTTGGGGGCTGATCTACGATGCCAGGCAATTACCTGTGATCGCAGCCTCTACACAAAGGTGGCTAACCTGCCTTGGACCTCTCTCCTATCCACGCTTAATTTCTAAACTACTTATAAGACACTCAGAGCACACTCAATATCTTTAATCAACGCTTCTTTTTCTTCTATTCCCACAGAATAACGGACGAGTTCATCTGTAATTCCTACAGCAAGCCGCTCCTCTTTGCTCATATCGTAGTGAGAAACCGTTGCAGGATGCTGAACAAGCGTTTCAACGCCTCCTAAGCTGGGAGCGTATTGAGGAATTTT
>NZNM01000074.1 GCA_002694885.1 Opitutaceae bacterium | reverse complement strand
TTAACGAAGGAACTGGACGAAGGAGAACAGTGGGAACGCTTGCAGGCAGCCATCGTTCTCGACGAGATCGACGAGATGGCTGGGCCGGTGTTGTCGGAGATGCATGCAGCTTTGGAACCGAGAACGGATTTGTATGCGAATGGAAAATACGTGGTGAGAGTATTGAATCGAGCATTGAACCAACTCGAAGGCACGAATCGGAAAGTGCCCTGATGATGAATGCGCGATTGAAGACTTTCTGCCTTCTCGCAGTTTCCTGCTTGTTTTTCTCCGCGACCTGTTTTTCTAGCGAGCGTGACGACCTTCAATGGTTCAGGGGAAATACCCATACCCATACATTGTGGTCCGATGGCGACGATCTTCCGGAGTCCGCCGCGGATTGGTATAAAAGCCACGGCTATCACTTTCTCGTGCTTTCCGATCATAACATTCTGTCGAGAGGAGAGAAGTGGAAGACTTTACGGGCGGACCAAGCCTTGCCGGTGCTAGCAAAGGCTGAGAAACGCTGGGGGAAAGGCCACGTAGAGACGAGATTGATAGACGGGAAAAAGCAGGTGCGTCTTATGGAGCTGGATGAGGTCCGCGAGCTCCTCGAAGAGCCCGGCAAGTTCATCATGATCGAAGGACTGGAAATGACTACCGATCCGAGCGGATATTCGGTTCATACGAATCCAATGAACATAAGCGCTTTGTTAGAAGTTGAGAAGAATAGCGATCGCACGGTTCAGGAGGAGTTGGCGCTTCATGAATCACTCGTTCATCGACATGAACACAAAACCGGCAATCCAGTTTTCTGGCAAGCCAATCACCCGAATTTCAAATTCGCCATAACTGGAGAGCAACTAGCGGCTGCTCGTGGCCTTGAAGGCGTTGAGATCATGAATTCCAGCTCAAACTGTTTCAATCTCGGCGATGGGCGCCGGCCCTCGGTGGAGCGTATTTGGGATATCGCCAATACCATCCGTTTGGAGCGTGAAGGGCTTCCGCCGATCTATGGAACGGCTACTGACGATACTCATGATTATCACATTGGCGATTACGTCATGAATGCTCCCGGCACTTCCTGGGTTATGGTCCAAGCCAGCGAGTTGACTGCTAATGCGATTACCGCGGCAATGCAGGAAGGGCAGTTCTATGCGACTACCGGGGTGATTTTGAGTAAGTTGGTTTTCGATGAGAGGAATCGTAGGTTGACGGTGGAAGTTGAGGAACAAGCTGGAGTGAACTATCGAATAGAGTTTAAGGGATCGCTTAAAAATGCGTCCCTGGAGTTCGAACCTGTTGATGACGTTATCGACAATAAAGGTTTGGCCCATCCGGTAACCGGTCATTATCCTGATGCCGGAATTGGCATGACTTTCCATGAAACAGAGGGCTTGAAGGCTGCGTACCAGCTTAGTGGGGACGAGCTATATGTCCGGGCAGTTATTCATAGCGATGCTCCTCCATACTTTAAATACGATGAATACAGCGATCTTGAACAAAAGGCGTGGACGCAGCCCGTCGGATGGCGCGATTGATTGCCCAGGATACGAAAGGAATCGAATATGAAGCTCATCAAATGGATAACGACAATCGGATGGATGGCCTTTCCCTATGTATCCGTCGCGATCGAAACGCCGGAGTTTAAATCTTTGTTTGATGGAGAAACGCTCGATGGTTGGGTGGATGTGAATACAAGCCCAGACACATGGTCCGTCAAAGATGGGGTGTTGGTATGCAGTGGCACACCCATTGGGGTCATGCGCTCAGAGAAACAGTATGAGAATTTCATCCTTTCGATCGAGTGGATGCACCTCGAGTCAGGCGGAAACTCTGGCGTATTCGTTTGGAGCGAAGGGGAGGTCGTACGCGAGAATCGTCTACCCAGCGGAGTCGAAGTGCAAATGCTGGAGAATGACTACCCGAAAATCCATAATCGTGTTCGGGAGTACGTTAGTGGCGAGCTATTTGGAGCGGGTACGGTCACGACGATTCCCGATTATCCGAGGGGGAAGCGAAGCTCTTCAATCGAGTACCGGTGCAAGGGGAAAGGTGAGTGGAATCACTACTTGGTCGTCTGCGTGGATGGAGTAGTAAAACTCTCTATCAACGGAAAGTTCGTCAACGGAGTGCGCGAATCATCGGTAAAGAAAGGCTACCTGTGCCTAGAGTCTGAAGGGGCGCAGATCCATTTTCGCAATATCAAGATTATGGAACTTCCGCCAGGAGCGATCAAGGCATCGGAGATCGTTCCGTTGGTACAGTAGGTATCGACCCTGCTCGCCCTGCTGGGTTTCTGTTCTTGCCGCCCTTTCGGGAACCTGATCGAATGCTGGATAGGTTATCCCGATTATCATGCTACGCCAACTCGATCAACGCATTTGCCGTGTTGTGACCGCCTTTGCTTCAATTTGGGTGGTGGTTGTGGCGATTACATTCGCTTTGAGCGCATCGCTTGTTGCCGATAGCCAGCGATTAGAAGAAGACCCGTTTGAACAGGAAGCAGTCTACTCAGAAGGGATCGGGTTGCCCTATCTAGAGAGTGAAAGCGCTCAACGGCAGGGGCAGCGTCTGTTGAAGAAACTGGCGGTAGCGGGCCATGCTCAATCTCAATACGCATTAGGAATCGTATATCTTCAAGGGATTGGAGTGATTGAAAGCGCTCGGCAAGCTAATCGGTGGTTCAAGGTTTCGGCAGCCTAGGCCGATCCCGCTGGCGGCGCCCAAGCGGGCCGATTCAAGAAACGGAAGGGCAAGGAAGCTGACTACGAGCAGAGTTAGACCTGCGCAGATTGCGATGGAGTGTTGGATTTGCGTTTGGATGTCTCTCACGTCGATTGCCTTGGTTGTCGTTAGAAACGTGGTAGCTGCAATCATCAGAATTTTGCCCAACTGTATCCTCCAATACGAAAGAGTGAGCGTCCACAGGATAGGTTGGATACGCTAGAGGCGCACTACGCGCTAGCTCTCAGCTGGCTCTGCCTGTGGCATTCGAATTCGAATCCACGAAAACGAACCATTTTTGACCTACGAAGTTCCAGCATGCCCAGGCAAAGGTGGCTACCAGGAACGCAGGTGTAGCGGAATGGTTCAAGTTTATGGTCGCGTCGTAAACAAAGCTATTGATCACCCAGCCTGAAAGGTAAACGAGGCCGAAGCGAATCGGCTCGCTCAGTCGAAACTCCCGATGCCTAAACGTGAAATGCTTGTGCGCGAAAAATCCCCATACAGAAACGCAAGCGAAGCTGATACGCTTGGACCAAGATCCATCGATCTCGAAAAAGAAAACCAGCCCGGCGTAGACGAGGGCATCAATTACGAAGGCGATCCCGCTTACCAGGATGAATCGCAGAGCTTCGGATACGAGTCTTCGGTTGTCTAGCATTCGGAGTGTTCAGGAAGGAAGCGGGGATTATACGCGAGGGAAGAGGGCATCTGGGCCCGATTCAACAGTTTTTTGGGAATCGGCTGAATTCGTAACCCTGGCCCGGACACATTAAACTTGCTGCAGGATCGAGATCCCCAAGGATCCTTCTCCCTCGAATACGTATGAACCGAGATTTTCTATGAGCGATAAAGTCCTGATTATTACCGGTGATGGAGGAGAAAGCTACGAAACGCTTTACGCGAAACATCGCTTTGAAGAAGCGGGGATTATCCCTGAAATCGCGGCTCCGAGCAAGCGAGTCTTGAACTTGGTCCTCCATGATTTCGAGCCGGGTTGGGATACTTATGTCGAGCGACAAGGTTACGGGGCAGATTCTCAACTTACTTTCAATGAGGTGGTCGTCGACGACTACATTGCGGTCATGCTCATTGGTGGAAGAGCGCCCGAATATCTCAGGAACGATCCCAAAGTTTTGGAGATCGTTCGGGAATTCCATGCCAAGGAGAAGTGGATCTACAGTATTTGCCATGGAATCCAGATTCTCGCCACCGCTGGACTCCTAGACGATTCGAGCATCACTTGCTATGAGCATTGTCGCCCTGAGGCAGAAGCTGCTGGAGGTTCTTGGTCGAAAGATGAGGCTGTGATTGATGGAAGGATTATCACCGCTCAGACCTGGTTGTCTCATCCAGACTTCTACCGCCTGATCTTCAAGCACTTGTAGGTCGGGGGTCTCACGCCTTTTCGGGCTCTTCTAGGGCTTCCTCTTCGAAATCCAAATCGGATTCGAAGGGTAGGCCTTCAAAGCTGTAAGCTTTTTCAACCCTCTGGTATCTTCGACGCGGTTTGAGAAAGCGTCCGGAAATACCTCCGAAGACGATGCCAAATCCGACGCCGACTCCGAGGCCGAGTAATGGATTGGCTCCAAATCTTGAAATGGCGACGGCCCCTAACCCGATCCCAAGGACCCGTCTCAAATTCATCCCCAAAGGGGCCTGCATGCGGCGTCGCTTGCGGGAATATCGCTCTTTCGAGCGATCTGCCATACGCGCTATAAGTAGATCATCCATTGCTGCGTTTACGAAAATTTAACGATAGCATGGGACGATTACGCGTGTCCATCGGGAATTGACCCGTCGGGATGTTGGGCTTTGCCGCAAGTAGTGTTCGCGGAAGAGATCCGCTCGACTGACTTTCTTGAAATATCGCAGGGACATGAGTGGATCCGTGAAAAAACTGGACTAAATTTGATAGAAAATTCTTTCTTAACTCCGCCTCGATACGAATTCTCCATTCTGGAAATCGATGACATCCGTTATCTGATAAGGCTCGGGGCGATTAGCGTGAAGGACGGAAAGTACAAGGGGGCCCATCAAGAAACGCGGAGCAAGATATTGGGCTTGCTCAAAATGAAAGGCGATCTTTCGAGCGCGATGCTCGCTGAGGAGCTTGGCGTGTCTGCGATGGCTGTTCGTCAGCACTTGCGCGAGCTGGAATCTACAGGGGACGTTTCTTCTACGGATGTTAGAGTAGGCAAAGGTCGTCCAATGAAGCGTTGGGCGCTGACCGATCGGGCCAACAGCCACTTTGCTGATAGACATCGAGAATTGGTAGTGGATCTTCTCGATGAGATGGAAGGGGCGCTCGGTTCGAAAGGCTTCAATGCGCTCTTAAGAAGACGGGGCGATAGTCAGGTGGAATCGTACCGCGAGCGGATTGATCGCTCGCTTCCGTTGGCAAGGCAGGTTGAGGCTCTGGCTGCGATTCGCGATCAAGAAGGTTATATGGCGGAGGCGCGAGCAGAGCCCGATGGATCTTGTTTTCTGATCGAAAACCATTGCCCGATTTGTTCTGCTGCTGAGCGTTGTTCCAAGCTTTGCTCGATAGAACTCGTGGTGTTTCGTCTGTGTATTGACGAAAGTATCGAGGTTGAACGTGTGGAGCACATTCTTGAAGGCTCGCGTCGCTGCGTCTATCGCTTTTCGCGACGAACGGCCGAGCCTTAGTCGCCTAGTTCTCCGCCAACAGCAGATCAGCGTAGATGGAATGACTGTCTACCTCAAATGCGTAGCGGGTTTGCAGAGATGTGCTAGCTGTACTTATTGCCATTCGTTTTCCCTGAATAACCGTCGGAATCGTTAGCGTCGAAGGCAGGCCCATATCGGCCAAGGCATTTTTGAAGGTGCCCGCGAACATGTTGGCGAGCTCCCCGCAAACGTCGCGAACGGAATCGATGTCCGGCTTATCGATCGGCGTATCGATAATTCTGTTGGAAATGTAGTAGGCGAACTGATCGCTTATGAAAAGATAGCATACTCCATTGAGCTCGCCGGCGAATCCTACAGAAGCGGCAAACAGGCCTGAGTCTGGATTGTCAGCGTTGTCGATTTCGGGGCTCTGCGCTGGTTTTCCGCTTTAGGATTCGATACTCTGCAATTCGCATTTCACCCGAGCCATTGTATTCAATACTTTGAATAGCGACTCTTCTAGGAGCTTATCGAGACGGTCTTTGGGAATGGGTGGCGGCATATTGATTAAGGGATTACAGAACGTCTTCATTCGCCCCGCGTCAAGAACGGCCAGCTGTTCTCAGTATTGGGCTGGCTTAAGGAAGAATGCAGGTTGGATTGCGTTCAGTAGATTGCGGCAAGTCAGAAGAGGCGTTTCGTTGTGGATTTGATTCTTACGGGAGTTGTTATAAATTGAATGCGCTGATCGCAAGGGTGGCCAAGCTTAGAAAGAGGAAAAAGCCAATGATGTCGGTGGTTGTAGTGACCATGATTGAGGAAGCAAGTGCAGGATCGATCTTCAAAGCTCGCAGGCTTATAGGGACTAGGACGCCAGCTGCGGCCGCGGCGATCATGTTGAGAAGCATAGCGAGGGCGACAACAACCCCGAGGATGGGCTTGCCTATCCAAATCCAGGATACCAGCCCTGCCAAACAGCCTACGGCGCAGCCCGTTGTACAGCCCGTAAAGAATTCCTTGATCAGCATCCTCCGCCACTCGCGATCTTCGATTTCTCCAAGAGCGAGCGAGCGAACGACGATGGTTAAGGTCTGATTGCCTGCATTTCCTCCGATGAGCCCGACAATTGGGAGAAAGAATGCGAGTATAGCGTATTCTTCGATCGCTGGTTCGAACATCGAAATCACCCAGGCGATACAGAAACCAGTGCCTAGATTGATACATAGCCAAGGAAGGCGATTGCGAACGGATCTTGGCCAAGGAGTAAAGACCGTTTCTTCGCCAGAAATCCCCACCATCCGATGCATGTCCTCGGTTGCCTCTTCCTGGATGACGTCGAGAACATCGTCTGATGTGATACGCCCAACGAGTTTGCCGAAATCATCGAGGACGGGTAGCGAACTGTAATTGTACTTTTGAAACAAATTAGCGATTTCCTCCTGGTCGGCTACGGCTCGGATGGATCTAACTTTCGTGATCATCACATCACGGACAAGGAGCCTCAGGTCTCGAAAAAGCAGGTCGCGCAGACGAAGCACGCCTTTCAAGCGTCCTTCATCGTCGACAACATAAATATAGATAGCGCTGATGTCTTCTTGGTCCTCGGCCCGTCGAATCGATTCGCGGGCTTCAGCGAGCGTGAGGGTATCCGTAATCGCGTGGACCTCTTTCTGCATGATCCCGCCCGCGGAATCTTCGGGATATTCCATCAGGTCCGA
This sequence comes from Opitutaceae bacterium, assembly GCA_002694885.1. Classification (GTDB taxonomy): domain Bacteria; phylum Verrucomicrobiota; class Verrucomicrobiia; order Opitutales; family Opitutaceae; genus Pelagisphaera. Next base: position 36,837 of record NZNM01000074.1, on the reverse strand, counting down.
GATCTCTTCCACTTCCTCGTCTGGAAGCTGCTCCATGATGGTTTGCAACCGTTCCGGGGAAACATCTCCTAGAGCATCGGCGGCTTCGTCCGAATACATCTCAGGGATGATCTCGCTCACACGCTCGACCCGCATGTTCTCCATGAGTGCCGTTTGCAATTCCTGTGGGAGCTCAGGAATGATGTCGGCCGCAACGTCGTGCTCGAGATTGCGAAGGATTTCGCGGACTTCGTCTAGGCCCAGGTCCTCTATTTCCTCGGCGACATCGCTGGGATGCTGCTCCCGCAACCGTTCGATACGCTTGGCTAGGGCGTTCTCTTGGGTTGCGTCTTCTTTGTCCCGTTCCTGCATTGGGCTAGTTGTAGGATATCCCCCGCTCTCTTCAAGCCGGGTATTCGCAATTTCGGAAAAAATTGCGAGACAGCCTGGGCTGGCGAATTGTTGGGAAACGCGTCTTGCAGGACGGGCTGATGCCGGTTTTCTAGTGGGTGTGCCAATCGTCAGTGAATCGACCTACCGAGCGCCTTGCTATCTGCCGAATTCCCATTTGCAGACCATTTTGCCGAACGTAACCAGAAGAAGAATACGAATTGATTTCCGAAGAGAACGCTTCGAGTTGCCCGATTCCGATTTTATAGATGTAGATTGGCTAGAAGGATACGGTGGTGATGATGTTCAACGCTGTTGTGTCGCCTTGCACGGACTCGAAGGGGATAGCCGCGCTGCCTATATCAAGTCGCTAGCTAGGTCATTCGGTATTGCTGGCTATGCGGTTGCTGCGTTCAACATGAGGGGCTGTAGTGGCGAACCGAATCGTTTGGAGAGATCGTATCACAGTGGCGATACGGAGGGACTGGCGACCGTATTAGAGGTTTTGGGACAACGATACGGATGGATTGGTTTGGCGGGGTTCAGCTTGGGCGGCAATGTGATCTTGAAATATATGGGCGAGCGCGGATCGGAATTGCCCTCATCGATTAAGGCCGCGGTGGCCTTTTCCACGCCATGCGATTTGAGAACCTCAGCGGATCGTTTGGCAAGATCGGAAAACGCGTTCTACATGAAGCGATTCATCAAGCTGCTCTGCGGCAAACTGAAGCAGAAGGAAAAAAAGTATTCAAAATATAGATATAATAAAAGATGTCGAGAATTGAAAACGTTTAGGGAATTCGACGATGCCTATACGGCTCCTCTGAACGGATTTCGCGACGCTGAAGATTACTGGCAGCAGTGCAGCAGTCGATTTCATCTCGCGGGTATCGAACGCCCATCGCTATTGATCAATACGCGAAACGATCCCTTTCTCTCAGATGATTGCTATCCAGTAGAAGAAGCGAATGCCCACAAATTTTTGTATTTGGAGATGCCAAAATCAGGAGGACACTGCGGCTTCCCTGGCGACCGCCACCGAGACGGATATTGGCACGAGCGCCGGGCGCTGGAATTCTTTCAGCAGTTTGGTTGAGGGGATATTGAGAAAGATCTATTTCCTCTTGGTTTGAATGAAAAGATAGAGCCAAAACTCACGCCCACCTCCCACCGTTGCTCATTGACCTCCTCTAAAGCTCGCCCGGAGGTCGAGCTCCACCTTTCTACATTGGTTTCAAAGGTGAAACCCCACCCTCCGGGCGGGTTTTTCTTTCTATTACATTCGAAAAGAGGGTGGAAATCGACGATTTAATTCGTATTCAAAAACCCATGTCGAGCTGTGTGCTGGTTTCGACAGGAGGTTCTGAGATGCACTCGGGTACATCGTTTTGGTTGTTGTTCACGATTGGATTGACCGGGCGACATTTCATCCGGCTAGAATCAATGGGGCCAAGGAGGTCGAATCGCTTGTCGGTTTCGATGATGTCCGGGTTCCCATCCAGCCAAGTCAAGGTGTCATCCCCTTCGAGAATCACTGGCATGCGGTCATGCACTTTGGCGGCAAGAGCGTTGGCTTGAGTCGTGAGAATCGCGAAACTTTCGGTGGGAACGCCGGCGGGATCATGCCACGTTTCCCAAATCCCAGCCATGTAGAAAACGGATTCGTCCGAGAGCTGCAAATAGTATGGCTGGTTCACAGAGCGATGGCGCTTCCATTCATAATAGCCATCCGCGGGAACTAGGCAGCGACGCCGTTGATAGGCGGCCTTGAAGGAAGGTTTTTCAGCGATCGTTTCGGAACGGGCATTGATCAATAGAGAAGTTGTTTCGCCCGTACGGGACCAGCTTGGCACAAGTCCCCAGCGCATTGAGGACATTAGGAATCGCTCGTCTGCAGCTTGCTTTCGAACAACTAGGTTTCCCTGGGTCGGGGCAATATTGTAGCGAGCTTTAAACGCAAAGCTTTCGTCGTCTATGTCATCAGGCAGTTCTATTTTTGCTTGAGACTTAGCGCCGATCGAAACTGGCTGCTTAATTAAGGTGTAACGCCCGCACATCGATTCGAAGCCTGTAAGAAGCCTAAGTAATTGACAAGTGGCGTCTGGCGACAGGGGATACGTTTACCAAAAAATTGAAATGCGGCGCATACTGCGATGATGCGTGTTGGGAGGCGAAGGAAAGCCGACAGCTATGACTATCAACATTCTGATTATCGGAACTCTATGCGCGGTCGCCTTGTTGATAGTTCCACGCTTTCTTGGCCGATCGAAGGAGCGGATGCTGTCCCAGTACAATGTCCTGGGAAAGCGATTCCGTTTAAAGAGGCATACCTTCACGAGCAAGTGGGGATCGGGTATCGGCGAGCGGCATTCTCTGTCCGGCGATTATCGTGGATACCCAATCGCGATATACGATCACTTTCAGGGAAAAGGGAGAAGCAGGCGGGTTTGGACATCGTTGACGTTGGAAGCCACGTTCGCGGGCGAGCGGGAGTTTGTAATCGAAAGTTTGGCGACCGTTGATGGAGCGCGTTTCAGTTCCGGTAACGAGGCGAAAATGAAATACGGCGATACGGGCGCATTTACAATTATCGGTTTGGATGAGGATAAAGATACCGCTTTCGCGGATAGGCTCGCCTCCGATTGCCTAGCTGACTTCAATTCGCCTGGAGCGTTTCGGCTTTCGAAAGGATTTTTTGAATACAGAGAATTGGGTCTCCTAATGGATGAAGCCACGCGTTTGCGATTCCAAGAAGCGTTGCTGATCCTCGCCGATATGGCGGATGGCGTTTCCGAGTATGTGGGAAGTTCGGACGCGTAGACTGTTATTGTGTCTAATGTCTAGCGAAGGGCCTCGAACGCGTTTCGCAATCGCTTGAGTCCTTCCTCGAGTGTCGATCGCGGGCAACCGAAATTCAGGCGGACATGGCTCGGGCTGTCGAAAAAGGATCCGTCCGACAATCCTATTCCATGAGATTCAAAGTAGGCGACTGGATCCTTCAAGCCAAGCGCGGATACATCTACCCAGGAAAGGTAGGTGGCTTCATGTTCGTACAAGCCAGCCTCGGGTAGATGTTCGCTAGCGAATTCGTGAATCAGGTCCCGATTCTTTCCCAAGTAGTCTAGGAGTTCCTCCCGCCAAGGACCTCCATCGCGGTAAGCGGCTTCGCAAGCGACGTAGCCGAGATTGTTGACTTCGGCCATGATGCCGCGGCTAGCGGAAATAAAGCGGTTCCTGAGAGCAGGGTTGGGGATGATCGCTATCGAGCAGCCGAGTCCTGCCAGGTTGTAAGTTTTGCTAGGGGCGATGAACGTGAAGGAGCGATCATTCAAATCGTCCGAAAGCGATGCGATTGGCGTGTGTCGGCGTCCATCCAAGAGCAGCTCGCAATGGATTTCATCGGAGCAGAGAGTGAGATCGTGTCGCTGGCAGAATGCAGCCACCTCCTTAAGCTCGTCTTCCTCGAACACCCGAGCGCATGGATTGTGTGGATTGCAAAAAAAGAAGAGCTTAACGTTTTCGTCGACCGCGGCCTCTATTGCCTCCCAATCGATGACCCAGCGATCACCGTCGAGCGCCATGGGAGCCTTGACCACCGATCGGTTTTGAAATCGAGGACCCAACAAGAAGGGCGGATAAATTGGGGTGTTTGTCAGGATCGCCTCTCCTTCGTTGGCGAATGCCCGGCTGGCGATATTCAGCCCTACCACGAGTCCAGGAAGCCAAACCAGCCAATCAGGATCCACTTTCCATCGATAGTTCAGCTCCAGCATTTCGATAACGGCTTCGGTTGCGCTGGGCTCGGGTCGGGCATAGCCGAAAATCCCGTGATCTATCCGTTCGCGCAGGGCTTGAAGAACCGGCTCGGGAGCTTTGAAGTCCATGTCCGCTACCCACATAGGGAGGATGTCCTGGCCTTCGTATTTTTGCCACTTCTGACTGTCGGTGTGGCGTCGCTCGTGTACCTGATCGAAAATCGAGTCCATCTTGTCGGAAAGCGGGCAGAGAAAGGGGATTCAAGACCTAGAGCAAACTCTAATGATCAGCCTCCCCGTAGAGGCATGTCATAGACTGCCCAATTCCGGTTGGACCGTATTAAGTAGCCCGCGCGTTTCCGCTAGTCGAATTTGACACGACTCGTCTCAAAATTGCACCCTAAATAGAGACAAAATGGCTCGTTGACGGAAGCTGTATTAAATTAAGTTATTATATAAGAACGAATTAAGAAATATTCAAATTGGTATCATTTATGCACACTATAGGTATCAATCGTTTTAAAATTCAACAGATAGGAGGAAACAATGAGATACTTAAGTCCGTTTAATTCGAGATATGGAATGACGCCCTTTTCGGGAAGTTCGTTTACGAATTTCGAGAAGGAGCTGGAGAAGGTATTCGGCAGTTTGCCGAGTCTTTTCGATGTAGGGGGAGATTGGATTTCCGATTCGGGGAGCCGTTCGGCTCGGCCGAACTGGTTCGAACACGATGATGCGTTTGTCGCTCGGGTGGAAGCGCCCGGCGTTGAGCCTAAAGACGTGTCGATCGAAGTTGGCGACAATATGGTCCGGCTGTCCGCGGAACGAAAATCGAAGTCCAAGGAAGGCGAAAGTTCAATGTCCTACAGCCAGTCATTTTCGATTCCTGATGGAGTCGACGCTGACAAGGCTGGAGCCGAATTCGAAGATGGCGTCCTGAGTATCACCTTCCCGAAGGCGGAAGTGGTGACGCCCCGCAAAATTGAAGTTAAGTAGAACAAACTAAACGAGATAGGAGGAACACAAATGAGCTTGTTAAGCGTATTTAAACCATCGTCGATTGCCTGTAGTCCAAGCCAATCGGATGAATCGAACGGAACCGTCTACGTACGGCCTCGTTACGAAATTTCCGAAGACGAGAACGCCTACTATGTAGACGTGGATCTGCCAGGCGTCGGCAAACGGGATGTTGGCGTCACTCTGCACGACGGATTGCTGGAACTGATTGGCGAACGCAATTGGACGCCGCCCAAAGGCTGGAAAGCGGTTAACGGCGATCACGAGTCGTACTCGTATCGTCTCCGCTTGATGGTCGGGGATCGTGTGGAAGAAGGCAGTATCTCTGCCGAAACTAGCAATGGCGTGCTGCGACTGACTTTACCTAAGGAGGAAGAGGAAAAGCCGCGCAAGATCGAGATTCGATAATCTCATTGCGTGGCTAGGGTTGGCGCCGGTTCTCTGGGGAGGGGATCGGCGCTTTTCTATTTTTGGTAGGGAGGACCGTCTCGGTCCTCCGACTGCAGAATTCTGAGGATCGAGCTGATATTCCGAGCTTTCCAAATGCCCGCCGCAAGCAGTAGGCCTGATCGTACTTCGGGTATTGCTATTTGCCGAACGTCTTGTTTGAAATGCCGCTCTCGAGAATTATGAGGGCATTTCGATTAGTATTCTTAACAGTTGTATCGATATATTTGGGACAATTCGCTTGGGCTCAAAACCAGGATGCCGATGAAGCGACTCCGCCTCTCGATGCGGCCATCGCGGCTGAAGGGCAATCTAGCGAGTTCGCTGCCGTCCGATCGGAGGTGCGGGGTAAGCTGAGCGAGATTTTTCAAGAGGATGTTGGGGAAAACTCCTGGGGTCGGTTGTTGACCAGTTTTGTTATTATTTTGCTGACCTACGTTGCTCGGAAAATTGTCGGATACCTTTTTGAAAACTGGTTGCACAGGATCGCGGTTAAAACGTCGTGGGAATTTGACGACAAAATGGTACCGGCTATGCGAGCGCCTGTAGGCTGGATGGTATTTGTCATCGGGCTATTTGTCGCCCTGACGATTCTCAATCTATCGCCGGAGTGGGACAAGGCGATCGTGCTTGGCGTCAAAGGGGCTACCATGACCATCGTTTTCTGGGCTATCTTGCGCGCAGTCGACGTTTTGGCGGAGACCATGATGGGAGTCGCTAAAGAGCGCGACATGGCGGTCTATGGATTCATTCCGTTGATTCAGAAAGCGGCCCGGACCTTTCTTCTAATCGTTGCAGTGATCCTGGTCGTGCAGAACTTGGGCTATTCCGTAAGCTCTTTATTGGCCGGCCTTGGGATTGGCGGTTTGGCCGTGGCTCTGGCTGCTCAGGAAACACTGGGCAACTTCTTCGGCTCCGTATCTCTCGTAGCGGATCGTCCTTTCAAAGTGGGTGATTGGATACAGGTGGGGGATAAAGTGGATGGCGATGTCGAGGCGATCGGCATGCGCTCGACGAAAGTAAGAACGTGGTCCAAGTCCCTGATGTCGATCCCCAACAAGGTGCTGGCCAATGAGATGATCGAGAACTGGAGCCGCATGCCCAAGCGGCGGGTCAAGCAGTACATTGGCGTTACCTACAGCACTCCTGCGGACACCATGCACGATCTAGTCGAAGACATTAAACAGCTGTTGCGGGACGACGAAGGAGTGCAGCAGGATTTTATCTTGGTCAACTTCACCGATTTTGGCGACAGCTCTCTGCAGATTCTCGTTTACTATTTCACCACGACCACGGCTTGGTTGAAGCACATGGACATTCGGCAGCGGATCAATATCAAGATTATGAAGGCCGTGGAGGCCAGAGGAGCTTCGATGGCCTTCCCAACTCGTTCGCTTCAATTCGAAGGAGAAATCGCTGAGCGGATCGCCGACGGGATTGGAAAGCGAAATTCTTAGCGTGCCTACCACCGCTCGCGTTCGTCCGTACGCGTCAACTTATCCAAATGATGGAAGGATGCCCGGTTTGTTGCGGGCTGTAGGAGCGGGTTTATCCCGCGATCTTGTTTCTTGCATGCAAGAAAGGTGGCGCGAGACGTCCCCGGCTCGTGCTGGGCAACCCTATCGCTGGATTAGGCGCCCAACTGTGCCAGGTACACTTGATGAGGTAGCATTCCCTTGGGTATATAGCGAGATTTGAACCCACAACTTTCTAGCGCGGTTTCGATTTGCTCTCCTGAGAAAAGGCCGATCCGGTGGGTTTCCGTAAAGGCCAGTTGTTCATCCGGGGTGTCGATACGGTATTCAATATCGATCACGGATACCGAGCCATCTGTCCTAGCGATCCGTCGCTGGTCGATGGACACTTTGCGCTCCTCATCTTCGCTTCGGGAGCTCTTCACCAACTTCGGATCCCATTCTGCCGGTTCGACCCAAGGCTCGATAATCAACCATCCCTTGGGTTTCAAATGTCTGCTCATTGATTGAATCGCCTCCTTCAGCCCATTTTCAGTCTCCGCGTATCCGATCGAGCTGAACAGGCAAGTGATGGCATCGTAACGTTTGGGAATCGAAAATCGCCTCATATCTCCAACGCTGAAGGCGTTATCCGGGTTTTTCTCCTGGGCGATCGCAATCAAGTTGGGCTCGAGATCGATGCCATCGACCGAGAAACCATGTTTTTCCCTAAGAATCCAAGCGTGCTCCCCCGTCCCGCAGCAAACGCCCCGCAGCTTGGCAGGAGACGGATCCAGCTTCCCCAACAAGTAAGCCAGCCGCTCGCACTCCCCCTCGTAGTCCTTAATCGAACGATAATGCTGATCGTACCATTTCGCGAACCGGGTGTACATAAAGGCAAAATCCCGCGTTTTAGAGCACAGCGATTAACGCTATTTCGGCCGTTTGGCGATATTCGCCGGTCGACGTGATACGATTTGGCCGAAATTTGTTGAGGCAAAACCGATTCTAGGCCGTATCATTGGGTGAAAAATGAATTATCGCTTCGCATAAGGCCCCGATGGACTTATGAGAAGGCTGTGGCTTTATGCGCGACTACTTCTTAAGGCGTCTTCTTTTAATCCCGCCCACGGTGCTGGGGGTGACGCTTATCGTTTTTGTCATCACTAGGTTTGTGCCCGGTGGGCCTCTTGAGAGGGCGATCATGGAGGCTCAAATGGCCAGTGTGGGTCAAGGCGCTCAAATGTCCGGTAGCGGAGGCTCGTCCGTGGGGGAGGGCTCAGGGCTTTCGGATGCCCAGATGCAGGAGCTCAAAGAGTATTATGGTTTCGATAAGCCCGCCATCGTCGCCTACTTTAATTGGTTGGGAAAGCTGTTGCAGGGAGACTTGGGCACATCGACTCGTTACCAGGATTCAGTATGGGGCCAGATCAAGAGCCGCTTTCCCATTTCGCTATTCTATGGAGTGACGACTATGTTCATCACCTACATCGTTTGCATCCCTTTGGGGATGGTAAAGGCGATAAAGCACAATACCTCTATCGATACATACTCTTCGATTCTCGTTTTCTTTGGGTATTCGATCCCTGGATATGCTCTCGGTTCGCTCTTGCTCCTCTTCTTTTCCGCGAGGCTCGGCTGGTTCCCCATGGGTGGATTCAAGAGCATATATTTTCAGGATCTCACTTTCTTTGAGAAAGTGGGCGATATTGCCAGCCACTCCGTGCTACCACTGATATGCTATCTGGTCGGAAGCTTCGCCGTAACGACGCTCCTTATGAAAAACCATTTGATGGACAACATGGCGGCCGACTACATGCGAATGGCGATCTCCAAGGGGCTTTCTTACAAGGAAAGCGTTTTCAAGCACGCATTGAGGAATTCCATGATACCGATAGCGACGACCTTCGGGCAGAATATCACTCTCATTCTCACGGGCTCGTTTCTCATCGAAACGATTTTCGACATAGATGGTCTTGGATTGCTCGGAATAAACGCCGTTTTCGATAGAGACTACCCAGTGGTCATGGGAATTGTCTTTCTATCGAGCCTCCTGCTTTTGCTAGGAAATGTCATATCCGATGCCTTGGTGGCGATCGTCGACCCCAGAATACGCTTCAAATAGTCCGTCGAGATGCACCTGAATCCGCTAACAGCCAAGAAACTTAATCGCTTTCGCAACATCAAGCGCGGCTACTACTCCTTCTTGGCGATACTATTCCTGACGGCGCTGAGCGCCTTTGCTGAGCTGCTCATAAATAGCAGAGCCTTGGTAGTGCACTATGAGGGCGAGTATTATTTTCCCACTTACGGCGAATTCATCCCAGGGGAAACATTCGGTCTGGGATACTCGTACGAAACGAATTATCGAGAATTGAAGGAGCGATTCAGAGCGGAAGATTCCGGAAATTGGCTACTCATGCCGCTCGTTCCCTACGATCCATTTGAAAATAACGAGTATGAAGGCATCTTTAAGCCGACGCCTCCATCGTTCGCCGACCGGCACTTCTTGGGTACGGATACGACGGGTCGCGACATTGTAGCTCGGCTTTTTTATGGTCTAAGAATCGCTCTCGTGTTCTCAATGGCATTCCTCATTTTGACCTATGTTATTGGAATAGCGATCGGCTGCCTAATGGGGTATTTTGGAGGACTGGTGGATTTGGTTGGTCAAAGACTGATCGAGATTTGGTCGAACATGCCGTTTTTATACGTGGTTATCATCGTCTTTTCCGTCGTTCCCAGCACTTTATCCAATACCTCGCGTATCTTGATTTTGCTCACGATAATGGTGGCATTTTCCTGGATGGGGATGACTTACTACATGAGAACGGGCGCCTATAAGGAGAAAGCCAGGGATTACGTATCCGCGGTCGAGGCTCTTGGCGGCGGGCCTTTGCGAATTATTTTTCGTCATATTATACCCAATACACTTGCCACTATCGTGACGTTCATGCCTTTCACCATTGTGGGAGCCATTACGGCGGTGACAGCGTTAGACTACCTAGGCTTTGGATTGCCTCCACCAACTCCCAGTTTGGGCGAGCTCCTGAAACAAGGTACCGATAACTTAACTACGGCCCCTTGGATTGTGGCTTCTTCCTTTTTCGCTCTCGTTTCCCTATTAACGCTTGTGGCCTTTGTGGGGGAGGCAATTAGGGAAGCTTTCGATCCAAAGAAATTTACAGTTTACCAATAAAGGAGATAATCAGCCATGAAAACACTATATAGTTTAGCAATATTAGTAGTTCCCGTATTTGGTTTTTTGGGGTGCTCGTCCAAGAATGACGAAAGCTCGAAAGAGCAGGATGCCGAGCTGCAAGCGAGAGTCCAGAGCCTCAAGGCCGAGGTCAAGGATTATTACCAGACAAAAGTGGCATTGCCAATAGAGGTCCAAGATCAACTGGAGAACGGCGAGGTCACGCAAGAGGAACTCGATGGACGCATTGCAGCTGGCGAGTTCCCAAAATTTTTCCAGTTCAAGAGCTTGGAGGATTTGCCCTCCGACCTCGCTTGGGAAGATGGCTCAGATCTTCCGGAAATCGGCTCGCCGAAGGCCAAAAAGGGAGGCACCTCCTACGGAACGATCCAGGACTTTCCTAGAACGCTCAGGACAATTGGTCCGGATAGTAACGGTTCTTTCAGGACGCTTCTTTTGGACGATGTTGCCGTACTCATCGCCCATAGACATCCGAATATCGACGAAATCGGCCCCGACGGATTTCGTTACATAGCCGGTTTAGCGAAGGAGTGGGCCATCGACAAAGCTAATCAAACTGTGTACGTTCGTATCGATCCCAATGCCCGTTGGTCCGACGGCGAACCGATCACTGCAGATGACTTTCTTTTCAAGTTCTTCTTCATGCACAGCAGTTACATCAAGGCTCCTTGGTACAATAACTTCTACAATCGCTTTTTCTCGGGAATCACCAAATACGACGAGTTAACATTTTCAGTTCGGGTTTCGGTAGATAAGCCCAATTTTGCCACCTATGTCTTGGAAGACATACCCGTTCCAGAACATTTTTATGGCGAGTTGGGAGACGATTTTCCGGAGCGCTATCAATGGCGGTTCGCCCCAACGACGGCCGCTTACATTCTCGAGGATGAGGATATTCGAAAGGGAGAATCGCTCACTTTTACGAGACTGGAGGATTGGTGGGCCAAGGATAAGAGAAACTTTCGTTACCGCTTTAATTACGACAAGCGGCATATAACGGTTGTGCGTGATGTCGCCAAAGCCTTCGAGATGTTCAAGAAGGGAGAGCTGGATGCAGCGAGCCTGACGCTGGCTGAATACTGGTACGACAAATTGCCTGATGACGATCCTCTTGTAGAAAGAGGATTGGTCAAAAAAGCGGTTTTCTATAATCAGCGTCCGCGACCGCCCTACGCGATGTGGATCAACCGGGACAGGCCATTGCTAAACGATCGCAACATACGTTTAGGCATCCAATACGCCTCAAGTTGGCAGCTCGTGATTGATAAGTATTTCCGCGGGGACTATCAGCGCCTCAATCATACTGCTATCGGCTACGGCCCATTTACGCATCCCGAAATCAAGGCGAGAGAATTTTCAGTGGACAAGGCGCTTGAGCATTTCGCCAAAGCGGGTTTCACGGAGCGCGGTCCGGACGGAATCCTAGTTAATGACGCAGGAACGAAACTGTCTGTATCCTTAACGACCGGATACACCACGCTGAAAGATGCCTTAACGATAATAAAAGAAGAGGCGGCCAAAGCCGGTTTAGAGCTCCGCCTGCAGATAATGGACAGCACTGCTGGCTTCAAGCTGGCAATGGAGAAACAGCATGAAATCCATTTCATGGCCTGGGGTTACGGCGCGGAGATGTATCCGCGTTATTGGGAAACCTTCCACTCGATCAATGCCTACAATCCCGATGGGTCGATCAAAACGCAGACTAATAACCTCAATAGTATGAACATTCCAGAATTGGATGATCTAATAGATGCTTATCGAGCATCGACTGATTCGGGGGAAATGATAAAGATGGCCCATAACATGGAGGAAATAATCCATAATGATGCCTCGGTTGTACCAGCATTTCAAATACCTTTTTACCGTATTGGATATTGGCGGTGGCGGTACTATCCGGATGACTTTAATTTGATGATAAGCGAGAGCTCGAGCGAGTTCGCCTTGAGCTGGATGGACGTGGAAGAGAAGCGAAGGACTCTCAGGGCTTTGCGATCTGATGAGACCTTCGAGAAATCGATTAAGGTGTTCGACCAGTACAAGAACTAGATCGATCTAGTCACGCGAGGAATGGACGGCAGCGAACCATTACTATCGGTTGAAGACTTGACGACTGCGTTTGATACGGACGCCGGGCGAGTGACGGCGGTGGATGGCGTTTCATTCGATCTTGCCGCTGGCAGTACCTTGGGAATCGTCGGCGAATCGGGCTGCGGAAAAAGCGTCACAGCCATGTCTATCATGAGTCTGCTGCCGCGTCCTGCCGGTAAAGTCTTGTCTGGCTCCGTCCTATTCGAGGGCGAAGATTTGATCCAAGCTTCTGATGAGCGGATGCAAGCTATCAGAGGAAACGAAATTGGTATGATTTTCCAAGAGCCTATGACCGCTCTGAATCCCGTGCACAAAGTGGGGCGGCAAATCGCCGAGTCGATATCGATTCACGAAGGTCTGAACAAGAAGAATGCTTTGGACAGGGCAGTCGAGATATTGAAAATGGTAGGGATTCCCGCCCCAGAAGTCCGGGTAGACGAGTATCCGCATCAACTTTCAGGAGGAATGAGGCAGCGCGTGGTTATAGCGATAGCGTTAGCCTGTAGGCCCAAACTGGTGATAGCCGATGAGCCGACAACTGCCCTGGATGTCACGGTACAAGCTCAGATATTGGAGCTTTTGCAATCGCTTCAGAAGGAGCTCGGAATGGCGGTTATTATGATTACGCATGACTTGGGAGTGATCGCTGAAACGTGTAGCGACGTAGTTGTCATGTATGCGGGAAGAGTGGCGGAGAGAGGCAGCGTCACGCAGATTTTCGACAATCCTCAGCATCTATACACCGTTGGTTTGCTAAATTCCATACCGCGATTGGATTCGCCACGAAAGCAGCGTTTGAATACAATCGATGGACATGTGCCGGGATTGATGGAGATGCCGGTGGGAGCGCGCTTCGCGCCGCGATCTCCCCATCCTCGGATTGGCGAATACTTAAATTCCGCATCGTTCAAGGAGCAACGTCCTGGAATGATTGAGGTCGAAGCGGGTCACTGGGTCGAGGATTGCTCTTATGTTCGCGTAGATTAGTGTAGTTGGTTTATGGTAACAAGTACGGACAGTTTGAGCGAGGCTCAACTCCTCGATGTAAAAGGTTTGAAGGTGCATTTTCCGGTCAAGGAAGGCGTATTCTCGAGGGCTAAGAAGTTTTGCAAAGCGGTTGATGGTGTTGACCTGAGAATCGGCCCCGGCGAGACCTACGGCCTTGTTGGCGAGTCCGGTTGCGGGAAGTCTACCCTAGGAAAGGCGATCTGCCGATTGCTTAAGCCCACGCAGGGCGAGATCAATTTTTTGGACCAGGAAATCGGAAATCTGAGTAGAGCAGCTATGAGGCCCCTGAGAAGGGATATGCAGATAGTCTTTCAGGATCCGGCTGAGTCGCTTAATTCTCGTCACACAGTTCGCGAGATTCTAGAGGAGCCCTTCATCATCCAGAAAATAGGCGACCAGGCATTTAGAAACGCCAAGGTCGAAGAATTACTCGACAAAGTTGGCTTGGAATCGAAAGCGGCGGACCGTTATCCCTTCGAATTCTCTGGGGGACAACGCCAGCGCATTGGAATCGCAAGGGCTATTGCCCTGGAACCGAAACTCATCATTTGCGACGAACCTGTCTCGGCATTGGACGTGTCCGTGCAAAGCCAGATCTTGAACTTATTGATGGATTTGCAGAAGGAGATGGGCGTGTCGTACTTGTTCATAGCCCATGATTTGGCTGTAGTGCGAGTAATCTCCGATCGCATCGGGGTAATGTATTTGGGCAAGCTGGTCGAGGAAGCTCCAGGAGATGAACTTTTTAACAATCCAGTACATGAATACACAAAGGCTCTCCTTTCGGCGATCCCCACGCCAGATCCTTCCAGGAAACGCGAAAGGATTGTACTGAGAGGGGATGTCCCTTCGCCGATCGATCCTCCGCCGGGTTGCGCTTTCGCTCGGAGAAGCCCGATTGAAGTGAGTGAAGAAATCGCATCGCAGGATGGACGCTACCAGGAGGTCAGTCCTGGTCACTGGGTCGAGTTGCATCCAGCGACGGTAGCGGATTACGATACCTACGCGAACCGTTGAGGGCCTAGAGAGGGCTTCAAGTTCTGAAGAGAATTTGCTCTCTTTGGAAGAGTGCGGTCGCTAGGCGCATGGCGAGGTAGGCGTAGAGAAGAGATGTTGAGAGCGAGATCGCGAAATAGAGGGGTTCGGACAGATTGCCGAAAATCTGTTTCATGGTAAGGGAAATATTCAATACGGGGATAAATGCCGTATAGATATTCGACTCCGCGCCTAAGACGGACGAGAGGATTGCTGGTAGGAGGACCACTGAAATGAAGGGGAGGATGTAGGTTTGCGCTTCCTTTTGGTTTCGGGCGAAACTGGAAATAACCAATAGCAGGGATGAGGTGAAAAGAGCTAATGGAATGACGAGAAGAAGCATCCATAAAATGGATAGGAGATCGAATGAGATCTGGTCGCCAACAAGATCCTTAAAGAGTTCTAGGCCGAAGGCCAAGGGCGCTAGAATCCCGGTAATGGCGCATAGCGAGGCGATTAGGCTAATAAGCAAGATCGTTAGCAGTTTTCCGCGCACGAGTTCTTCTCGAGATGCCGGAGACACGAGCAGCGTTTCCATAGTGCCGCGCTCCTTTTCGCCTGCGCAAAGATCGAACGCAGTCTGAATCCCACCGAAGGCGGCGCTGATGACGATGAGGTAGGGGAGTATCATTCCGAGCACGAGCGAACCCGTCGATTTGCTAGTGGCGAGATTAGTAGTTTCTATCTCTGTAGGCGATGCGAAGGATTCGGGAAGAGACTCCGCCCGTATTCGTTTTTCTAGTGCAAATTCATCGAACTGCCTGATAAGTCGCTGGGCTCGACTTAGACCGTTGATAGAATTTTCGTTCGACGCGTTAAACAGAATCTCCAGAGCGGCCGACCCGTTGGCTTGATACTGCGTTTGGGCATCTTTGGAAACGACTATCGCTGCTCGAATAGTTCGATCTTGGATCGCTTGCGAGGCTTCCTCTTTTGTTGGGAAATGGCTCGTTTTGGTGGATTCCCTTTCTTCAAGCCAGTTTGTCAGCTCCGAAAAGGAGCCGTTTTCCACGATGCCGATGTCAATTATCGCTTGCCGTTTTTCGATCTCCTTTTTTCCGGCGAAAAAAAGAATCGTC
Organism: Opitutaceae bacterium; assembly: GCA_002694885.1. GTDB lineage: Bacteria > Verrucomicrobiota > Verrucomicrobiia > Opitutales > Opitutaceae > Pelagisphaera. The sequence continues at coordinate 21,365 of NZNM01000074.1, read as the reverse complement.
CCCATCAGCAAAGGTGTCACGAGTAGTGGAGAAATAATTACGCCTAGGATGACACGTTTGTCTCGTATGGATTCGAGGAATTCCTTCTTGAATACGACTAAACTTAGAGAGTGTTTAAACATTCTCGGCTTCCAGTTCGTTGACGACTTTCAGAAACACGTTCTCCATGGCCGACTCGCCGGTTTGCGACCGTAGCTCCGGAACGGTTCCTTCTGCGGCTATCTTCCCATGGTGGACGATGGCCACATGATCGCAAAGTCGTTCAACCTCGCTCATGATGTGAGTGGAAAAAACCACGGTAAGACCGTCACTCCGGCATTGTTCGATGAATGCCATGATTGTTTGGGAGGTCATCACATCGAGACCGCTCGTCGGTTCATCAAAGATCATAACCGGCGGGCTATGGACGATCGATCGGGCTATGGAGACTCGCTGTTTTTGGCCAGTGGAGAGCTTGTCGCAACGACCGTCCTGAAACTCCCCGATTTCCAGCTGCTCGATGAGCTCATTCGTGTGCTGTTGCAATGTCGAGCCAGTGATTCCGTTAAGCTGCCCGAAGTAACGGATCATTTCCTTGGCGGTGAGCCGACCATAGAGGGCAGTGCTGCCCGAGAGAAAACCGATCGACCGGCGGACGTCTTGTGGATGGGAGCCAATATCGTAACCCGCTATCGTGGCGGACCCTTTGGTAGGCTCAAGCAAGGTTGCCAGCATGCGGAGAGTGGTCGTTTTCCCGGCCCCGTTCGCTCCCAGGAGCCCGAAAATCTCCCCCGGCTGGCAATGAAAGCTTACGTCGGTCACCGCCCTAACGAGCCCGCGTTTTTTGTCGCGAAAGGTTTTAGTTAGATTCTCGGCGGCTATCACGGATTGCAGCAGGTGCGAAGGACCCTGAGAAAGCCGATATTGCGGACGGCTTTCGAGAAAAAAGAGTGGATCGCCCATCTATTCAGGATTTTTTAAGATGCCTCACCTATGTCTGTCTAAGTTCCTGAAACAAAGCGCAATAGAGGTGATTACGACGGATCTCGATGGTTGGATCCGTTGTGTTCTCGATGCGGATGTGAGCGCTTCCCACAAGAATTTCTGAAAAAATGGAGAAATTTACTCAAGCTCGATGGGTAGTGGGACGTTAAACACCCTACGACCAATTTTTATTAGACGTTTCGTGTTTTAGATATTGTTCCTATTTTATATTTAGATGGATTGTTAAGAAGCGGGAGTTCGAAAACGGGCTCTCGCTTTTTGCGTCTAGAGGTAAAATCGATCCGATATCTGATTGTCTTCATCAGCTGGCTCCTTTCATTTTATTTCCACAATGAGCCTTGTGGAGTCAGAAACTTCCTTTGACCGTGTTGAAGACGCGATAGCTGAAATCGCCGCTGGCCGGCCGGTCATCGTCACGGATGACGAATCTCGTGAGAATGAAGGCGATTTGATCGTGGCGGCTTCCAAGATTACGCCAGAAGTGGTGAACATGATGATTAGTCACGCCCGAGGCCTCATTTGCGTTCCCTGTACTGCCCATCACTTGCAACGGCTGGGCATCAATCAGATGGTCGACGAGAATCGGGAATCCCACAAAACTGGTTTCACTGTGTCTGTCGACGCCGCAGAAGGGATATCCACAGGAATCAGCGCGTACGATCGATCCCGGTCGATCCAGCTATTGGGCGATCCGGAGACGCGACCGGATGAGCTGGTCCAGCCGGGACATACTTTTCCGCTGAAGGCAAAAGATGGGGGTGTGCTGGAACGAGCAGGCCATACCGAGGCGGCTATAGACTTGGCCTCGCTTGCGGGACTCTTCCCCTGCGCTGCGATCTGCGAGATACTGAATGACGATGGGTCCATGGCTCGTACGCCTGAACTGGCGGCTTTCAAAGAGCGATTTGGACTGAAGATGATATCGATAGCCGCGTTGATCGAGTATCGGAGCAAGCGCGATAAACTGGTCGAGGAAACTCAGGATCTGCCTTTCGAGAGCGAGTTTGGATCCTTCAGGCTGAAGGTTTTCCAAAGCAAGATCGATCAGCGTGAGCACTACGCCATCGTCGCAGGTCAGCTCGGTCCGGAGCCCACGCTCGTTCGCGTGCACGCGGAAAACGTTTTCGTCGATCTGTTTAGGATGAAGGGTGACCAAAGAGCGGATTACCTGAGCGCGGCTTTGCACCGAATCGCCGATGAGGGACGGGGCGCGGTCGTGCTGATTAGCCGTCCGGATAAAGGCTTGTCGCAAATCGAAGGAGGTATGTCCAAGCCAGTTGATATGGGGCTGAGGGACTACGGAATCGGAGCCCAGATTTTGGTGGCCCTCGGCTTAGAGAAGATCCGACTACTTTCGAATACTAGCCGCAATGTCGTTGGCCTCGATGGATACGGCCTTGAGATTGTGGCCCAAGAGCAAGTTTAGCCGATTGCTGCCTGCCGAGCTGGAGATGATCCGACACTTAAAGAAGAAGCGCCGCTAAACTGGCATCAGTTCCGTCTTTACATCCCGCGCTAAGCACCCCATTCCCGGTAACTCTTTCGTTCTTAATATGAGCCGACTCTCGCCAGAACCTGCTTCGATTGATGGGGCTGACTTCAAGGTCGCCATCGTGGCGGCTCGTTACAATCAGACCTATGTGGAGGGATTGCTCGAAGGGGTTCTTTCCGCTCTCTCGGATTCCGGAGTGCCGGACGAGCAAGTGTCGATCGAGAGGGTGCCAGGCTCGAATGAGCTTCCAATCGCTGTCCAAATGATGGCAGGCAGTGAAAGGTACGATGTTATTGTCGCTTTGGGGGCGATTATTGCCGGGGGAACGCGTCACTATGAAATGGTCGCTGACGGATCGAATATGGGACTGCAGCAAGTTGCTTTAGAGTCGGGCATCCCTGTGGTGAACGGCGTCATTGTGGGCGATAGCGAAGAGCAAGTTAGGGAGCGCTGCGTCGGGTCAATTCCGAAGGGAAAGGAATTTGGCGAGTGCGCCTTGGAGATGGCCCATTTGCGCCGCAGACTCCGCTGAATTTGTAGATGGCTGAGCAAAAAAAATCACAGCGACGCCAATGCCGTATTGCTTGCATGCAATACTTGTACTCGTGGTCGCTCAACGAGCCCTCGGATCTAAATGATGATCTAAGAGTCTTTTACGAAGGGCAGGAAGAGGAGCGCGATTACTATGCTTTTGCTGACGAGCTAATATTCGGCGTCATAGAAAACGTGGAGTCGATTGATGGGAAAATACAGGAAATCGCCAGCAATTGGGACTTCGGCCGAATTGCCAAAATCGACCTTTCTATTCTCCGTATGGCGATCTACGAGCTGCTCTTCAGGAAAGATATTCCTCCGGTGGTGACCATCAACGAAGCGATCGATTTGAGTAAGCAATATTCCGCGGAGGAATCTCGGCGGTTTGTAAATGGCGTTCTCGATCGTCTGCGTGGGCAATTGAATCGGCCTTCCCGTCAGGCGAGCTGGGAATAAATTGCTAGTGCGTTTCCATTTCGGGATTGGCGGAACGAGAAGATGTCGTAGACCCATAGGAAAATGCGATCGCTATTTAGAAAATTCAAGGAAGGGCTGTCGAAGTCTGCCCAAAGTATAGCCGACGCGACGGGCGGGCTTTTCAAGCGGGCTAAGCTAGATGCATCCTCCATTGAAGAACTTGAGGAAGCCCTCTACTCAGCAGATTTTGGATACGAGACAACTGAGGAGATCGTCGAGGAGACTAAGGAGGCCTACCGAAAAGATAAATCCCTTAGAGGGCAGGATGTAGCGGCGATTGGAGCCGCTGTTTTGAAGCGCGTTCTCGATGGATCGGAAGGAATCATCGAGTATAAGAAAGATCGTCCAACAGTTGTCTGTCTCGTCGGCGTCAATGGCTCAGGAAAGACAACAACGACGGCGAAGCTAGGAAGCCAATGCAAAACCGATGGTCGCCAGGTACTCGTTGCCGCATGCGACACCTTTCGGGCGGCCGCCATTGAGCAGCTAAAGGAATGGTCCAATCGGCTCAACTTGGATATCGTATCAGGCGAGCGAGGAGCGGATGCGGCGGCGGTTGCTTTTGACGCTTGGCAAGCGGCAAAGAGCCGAGAAAAGGATACGCTGATCATCGATACGGCGGGCCGTCTGCATACCAAAAGCAATTTGATGGACGAGCTTAGCAAGATACGGCGCGTATTGCAAAAGCATGACGAAACCGCACCGCACTATAGCCTTCTCGTTGTCGATGGAAGTTTGGGATCCAATTCCATCGAGCAGGCCAAAGTATTTCACGAGAAGTTCGGCCTCGACGGTTTGATAGTCACTAAGCTGGATGGGACGAGTCGCGGGGGCTCGCTAGTGGGTATTTATCGAGAACTGAAATTGCCTATATTCTTTCTTGGTTTTGGAGAACAGCCCGATGACCTTCAAGCGTATCAAATTGATAATTACGTTGAAGCGGTTTTCGGGATGGAAGACGAAAGCTAATCGTAATGGTCATTGCCCAATGCTCTTAGGGAGGCTTGGTGCAATAATTTCTTTGATGGCAAGGCAGAGTTCAGTAGCGCGGTGCTTCAGCCCGCGTGATTTCTAGTAGGGCTGCTTATCCCTAAGCAGCCTAAATTCGGTCCTGCTCGGCTGACTAGGATAGTCAGCCCTACCAATTTAAAAAATCCGACCTCGCGTACTGCCAATTGAGAACGAGGCGGATGTAGTAGGTCGTATCCAACTCGTCGAGACCGCTAAGGTCCGCATCGCTGTCATAATCATTGGCGAATCCCAGCCTGACGCTGTATGCATCGACTTTGAGGGGCAGGTCGATAGCCGTATCTTGATAGATTCGAAAACTTCCGAAATCCTCAATGGCAGGGGTGAATTTGATACGATTCACTAGATTGCCCCATTTGAGTTTTTCTTTGTGCTCGAGACCGAAATCCATACTGGCGGCGCTGAGTTCTTCGCGGCCGCTAGAGACCGAATAGTCTTCAAAGCGATAGCCGAAACCGCCGCGGAGATAGAGGAAACGCGTTTCCGTATTGGCGAAGGTGTAACCAAAACCGGCGGCGGTGGTGACGAATAGATTGGTATCCTTGATGACATCTCGCCCGAATTCGCTGCTGACATACCAGTTCCAGGCATCGTTGAGCTGATTGGAATAGTCGACACCTGCGCGAGCATCGTCGCCGCTCTTTTGCCCGTCAGTCTCTTCGAGGTTGGCGCGACCGAAAAACTCCAGTCGATCATCAGGACCTTGAAGCGTGGCCCGTAAATTCATACCGAAGCCAGTACTCTCAGAGTTGCCGCTTTTGCCAGTCAGGTCCAATGCTGCTTTATAGGCCCATTGGCGGCGAAGTTTATCCATTTCCTCAGCTTGCCGGGTTTGCGTCGGGCTTTTCTCTCCGGGTTTCCAGCCTTCCTTAGCCTTTTCTACGGTGACAGCGAGATCGCCGTTGTCTGTGGCGATGTTTAGCGAGCCATTGGGCGTTCCTGTGATTTTCCCGAATAGGCAGCCCCATCCTCTAAGGATACGAACACGGGCTCATCCGTTGTCATCTGGTCCACCTGACCTTGATCGATGACGATTTCGCCTGCTAAATCGGTCGCGACGGGGATTTTTCCAACATCGATTCCTTTGATTTTTCCAATGATTTTCGAACCGCTTTTAGTGACAATTACGTCCCCAAAACTGATTCCGGATACGGTGATAAGAAAGACGATTAGAATGAGTATCTTCCTTATAATGACTGATTTTTGTAAGGTTTGCTGTTAACAATCAGGATAATTAAGGAGCCTCGATTTGTCGAACTTCTCTCCAACTTTAGGCCCCCCTCTGGCGCAGGGGAAAGATTGGCGATTTTGCTTATCGCAATCAAATTTTCACTCGGCCGGTTGTCGGTTGACTAGGGTTTAAGAATTAGGGTTGGCGTTCGTGTAGGTATGTCCTAGCATTCCGATTCGCTTGAATCTTACGATGGAATTTAGCAACGACAACATATGGGAATCGCTTCGAGTGGAGGCTGAACAGGCAGGCAAGAATGAGGGGCTGTTGGTGGCTTATCTCGAGGAGACAATTCAAGGCCAAAAATCTTTTGATACGGCTCTCAGTTACACCTTGGCCTCGAAACTTCGTGACGAGATCCTGCCGGGGATAACGCTACGCGATCTATTCCTGGAGATTTTGGAATCCGAAGAATCGATGCAGCAGAGCATCCGCATTGATCTGGAGGTGGTTAAAGATCGCGACCCAGCTGCCAACGGGTATCTCAACCCGTTTCTATTCTTCAAAGGCTTCCACGCCTTGTCGGCCTACCGCTTCGCCCATCACCTCTGGTACGAGGAGCGGAAAACGCTCGCGCTCTACTTGCAGAGTTTGATTTCCAAAGTATTTGGCGTAGACATACATCCTGCCGCGACCATCGGCCATGGCATTTTGATCGATCATGCTACTGGCGTGGTGATCGGGGAAACCGCCGTAGTGGGAAACAATGTATCCTTGTTGCACGGAGTGACGCTTGGCGGAACGGGTAAAGAGCGCGGAGACAGGCATCCGAAAGTGGGGAATGGCGTTCTCATAGCCGCGGGAGCAAAAGTGCTCGGCAATATTAAGATCGGAGAAGGTGCCAAGATTGGAGCAGGCAGTGTCGTTTTAAAGGACGTTAAACCTCATTGCACGGTGGTTGGCGTACCGGCTAAGAATATTGGGACCTGCAAAGAGGCAAGTCCGGCGTTAGGTATGAATCAGCAGATCGGGAATGCCGATCCAGGCGGTTTCGATCCAGTGATTTAACTTTGATCGTCACTGGGACACTCTCGTAGCGGTCGGGTCGTACTTTTTACTTTATCCGCGCATACATGGGCGTAGGGTCGTCGCATGCCAAACAGCTTCGGCAAGTTTTTTACTATCAGCACCTGGGGCGAGAGTCATGGAGGAGCGGTAGGCGTTATCATTGATGGTTGTCCTCCGAACCTGCCGCTGTCCGAGGAAGAGATACAGCTCGAGCTCGATCGACGCCGGCCAGGTCAGAGTGATATCGTGACCCCGCGAAAAGAGTTGGACCGCTTGCAAATCTTGTCAGGGCTCTACGAAGGGAAAACTACGGGCACACCCATTTCTATGCTGGTTTTCAATAAGGATCAGCGCCCGGAAGCCTATGCGGAAATGAAGGAAAAGTTCCGGCCATCCCATGCGGACTACACCTATCAGGCCAAATTTGGCCACCGTAATCCCGAGGGTGGTGGAAGATCCTCTGCTCGGGAAACTATTGGGCGTGTGGCCGCTGGCGCCGTGGCCAAAAAGATTTTGAAGGAAGCGGGAGCTGTCGAAACAATCGCTTACGTCAAGCGTATCCACGATATTGAGATGCCTGATTCAACGGATGTTTCCACTGAGCTAGTGGAAGCCAATCCGGTTCGCTGTCCCCACGCCGAGACGGCCCAGGCGATGATTGAGCGAATTCGCGAAGTTCGCAGTCAAGGGGACTCGGTGGGAGGCGTTATCGAGTGTGTCGCTCGCAATCTCCCCGTCGGTTTGGGCGAACCGGTTTTCGATCGATTCGAAGCAGACTTGGCCAAAGCCATGCTTTCGCTTCCGGCGACGAAAGGTTTCGAAGTGGGTAGCGGCTTTGCCGGTTCATTGATGAAAGGCTCCGAACACAACGACCATTTCGAGAATCGGGATGGGGAAATTCGTACGAAATCGAATCGTTCAGGAGGCGTACAAGGCGGAATCACCAATGGCGAGGAAGTCAGATTTCGTGTGGCTTTCAAGCCAACCGCCACCTTATTGCAGTCCCAGCCGACTGTGGATACGGAGGGGAATGAAACGGAGCTGAAAGCCCGTGGACGGCATGATCCCTGCGTTCTCCCGAGGGCCGTACCTATCGTTGAAGCGATGACGAACTTGGTAGTAGTGGATCATTGGATGCGTCAGCACGCGCAAAACCGGATTTTTACGTTTTGATTGCCTTGCGCAACCGAAGTTAGAATTTGCTCTACACTTGAATAAGAACGCATATCTAATCTTGGGGTCTCGAGGGAGTGGTCGCGCAGCGGTGGTGTCCGATCTCGTTGAATTTGGTCTGGATCCAGCGACCTCGGCCGAGATTTGGGTGCCGAAGGAGGATGCGGAGAGATGGAATGGACTGCCCTCTACTGGCCGCTCCAATTGCCGGATTCAAGCCTACGAATGGGAAGGCGAAGAAATGGATTTAGGCCAAGTTTCGGGAGACTGCGTTTTTCTTGTTGCCGACGGACTTGCGGATCCTGCGGACGCAGTGGAAGCTTTCTACGAGTGGCTGCAAGAATCTGAATACGAACTGGGCAGGGTAATTTGCGTCGTCGATTGCCTCAGAGCGAGCAACGAAGAAAAATTGATCCCGTGGTATGACTGCTGTATCCATTTTTCTGATGTAGTCCTGTTAGCGAATCGCAACGGCGTTTCCAACAAATGGGTGGATGCGTTTAAAGAGCGCTATACCAAGCAGTACTATCCTTGCCTGTTTGAATTCGTGAAAAAGGGCCGCGTTTCTAACCCGTCACTAATACTCGTATCGGAAGTGCGCCGAATGACTAAGCTTTTCGACGATGTTGATGAGTTCGTCTTCGACGACGATGAAGAAGAGGATCAACCTTTCGAAGGGGAAGAATCGAACGCGGGGGACCCCGGCAAGGATCCGTTTCTCGCCAGACGAGGCTCAGGCCAGAGGCAGAATCCAGTTCCGGACATACGATCGTTGGGTATCTTTCAATAGGTTCTTAGCCTTATAAGATGTCTTAGAGGTAGAATCCCGTGTTTCATGATGGTAGGGCTGACTGTCCCAGTCAGCCCTACCAAGTTCAAAGCGAACGAATCGCAATTATTCGAGACTCTCTAAATCGAGGCTTTCCAGCAGGGCTGGCAGTTCACCCAAATTCTCAATACGATAGGTGGCAACCGGGGTTGGCTTGACTCCGGGTCTCAAGGTTTGCACGGAACGGATACCTAGCTCCTTGGCGGCCTTGATTTCCGAATGCGGACTATCGCCGATCACAACTATGCTTTCTTCAGCGTAGCTATGAGTATCCAGGATTCCCTGAATGATTCGTTTCTTTCCAAGCCTTGTATCCGGTTCGTCTAGGGCGTCGACGAATACGTCCTGGAACCGGTCCACGATTCCCAGGGCCCGAACCTTGCTTTCTTGCAAGCGGCGAAAGCCGGAGGTCACTAAAAATAGGGGCATATCGAAAGAGTCGAGCGCAGATAGATCTCCGTAACCAAATAGGGGGCCTTGAGTTTCGATTTCCGCGAATTCTCGCATTCCCGCCTCCAGCATCGGGACGGAAAAGCCATGTTTGTCGGCTACCCAGTCGAATGGGTGCGACCAGATGTCGTGAATGGCCGCATCGAGGGCGCTTGAGGAAAGCGTTCCCAGATTCGCGTCTTGGATGGCCTTGAGGGCAGGTTCGTAAAGCTCGCTCCCGATCTCCATCGCTGGAGCCAGGCAGTTGTCTAGATCGAAAATCAGGGCTTCGATCATGGTTGCGACGTTTCGGACGAGCGTGCCGTTCTTTACAGCAGAATTTTCTTGGAGGCGTTTTGGGCGCTTTCGTAAATGGCGTTTATCAGGGCGACCGCTTTGCGGGCTTCAGTAGCGTTGACCAAGGGCTCCCGGTTTTCCTTTATCGCCTGAACGACATCTTCAAAGTTTCGTTGGTGGCCGGAAAAGTCGATGGCGCTCGGGTCATTGGCGCCTTGCCCGATCGCGTCGGTGCTAATCATTTGCTCTGCTCGAATCTTCCCGTCCTCTGGTCCCTCTTCCTTGAATTCCCAAATGCGAAATTTGTCGTCTGCCAGGAAGGCGGATCCGCTGTCACCGCAAATCTGAACTTCAGCGGCGTGACCATTTTTGGACCAGCAGGCGGTAGAGCCTTGAATCACGCCGCGGGCTCCGTTCTCGAATTCCAGCAAAGCCACTGCGGTATCTTCAACCTCGATACGCTCATGAGCGAGCGTGGCAGTGGAGGCGACGACGGACTTGACCGGCCCAGTAACATAGAGGAGTTGATCGATGGCATGAATCGACTGATTCATAAGAGCGCCGCCACCGTCCAGTTCCCAAGTGCCACGCCATTGACCCGAGTCATAGTAGTCCTGATCCCGATACCACTTGATGTAGGCATCGGCTAGCGAGATTTGGCCGAACCTGCCCTCGTCGACGGCGCGCTTTAGAGCAACAAGACCAGGATTGAAGCGGCGATTGAAGATTCCCGATATCGTTACGCCGCATTCTTTTCCGACCGCCGCCATCTGGTTCACCCGATCAGTGGTGACTTCCAGGGGCTTTTCGCAAATGACGTGCTTGCCAGCCCGAGCGGCCGCGATCGATGGCTCGAGGTGGGCTCCTGACGGGGTGGCGATCGTTACGATCTCCAACTCAGGGTCCGCGAGAAAGGAATCCAGATCGTCGAAGGCTTGGCACCCGAATTCCTCGCCCAGGGCTCCCGAGCTCGCCGCGTTTCGACTGTAGATCGAGCGTAGCTCGGACCCAGGCATGGCCTCGATAGCCTTTGCGTGAAAGCGGGCGATCATGCCCGAACCGATAATTCCGAATTTCATTAGCTTTTTTCGTTTTTGATAAACGAGGCTGCGCCCACAATAAACAAAATGACCAAGAGCCCAAGGCCTGCGGCTGGAATCATTCCGTGCCAGCTATTGAAGTGGGCCTTCCCAGAAAGCACCCAAATCGATCCGAGAGTAGCGATTCCGGTCGCGACGCCCATCAGGATATTCCAGATCAAACGAGCGGTTCCTTCGGGACGGTGTTCACCCAGAACTTTCTTGGAATTCATCATTAGCAGAAACGTGAAGTAGGCGATGGGGATGAGCGAACCGCCAATTACGGATGTGGGGATGGCTAATGCGGCCGATGCTCCGGACCAAATGAAGGGCCCGATGAACCCTGCGATTCCGGATACGGCGCAACCCAAGAAATAAGCGCCCTTGTCGCCGGGCTTTCCGAGCAGTTCCTGAAAGGCGAGCCCGTTGATCAGCATGAGAATGATGATTGTCGAAAGAGCCATTCCGAGAACTCCAAAACCGAAGATCGTCTGGGAAATGACTTTTCCGGCGAGAGGCTCTAAGGCAGTGGCGAGTTGGAAATTGTCGCGTTTGACCAGAGTCAGGGCGAGCTCCTTGTCGGCGACGTTCGGAACGCCCGGATGAGCGGTTGCGAGCTGAGCGATAGTGCCTGCCGCGGCGGGAGAGTTTGGATCGACATCGCCAGTTTGCACGTGGAATTGAGAAGCGGCGGCAATGACCACGCAGCTCGTAGCGAGGAAAAAGGGAATGAAGAGTCCGATGGACAAATCGAAGATGGAGAAGCTGCGATGCTTGCGGCCCCAGCGCTTTTTGAGAAGCGAGTAGGGCAGCAGCCAGGTCATGTTGATGCCGACCGCGGTGCCGAAGGCGGCGATGATGATGTCGCGCTGATCATTGACGATCTTGGCAGTCCACCACTCCGGTTGGCTGGACGCTGCAATCAGGTCGGCGTAGCTAGCAGCGGGAGCGACGAGGAGCTTGGGATTAGGAATGATGCCCCCGAAGATTGTGCCCCAGTCGATACCGCCAGTTGTCGCCAGGGTGACGACAACGAGAATGAAGGACAGCACGATCAGGCCGACCATCACTTTGATGATGCGGTCGAAGGTCTTGGCACCCTTGCCTTCTGACTCGTAGAGCGTGTTGACGAAAAAGGATATACCGAGCAGGATGAGGCAAATGATTGTGGTCGAAGCATGGCTGTTACCCACTGCAGGTAGCAGGTTTTCCTGTACGGCGGCCCGTCCCAGGTTGAACTGAGGCATACTCCAGACTATGTTGGCCATGATGGTAGCGATCATCCAAGCCCAGCCGAGCGCAGGGGAGAGGTGCTGATTGACCAGTCCGAAGGGAGCTTTTTCGGTCGACAGCGTCACGTAGGCGATAGCCGACAGCATGATGATGCCGCAAAGCATGGCCAGGGGCTGGAGCCAAAGGAGCCCGAATCCTGCGATGACGCCGAGGTAGAGGGCGCCAGCGAGCGAGCCGCCTCCCAGGGTGATCGCTCCTTGGAGCCAACCGGGGCCTGAAAGCTTGGTATAAATTCCGAACCGCCTCAGCAGAGGGGCGCCCTCGGCTTCGGCGAGCATGGCATGTTTGTTATCGGATGGTTCGTTGCTCATAGGGATTTCGTGTGGGTTTGGGTGAATACGTTTTTGAGGTTATTGAGGCTTTCCCGGGCGATCGTTTCTGCCCCGGGTGAGTAGTCGAAAACTTCGACAGACACCCAGCGATCATAGCCACTCGACTCGAGAGCTCTGGCGATGGGATTGAAATCAACGGCCCCCATGCCGGGACCGAGCAAATTCGGATCGTTGGCATGGAAGTGAATGGTATAGTCTTTACTCGATTCGATAATTCCAGGAATCGAACCGCCCTCGGCATACATCGCTTTCACATCGAGATGTAGCCTGATATTGGGGTTATCAATACGGTCAATAAGAGAGATAGTCTCTTTGGCGGAAGCAAGGAAATTCGTTTCCTGGGTTCCCAGTGGCTCCATGGCGACCGACACTCCACAAGACTGGCAGTGCTCGCCTAGCGAACGGAGCAAATCTGCGGCCCGTTGAAATGCGTCGTCGTAGTTGTCATCCTCGGATACATTTCGCTGCTTTGGGCTTCCCCAAACCATGACATCCCCTCCCATGGCTGCGCATAGGTCAGCTAAGTGTCGCCCGAAATCGAGGGTCTTTTGGCGAATCCCGTTGTCTGGGGTGGTAAGATGCATGCCTTCGGGTTTCACCAGCAGCCAATGAAGGCCGACAACCTCGAGACCGTGATCGCGAACGGTATTGCCGACTGCCTCCGCCTCCGCCGTCGTGATATCGCGGGGATCCTCATTCAAGGTGAACGGGGCAATCTCGAGGCCCTCGTATCCAGTTTTACGGACGCTCTCGCAAGTCTTTGCCAAGTCCCAGCCTTGATAGGTTTCGTTACAAATTGCGAATTTCATACATTTAAGGAAATGAATCGATTGGGCTTACCCACGAATTGCTCGAATTTGCCCGAATAAATATGGGAGAGAGGATTGTCCATTCGTGAGGATTAGGGTGATTCGCGGGCGATAAATGCTATTTGAAAAAAACCCGGCTATCGTTTTTCGCGTCCGGCGCCCAGATCTTGATGTTGTCTACCCAGCCCATATCATCGAAGGAGCCGAAGCCGATGAACCCCCTTTCGAAAGGCACATCGTCGGCGATCATGATTGGGGTAAGCATGTTGTCGAAGTAGAGGGCGACGGTCGATTTCTCGACGTCCCGGACGATGCGGATCTTGCGCCATTCGTTGACTCCCCAATCTACGCCTACGGTGCGAAAATCGGTTATTGGCGTCCGAGGCGCTTCGTCGACCACGAAAACGTTGTGGGCGTTGTTGTCACCGGTCTTGGCGATGTGGATATACATGTAGTGGCTGGGGTCCTCGAAGCCAAAAAAGAAACAGTGATCCCGGTGAGCGTAGCCACCAGCCTTTGTGGGATCAGGATTCTCCTTCATGAATTGAGCGATAGGGGTCCGTTTGACGCCGCTTTGCAGGATATCGACCTCAAGAACGAAACTGCCGAAGGTCATGCCCTTGATTAGGGCTATGTTGTAGGGAGAGCGGTGGGGTGGTTCGTAGTCGCTGGGTCCGACGAGAGCGAGGACTTGGTTGCCGTTTTCCTTGTGGAGCTTCCAAGCTGAGGCATCGGTCATCATGAACGCGTCGAATGAGGATTTGGACCCGAATGATTGCTGGTATTGCAGCGTGTAGCCACCCGGCAAGTCGGCGGGCTCAGAGAAGGCGATCGATGAAGCGATCAGGACTGCAGCGGGGGAGAAAGATCTTTGGAAACGCATGGGAAACTGGGTGGGGCCTATGAAAGGGTGGCACGTTAGGGCAGCTAAGCTTCGCAATGCAAATGATATTGGCGTAAATCACACTGGGGTAAGAGTGAATAACTGGGGGTCCAACCGAATCTGGGGTTTGGTTTGCTATCTCAACGCGGATCGCTAGGAAACACGAATAATGGACCTGCAAGTAGAAGGCAAAGTGGCTATCGTCACCGGTGGGAATAAGGGAATCGGCGAGGGGATCTCGCGAGCTTTCGCCGAAGAAGGGGCCATTGTGGTGGTTTTTGGGCGAAATCGTGATGAAGGAGAGGCTTTTGTTGGTGATCTCAGCCGAGAAAGGGGAAAGGCCAGTTTCCGATTCGTGGAAATGACGGACGAGGAAAACGTTAAAATTGCAGTGGCTAGCGTTCTCGAGGAGTTTGGCCGCATCGACATCATCGTAAATAACGCGGGCGTTAATGACGGAGTCGGACTGGATGCGGGTCTTGAAGCGTTCCGCGAGTCCCTGGAGAGGAATCTCACCCAATGCTACTCGCTGGTCCATCATTCTCTTGAAGCTTTGAAAGCGAGTCACGGCTGCATTGTAAATATCGGTTCTAAAGTGGCTGAAACCGGTCAAGGGGGAACTTCTGGATACGCGGCCTCCAAAGGTGGGATCAATGGGCTGACGCGAGAATGGGCCTTGGATTTGGCTGGTGATGGCATCCGGGTAAATTGCGTTATTCCCGCGGAAGTGATGACCCCGCTCTACGAGCGTTGGATTTCTACCCAACCCGATCCGGAAGAAAGTCTAGAGGCGATTCGCCAATCGATTCCCCTCAAAAGGCGAATGACGACGATTCAGGAAATCGCGGATACAGTAGTGTTCGTCGCTTCTCCGCGATCGTCGCACACTACGGGACAAATCTTGTATGTGGACGGCGGTTACACGCATTTCGACCGCCGTTGCACGATTGAACAGGAGTAACGCAGGCTTCCAGCCTGTGTTTGTAGAAGCGGCCTACGCCGCGTGGGACAACGGTTTTCCAATATTACCCTGACGCGGTCCCGCGATGCGTGGACCGCTCCTACAGTTCAACAGGTAGGGTCGATTGTCCCTAATCGACCGAAAGAATAGCACAGGCATCCTTGCCTGTGACCAAACAGGCTGGAAGCCTGTGCTACCCTAACTTCGCCACTACTCGCTCTATCAGACGTTTGGTGGCGAGAATACCTTCGACTGGGTCGACTCCATGCCCTTCGAACTCGATCCCGATTGAGCCTTTGTATCCGGAATCCAGTACAATTTTCATCATTCTCTCGTAGTCGACATTGACTTCATTGCCACTGGCATCGAATTCCTTGGATTTTGCGCAGACGACTTTGGCGAACGGCATCATTTCCTTGACTCCTTGGTAAGGATCATAGTTTTTGAAATTCTGGAAATCCGGAAGTGTGCCGCAATTGGACTTATTAACTCGCTTCATAACATCGGCTACCCACTTCCCGTTACTGGAGAAGCCTCCATGATTCTCTAGCAGAATGTTCATCCCGAAGGGACGAGCTACATCTGAGAGCTGGCTTAGCCCATCTACAGCGTAATTTTTCTGCTCTTCGTAGTCCCCGCTTGATCGGCAATCGACACGAATGGCTTTCCCTCCCAACTGACGCACGGCTTCCAGCCACGGAATGTGCTCCTCGACGGACTGGTAGCGAATATTGGAGTCGGAAGAATCGAGCGCGTTTTCCGAGCGGCAAAGCATCAAAGTGCAAGTCGCCCCAGCATCATTGGCCCGCTCCTTGAGCTCGCGGATAAAGCGCGTGTCGCCGGACTTGCCCTGAAAATGGCCGTTGAAATATTCCAGGGCCGTGATTCCCGTTCCTTCGACCACGGTTTTTGGGTAGTCGAGAATATCTAGTTCGCCCGCCCTTAGCTGGCGATTGAATGAATATTGCTGGACGGCTAGCGTTAGGCCATTGGAAGCGAGGTCTCCCTTTGCTTTAAGAAGCTGCGGGGCAGCGAGAGCGCCGGCGCCGAGAGCGAGGCTCCGGATCGAGTCGCGACGACTCATCGGGGCGAGAGAACGATTGATAGTCATTTCATGAGGCTGATAACCCACTTCGAACCGGGCAATCTTTTAGTCTTTGAAGATGGGAATTTGGTAGCGGCCGATCTCCGAGCGGCCACGCGTCGGGATTATGGTCGCTCGGAGATCGACCGCTACCCGGGGACAAGTAGCCTGCTGCGATTGAAGATAGTTCATGATAATTGCCTTTCAGTCACATGGGAGATGGTAGGGCTGACTATCCCTAGTCAGCCGAAATGTTTTTAGGTCCCCGATCGCGGCTGACCAGGGACAGTCAGCCCTACCAATTGGTATTAAGGGTTACCGAATCAGTTGAAACCATGATTGCCATTGGCAGTTAAACGAGCCTTCGTTGCCTAACCGAATGGTATGAATCGGTTGCCTTTAAGTTTCTATCTGCAAGCCATCCTCTGCGCGGCTCTCTGGGGCAGCGCCTTTCCGGTGATTAAGCTGAGCTACACGCATCTCAGCCTTGATGGCTATGGGGAGAAGCTCTTGTTCGCGGGGACACGCTTTACGCTGGCCGGCCTGATTGTCATGGCATTTTGCGGACCCAAAATCTGGAGAGGGTTCGTCGAAGCTCCCAAAGGTTTGTTGATGGGAGTGACCCTGGGTCAGACTTTTGGCCAGTATGTGTTCTTCTACTACGGGATGAGTGTTTCCAGCGGGGCCTTGGGGTCGCTTTTGAATGGGACGGGTAGTTTGATGTGGGTGTTGTTGGCTCCGTTATTTCTCAAGACCAGGTTTCCGACAGTGAAGCAATGGATTGCGCTGACGATGTGTCTAGTAGGAATATCCATCGCGGTTTATGCTCCAGGAGTGGGAAGCGGAAATGTGACTCACGGCGTGATCGCCTTTTCATGCGTGGGGCTTTCCGGAGCTTTCGGGGCGATCTTCATGAAGCAAATCGCCCCGCTTGTCGGGGCTCGCGAAGTTACGGCGTTGTCGCTCTTCATAGGGGGTCTGATGCTTTGTGTCGGGGGTTTGTATCAAACGGGGCCGTTCCTTGAAGATTACTCCTGGCCGACTTTTGGAGTGACGGTGTATCTGGCGTTTTTGTCCGCCACGGCTTTCACCGTATGGAATCGCCTTATCCAGCTATACAGCGTCAATGTCATGTCAGCATTCCGCTTTCTGATCCCGCTCTGCGGCGTCATCGAGTCTGCCCTCTTGCTCAAGAACGAAACGATAGGAATCGGAATTGTAGTGGGTGGGGCCATACTCATAGGATCGCTTTATATGATGGGCAGGTTCGAGGAACAAGCGAAGTAGGGTAAGTGGTTCGAAGTGCTTTGATGATAACTCGCGGGCTGAAGCGCCGCTCTACCCAACTCCGGTTTGTGGATGATTCATGATTCGCCAATGGTAGGGCTGCTTATCCTTAAGCAGCCGGTTACCGGAATCCTTATGCGGCTGACTGGAGATCCGCCTTCGTACCGCATCTGCGGCTCTACGAGCGAGACGCGCAGTCAGCCCTACCATGAATTTGAAACTGTCTTTATCGTGCGAACTGATTGGATACTCGCGCGTTCAGGGAATTCTTGAACTTCAGAGTGCTTTGGGGTAGTCGAATTCAGTGAAGATTTTGCACAATAGGAAATCGCCTGACGGGACAGTCGAATCGCTAGGGCCTTACGCAATAGAGTCCTTAGTTCCCCTAGATGAAGAAGGGCGATTCACCGCTTATCGCGTGCGTATCGAGCCGAATCAGGAGACCAGTGAAAGCTATCACAAAATGGCCGAAGAGATTTACTATGTTATCGCGGGAAAGGGGACAGCCTTTCTCGATGACAAAGCGTTCATTTTGGAGCCAGGAGATTTTCTACGCCTTCCGCCTGGCACGCGGCATCGGTTCGTTACCCAGGAGGAGCCTTTAGAAATGCTCGATATCCACTCTCCTGGATCCCGTCCGGATCGGGATGTCTATTTCACGGGAGATGCCCCGGAGGGGTTTTCAGCGGTTGAATAATTTTGGCCAACTTAGAGAGTGTCCAACAGGTCTCGATCCGAATTTCAAATGGTAGGGCTGACTATCCCTAGTCAGCCGCTTCGGTGAACGTCTGCCCTACCATATTCCAGAGCAGAGATCGCAACTTAAGGTGCCGTATCCGGGTTCTCAATGGCGCTATAGATTGCAGCTTGGCGGGAATCGTTGGCTTGGATGGCTTCGCGGTTTTCTGCCGTAATCTCAGCCCGGGCTCTGGCTTCCATTTGACTGGCCTTAGCCGCTACTTGCAAATCTTGAGGAGAGGGATCGGATGGGGCTAGAGCGGCTGCTCGAATGCGCTGGGCTTTGCGGACGGTTTCCTCTGGGGTTCGGGCTTCCGAGGCGTCGATTTTCACGCTCCCGCCAACGGCGTACTGGCGCCCGTCGGGTCCCGTTTGATAGCTGAGCTTCATTCCGCCTTGTCCCAGAGAACCTGCAGCTGCTAAGTGAGCCATTTCATGAGCTCTGACTTCGGCATCCCGGTCCCTCAACCGATCGACTTGATCCTTTTCGGCAGGATCCAGCCCTGAGCTTTCCTCCTCATCGATCTTTTTCTTGAGAACGGCGAGTCTAGCCTCAAGACGAGCTTTCTCGGCTTCCTTGGCCGGGGAAAGCGATTCTTCGTTGTTCTTGGAAAAACCGAAACTGGTATAGGAAAATCCCGCAGTCGCGCTATCGATCATAGGTTGGTTGGATCCAATAGCCTATCGGCATATATAGGAGGAAGTTTATCAATGAAATACCTCCATTCATCGCGGGATAAACCCGCTCCTACGATTGATAACAGCCTAAGAATACGCCAATCAGCGGTCGCGCATTTGCAGGATCGCGATGTTAACTAGCCTTTACCAGGGCGCTTTGTCGACGCCGAGGAATTTGAGCACTTCGGGTGGGGGACCGTCGAATTTGGCGAGGGCGACATTGCCGACATAACCGACTTCCTTGGTTCCGTAGTCGCTAGTGTAATAGCCGCCCATGGTCAGGTTGCGGTGCTTGGCGAAGAAGCGGGCCCCGTCTTTGAATTGGGATTCCACTTCTGGCAGGTAGGCGATGTCGTCGCAAATAGCCGTTTTCTGCGATTCAGTGAGGTCGTAGAATGGCTTTTGAAAGCGCTTGTTCGATTCCTGGTTGATCCAATCGAGGCCCAAAAGAATCACTTCGCGATCGGATTGCTGGTCGGGGTAGGGCGCGCTGACCCACTCATCGATGAAGTCTGGCACGTTGAGCTCGCTCGCGCTGGGGGAGTCATCAATGCGGGGGAGGATGACGTCGCAAAGGGCGGTGACTGTCTTCAATTGCTCCTCGTTGAGCGTGCGCTCCCAGGGAATTTCCGGGGCCAGCAAGTTTGGATCGTGACCGTATCCTCTGGGCGTCGGTATGGCGGGACCGGATTGGGCGAGGGAATCCGGTTTGAGAAAGGGAAGGATGCCCGATGCCGCGAGCATCCATTTGATGGCCGAGCGACGATCCAGTCTTTTTGAAGTATTTTCGGTATCCATTTCCTAGATATTTCCTTTCTTCATTTCGTCCATCATGTAGTCGGCTGACCTCCAAGCGAGAGCCATGATAGTCAAGGTTGGGTTCTTGTCGGCGTTGGAGCAGAAAGGCGCCCCGTCGGTGAGGAAGAGATTGTCGACTTCGTGAGTTTGGCTGTATTCATTGGCAACTGACGTTTTAGGATCGTCACCCATAATGGCTCCGCCAACCTCGTGAATGATTTGCCCTCCCGGGTAGATAGCCTTTTTGCCGGTGGGGTCTACTTCGCTGGTAATCGTACCGCCCATTTCGGTAATAAGTTCAGCAAAGGTTTTGTGCATGTGGGCGGCTTGGCGAATCTCGTAGTCGGCCCATTTCCAGTGGAATCTCAGGACAGGGATGCCCCATTTGTCTCTCTTGTCGGGATCGATGTCGCAGTAGCAATCGTTATTGGGAACCATCTCGCCGCGACCCGAATAGCCGACAAAGGAGCCGTAATAGCGTTTGGCATCCTCCTTTAGCTGCTTGCCGTAGCTGCCACTGGTAAATCTCTCCAGTCCGTTGAAGGTGTCGACTCGAGGGAGCCCTCGGCTGCCACCCATTTCGATGTGATAGCCCCGTGGAAAATCCAATTTGCCCGCCAGCTGCTCCTTGTAGAGCCACCAAGGCACGTAGGAATGGCTGCCGCCAGCGCCATCCTCGTTGTGAGGGGGCATGTTTTCCAGAGCTGGCACCTGCCCGCCCAGTCGAGCGCCAACAGTATCCATTATATATTTACCGACTAGGCCAGAACCGTTGGCCAGACCGTTGGGAAAAAGACTGCTTTTCGAGTTGAGCAAGATGCGTACGGTCTCGCAGGAGCTGGCGGCCAGGGCGATAGTCCGTCCCTTGACCGAGTAATCAAGTCCTGTGGTCTTGTCGATGAAGTTGACCCCAGTCGCTTTTCCACGGGAATCGATCTCCACTTCGCGAGCCATGGCATTGGTGATGATATCCAAGTTGCCGCTGGCTAGTGCAGGTGGGATGTGAACCGTGGTCGATTGGTAGTTCGCCTTGATCGAGCAACCACGCCCGCAAGGAGTGGCCCAAAAGCAGGCGAGACGCTGATCCATCTCTTGAGCCAAGGTCTTGGCAGCTTTCGGATTGTTCGGATAAAGGCGCTTGGGAATCCTCTTAGAATCCATGCGCTGAGTCATCACTGCACGATGAATGGGGACGACTGGGATACCTAGCTTCTTGGCATGCTTGTGCGTGAAAACTTCGCTGGCTCGGGCTTTGGGCGGCGGGTGCAACACACCTTCGGGAGAATTGGGCGTGTTTTCCAGACCTTCGTTGCTGCCGTAAACGCCGATTAAGGATTCCACTTTGTCGTAGTAGGGAGCGACATCGTCATAATCGAGTGGCCAGTCCCAGCCGACTCCATCGCGGCTCTTGCCTTTAAAATCGTAGGGCCCGTTGCGCAGCGAAATCCGGCCCCAGTGGTTAGTGCGGCCGCCTAGCATGCGGGCTCGCCACCACCAGAATTGCTCCTCTGCTTTGTCGGAAGCGTTGGTGTAGGGCTCGTGCGGCACTTTCCAACCGCCATCAGAAGTCGCGTCGTAAAATCCGAACGGTTTCTCAGGCGTCCCAGCATCGCGCAGTGGCGCCTGTTGGCGGGTGTTGAACATGGGCGTCTCGGTCACTGGGTCGTAGTCCCGCCCAGCTTCCAGCATCAGAACTTTGACGCCTTCCATGGCTAGCGTGTACGCCGTTTGGCCGCCCGCGGCCCCTGATCCGACAACGATAACGTCGTATTCCGGTTTCGTTTTACCCGCGTTAATGTGAGGCATGGATTTAAGGAAGAATTATGAAGTATGAATTAAAAATGGAGAGACTTGGCGAATGGAACAAAAGTGTGTAGCTCTCAACTGGCTTGGCAAGTGGTGAATGGTTGGTGGTGGCGATTTTGGACTGTAGGAGCGGG
>NZNM01000073.1 GCA_002694885.1 Opitutaceae bacterium | reverse complement strand
CCGACAATCGCATCACGGTGCGCAAGTATTTCGACTTTGATGACCGCTCCACTTGGAAGGCCGGCAGCTGGCGCAATGTTCCCGAGGTAATCTACACGGATCGTTGGTCGCCTGGCACCCCGCAAGCCTATCCGGTCGTTTGGGCGGAACAGAATCCAGGCAATATCAACTTCCTCATCAATCAGATTACCGACTCCTACATGGCGGTGTCGCAAAGCCACTTCCTGAACAACAAATTCGTTGTCACTCTCGGTTATCGCAAGGATGAGGTCGGAATCGATCGGGCGGGCCACCGCATGGATCCGATTGTAGGTTGGCTGCCAGACTTGTCGATTACTCCCGATACGCCATCCTCTCAAGGCATCAGCCCAGGCGCCCAGAAAACAGAATTTGAAGGAACGGTCCGCACAACTGGAGCGGTTTACCACATCAACGAAAACCTGTCTTTGGTTGCCAATGCCGCCACCAACATCGGCGTGCCTGATTATCGTCGTACAGTATTCCCCGGGGGAGCAACCGCCGATCCAAGTCAGGGGGAGGGCGTCGATTACGGAATCGACTTCAATATCTCCAATAACCGCATCAATGGGCGCTTGGTCTATTATGAGACAGAAGCTATCCAGGAGGTCGTTGGCGGCAGTCAGGCTTCCAATCCAATGGAGGCTATCTACGAAGCCTATGAGGACGCTTTTTCCCCAATTACTGACGACGATGGTGTCGAGATTCCAGGAACGGGTAATGCTGCGGCTTTGGATAACTTGTTGAGTCGCCGTCAGGAGCTTCGTCCTGAAGTGAATGGCAGATTCCGCGACAATGTATCCAGTGGCTATGAGCTCCGTTTGACCGCCAACATGACCTAGAACTGGCGTGTGGTACTGAATGCCGCCCACACGGACCGTATCGTATCCAACATGTTCAGCAAGGCCGTGGATTTTCTTGGCCTGACTGAGGATGGTACCGGCCGGGTCACCCAAGGGGCTACCGAGGCTCAAGAAGTCGAGGACCCGTCAGATCCAGGTAGCTTTATCCAAGGTTACAACATCGATCCATCCGCTTACACGACCGACGGTGTTATCTCGAAATATCTCGCGTTTGAGAGCGAGCTTCCAGAAGGCTTCACTCTCGATAATACAGGAATATCTCGGTCACTATTCGACATTGCCGACAACATCAATGAACAGCGCGAGATTCTTCAGAAACGCTGGGGCTTGCGTCCTTACCGGTGCAACGTTTTCACGGCTTACGATTTCAACGAAGGCCGCTGGAAAGGATTGACGCTCGGTGGCGGCTTCCGCTGGACGGACGCCAACATCATCGGCGAAGAGGACGGAGTCGAGTTCGAGGGTGAGCCTCAAGTGAATACCGACCTGCTTATCCGTTACCGCACGAGGGGCGATTTCTTCGGAGATGGTCGCTGGACATTCCAGCTCAACATTCTCAACGCTCTCGACAACCGCGACATCATTCCTAGCCGCTTGTCGATCGATGGAGATCCCAACTGGCAAGTTCCCGGAGGACGTGGCCCAGCCTACGCTCGCTTCGATTTGCCAACCCCAAGAGCCTACCGCTTCACGGTTACCCGGGATTTCTAAGCGAAACGTTTAGCTATCATTTTTACACCGAGCTGCTCATCCCGAGCAGCTCGTTTTGTAGGTAGGGAAGGCTCGCTTGAGTCTTCGGCAAGGTTACGGCTCGATGCGCAGTCCTCCAAATTCCAGACAGCAACCACAATAGTAGAACAGGCTTCCAGCCTGTTTCCTTATTCTCTGCTTACACAGGCAAGATGCCTGTGCTACCTTTTCAGATGGCCGCTCAGCTCTCCGCTTAAAATAAACCCGCTCCTACGAGGATCCCATCGTATTCGAGAGCATTGACAAAAACCGCATCTCAAAAAGGATCCAAATTCTCATGACGAGCTCTCGCATTATCATTCTTCTTCCTACTCTCCTTACTCTGTTTTCAATCTCCTCGTTCTCCACCAAAAAACCCAACGTCATCATTTTCCTGGCCGACGATCTCGGTTACGGTGATGTCGGCTTCCATGGAAGCGACATCCAAACCCCAAACATCGATCGTCTGGCGAGGGAAGGATCACAACTGGAGGCTTTCTATTCTTGCCCAGTCTGCACCCCGACCCGTGCGGGTCTCATGACCGGCCGCTATCCGATCCGCTATGGATTGATGCGAGCCGTCATCCCGCCGCAGCGAGATTACGGACTGGACCTGAGTGAGGAAACCATGGCCGATGTATTCGCGAAGGCCGGCTACGAGCATCGGGGAATTTTCGGCAAATGGCACCTGGGTCATCGACAGAAAAAATGGGGTCCCACCAAACGCGGTTTCACCGACTTCATTGGTCACTACAATGGAGCCATCGATTACTTCACTCATGAACGGGATGGCGAACGCGACTGGCACCGGAATGATGTGCCTTTCCAGCAAGAGGGATATTCAACGGATCTGATTGGCGAATCCGCGGCAGCTTTCCTCAAACGCATTCCCAAAAGCGATCCGTACTTTCTCTACGTTCCCTTCAACGCTCCTCACTCGCCATTGCAGGCCAAGAAGGAGGACTTAGCTAAATACGATCACCGTGAAGGGCGTCCGCGTATCCATGCAGCCATGGTTGACTCCATGGATCAAGCCATGGGTAAGATCCTAGAAGCAGCGGAAGAACGAGGCGACCTGGACGACACCTTCGTTCTTTTCTTCAGCGATAATGGAGGAGTGACCAATGTCGGGAGCAATGGAGAGCTGAAGGGAGCGAAAGCATCGGTTTATCAGGGTGGGATTCGCGTGGCCGCTGCTGCTATGTGGAAGAATGGTGGAATTGTAGGCGGTAAACGGATACGAGAAAGAATGGGCTACATCGATATTTTGCCCACAATCCGCAATATGATCGGCATCACCGATCCCCCTAAAAAGCCGCTCGACGGAATCGACGTTTTGGAGGCTATGCGTGGCAAAACGCAACTGGAAGACCGCTTATGGTTCAGTTATATCGACCAAGCCCCAGACCAAATCGAACGTCTAGCCGTGAACACGAATTTCTGGAAGCTAGTAATCCATCGCTCGGCTGCCGATGCTAAGGAGCGAATCGAGCCAACACTCGAACTCTTCGAAATCGGAAATGATCCCTACGAGAAACTGGACATCGCCAAATGGAATCCGGAAAGCGTCAAAAAGCGGGCAGGGAGAATCGCCGAAGCCAAAACGGATCTATCGGCCGCCATCGAGGAATTTCTTTCACTGCGAATCGACGATCAGATTATCCGTTTCCGTGTTGGAGCAGGCACAACTCCAGCGATCCCGGACTGGTCTCCGACGAGGTGAGAATACCCGGTGAGAGCGCCAGGCGCTTAAAGTAGCACAGTCATCCTGCCTGTGTATGCAAAAGATGGGATAACAGGCTAGAAGCCTGTGCTACTATTGTGACCGCTGCCTGGAATTCGTACGACTGCACATCGAGCCTGCCGCTTAGGATATTTAGCTCAAATTGGATAAAATTCCTTATTCCCATATTTTTCTCGTCCCAATGTTGTGTTCCCGTAGGTATTTCAAAATACAATTTCGTAAAGTAGCGTAAATCCTTACGAGGTAGGGCTGCTTGTCCCGAAGCAGCCGCAACAAAATCAAGTGATTCGGCTAACGAAGGATAGTCAGCCCCAGCAACTTTGAACACGATCGTCTTTAAGATAGAAAGCGTCAGCCAATGAACCAAACTATTATCAAACTAACTATATTCTCAATCGCCGCTTCGCTCACTGGATGGTGGGCTGCTGGGCAAGAAGAAAGGCCGAACATCGTCTTCCTCCTTACTGACGATCAGAGTTTCTACACGATGGGATGCTATGGCACGCCGGACGTACAAACTCCGCACCTCGATCGGCTGGCGGCAGACGGGCTCGTGTTTGACCACCACTACGACACCACTGCCATATGCATGGCTAGCCGGGCCAATGTGATGACGGGAAAGTATGAATACAAGAACGGGACAAATTTCGAGCACGGCGATATGATGCAATCGCATTGGGAACAGTCTTATCCGATTCTGCTAAGGGAAGCCGGATACACCACCGCATTCGCCGGCAAATTCGGTTTTCTGGTTGCGGATGATCCTGATTCGAAAGGCTACCTTCCCGAGGACGACTTTGATTGGTGGGGCGGGGGACCCGGGCAGACTCATTACGAGACCGCTAGAAACCAGTCGATGGCTCATTATGCGGCGGAGTATCCGCATTCTACTCTGTCCTATGGAGCTTTCAGTAGGGATTTCATCGAAGAGGCGGCCTCAGGCGACAAGCCATTCTGTCTGTCCATAAGCTTCAAAGCCGCTCATCGCCCAACCACTCCGGACCCACGCTTTGACGATGTTTATAAAGGCAAAACGTTTACCAAGCCGGGCAACTATGGCCGCGAATACAGCGAGCACTTTTCTAAGCAAAGCAAGCAGGGCCGTCAATGGGAGCGCTTCCATAGCTGGAACTACAGCGACCAATACGACGAAGTGATGGCGATTTACCAACAGCAGATCTATGGTATCGATGTCGCCGTAGGAATGATACGCGACGGGTTGAAAGCAAGTGGGGTGGACGAGAATACCGTTGTGATCTTCACTTCAGACAACGGCTTCTTTTGCGGTTCGCATGGATACGGATCCAAGGTGCTGCCTTACGAGGAAGCTTCCCGAGTCCCCCTGATCATGTATGATCCGCGTCATGAAAATAGCGGCAAAGGATACCGGACCCAATCGCTGACTGGGAATATTGATTTTGCTCCCACCATGCTCGAGTTGGCCGGTTTGCCGATTCCAGCGGATGTTGACGGCAAAAGCCTACTTCCAATTTATGATGACCCCCAAGCCTCCACACATGATTCCATCCAGTTGATCAATGCCTGGGGACCGATCGAAGCTCAAAGCCTAGGCGTCATCACCAAGGATTGGAAATACATCTACTGGCCTTATGGCGGCGAAGGATTCAAACCCTCTGAAGAGCTTTTCCACGTCAGCCAAGATCGTTTGGAATTAGTAAACCGAGCCGTGACCAATCAAAGCCCGGAAGTCCTGAGTCAAATGCGTCGCATCTATGACCGAGCCGTTAATTCTTGGAAAAACGATGCCGTGCAATACAATAACTACTCTGGATATGGGGATTACTATGACCGAAAATTGCCCTGGTCGAGAAAAGCGGAGCAGCTGCCGAGGTAAGGATTTTAACCACAGATAACACAGATGTCACAGATAACTAATTCGATTGGAAAATGAATCTGTGATCTCTGTGAAATCCGTGATTAACAACATCCGCTTAAGTTAAATTAGTTTTACTGACCTTAACTTTCTAAAAACCACAGATTACGCAGATAGCTCAGATAAAGAATACTTGTCCCCATAGACGAATTACCTCTGCCCTTTAAATAAATCTGCGATCTCTGTGAAATCTGTGGTTCAAAACTCATCGTAGTAAAAATGCACTCCGCCCACGCCAATTTATCTAAACTCGTTATTGGAGCAGCGATGGACGTTTTGAATACTCTCAAACCAGGGCTCGACGAGAAACTCTATGAGCGTGCTCTCGTCATCGAGTTGAAGAACCGCGGCCTCGCTATTGATCAGCAAAAGTCTTTCGAGGTTCACTATAAGGAAGAGTTGATTGGAACGCTCGATCCCGATCTTATTGTGAAAGACAATCTCGTTGTAGATGCGAAAGTAGTTTCCGCGTTCAACGAGAGCCATTTGGCTCAAATGCTCGGCTACTTGAATATCACGGGCATCGAGACCGGCCTACTGCTGAATTTCAAATTCTCGAAGCTTGGAATAAAAAGAGTCACCGCTTTCCAAGAAGAGGAGGTTGGTTTAACCACAGATGTCACAGATAGCCCAGATGATGATTATTAATAGCCAATTGATCTCTGAATCTCCAAATTATCCGTGATCTCTGTGAAATCCGTGGTTCTACTATCGTAGCCCCGAGAAAGGGAGGGATGGCGCGGTTGAAATGTCCAGTATTTGCTCGATGATGGGAATACCTAATGATTTGCGTTTACCATGGAATGGGAGTCTCGTAGTCAGGTCGCTTCACTCGTCAGTGGTTAACTATTGAATATGGATAAAATGAAGCCAAAGCCCGCTCACATTGACCGTCGTTCCTTCTTGCGAGGAGCGGGAGCCGCAATCGCTCTGCCTTTTCTAGAGTCCCTCAATATCGCTCGACCGCTCTTGGCTTCCAATCAACCGGATGGGACGCCTATGCGGATGGTTTGCATTGGCCTGAATTACGGTCTCTATCCTGGGGACTTCTTTCCTTCCGAAACGGGTCGAAACTACAAGCTTCCCAAGCTTTTGCAGCCTCTCGCCCATGTTCGCGACGATTTCACGGTATTCTCTCAGCTCGATCACCCGGGCATCAAAGGCGGGCATGAGGCGGTGCACACTTATCTGTCCGGCATCATGTCCAACAAAGCGAAAGCCATGCCGGAGGGAAATATCACTGTCGATCAAAAGGCGGCCGAGTTCGTAGGTTCGCAAACGCGCTACCCATCCATTCCCATTGGCATTGGGGGAGGGAGTATTTCCTGGACCCGAAACAGCGTCGAGATCCCGCCGATCTCGAAACTGCAAGACCTATTCGATGCCCTTTTTCAAGAGACGCCCGAGTCCAAGAAACGCCGATTAGCGACCTCGTATAAGCTCAATAGCAGCATACTCGACGTTGTTCGCGACGATGCCGCGGCTCTTAAGAAACGTATCAGTAAATCGGACACGGGAAAGCTAGATGAATATTTCACTTCTATCCGCCAGGTAGAGCAGCGTTTAGCTCAATCATCTGCTTGGCTATCCGAGCCAAAACCTAAGACCGACTACCGATTGCCCCGTCCCGTTCCCACTGATTTTTATTACGAAGTGCCGCTCTTCTATGATCTCATGCGCTTAGCCCTAGATACGGATTCGACTCGGGTCTTGTCCTGCGCAATCAATGGCTGGGGTGGCGATTCTGGACTCCCGGGGGTGACCCAAGGATATCACTTCCTTACGCATCACGGGCAAGACATCACCCGCCTTAAGCAGCTATCAATAATCGAGACATTCCATACCAGGCAGTTCGCGCGATTCTTGGACGAACTGAAACGGGCTCAAGCTTCGGACAGCGAATCACTGCTCGATAAAACCATAGTTCTCTTTGGCAGCGGAATGGGAAATGCCAGCTCTCACTCGAACCGAGACTTGCCGCTAGTCCTTGCCGGAGGGGGATTCCGGCACGGCGAACATATGTCATTTCCCAAATCCGGCCCTCGCCAGACACCGGCCTGCAACGTTTTCGTATCCATGCTGCAGCGATTTGGTCTGGAGATTGATCAGTTTGGCACGAGCACGGGAACTCTAGAAGGGCTGACGTAATCATGTTTGGTAAAGCTAGGGTAGGGAGGACCGGCTCGGTCCTCCGGGCAATCAATTTTTTGGAGGACCGAGCCGGTCCTCCCTACCTTCCAGCTTCGGTAAAAATCCTAATTGTGTGGTTTTTTGGAATCGCATTTTCCTTTGCCCAGAACCTGGATACCGTCATAGATCCCCACGAATTCCTGCAGGAATATTGCATTCACTGCCACGGTGAAGAAAAGCAAAAGGGGGATCGGCGATTCGATGGTCTCGGCTTGGATTTTTCAGATGAAGACACTGCCTTTGCATGGCAGGAGGTACTGGATATGATCAATCTCGGCGACATGCCACCAGAAGAGGAGGCTCCTCCGTCAAACAAGGAGACCAAGGCCATCGTCAATTGGATAACAGGCAATCTGGAAGAAGCCTACGCCTTGCACGCCGAAGAGGCTGGAACCAATCTTCGTCGTCTGACCCGATATGAATATCTATATACGATAAGAGACCTGTGCGGCGTTAATATCGATTCCTTCAATCCCACCAGTTCCTTCCCGCCTGATAGTCGCCACGAAGGCTTCGAAAATCTTGGCGAGAAACTGACCTTTTCGGACTACTTGCTGGAAAGGTATCTGGAAGCAAGTTCGCAAGTGATAGATAAGGCAGCCGGGACCTACAATTTGGACCACTACGTCGACGAGCGCTTTAGTCCCGACGATATGTGCGATCGAGTTTTCCACTTTAGGCCGCAAATCTGGTTTGAGGTGAATGTCGATGGCAGATACGTCGATGTCGGCCATGGCGACCGTAAGTCCGACCGAGTTTACGCGGATCGCTTCAAAGGCGTTCCCTCGGATGGCTACTACACGATTCGAGTAAAAGCGGAGGCAATCAATCGAATCAATCGCTATGATCCCGATCTGCTAGGAATCGATCCTGAGGAGCCCATCAAAATGGAAGTGCTGGTGACGGATCCCGAAGTCAACTATCCAGGCAGGAGATATAATGTTTCAGACCGTGTTGTGGCCAGCATCCCGCTGCTGGACTATCAAACGGAGATATACGAAATCCAAGCCTGGATGGACAAAGGCTTTGTACCCGTGATTCGCTACGCGAATGGGCCTCAGCCCTTTAAAGGGGTTCTGACTCGGATCGCTCCAAGGTATCACCCAGAGGTACTGCCGACCAACTGGCGCGATGGGGTTGCCGCGACGCCGTCCGAGAACCAGGAAACCTATCTTTCCGATGTTTACGAAGGTCCTCGAATGCGTATCCACTATATGGAAATAGAAGGACCCATTTCAAGCGCTGACGAACGAAAAGCGACCAAGGCTCTATTTGGAGAGCAAGGAGATTTAAACTCCATGGGCGACGCTGAACGGACCATCGAACGCTTTCTCAAACGAGCATTCCGTCGTCCTCCTTTGCCTAGCGAAATTTCCCGCTACCAAGATTATTGCGAATCCCTGATTGAATCGGGTCAAAGTATTAAGGAAGCTACGCTGACTACCTTCAAAGCGATCCTCTGTTCGCCAAACTTCATCTATGTCGAAGCTCCTCAGGATTTCGATAGCGGTAGCGGATCGATCGAAAGGGAAGGGGCGAGTCAATACGCATTAGCATCTCGCTTGTCTTACTTTCTCTGGAGCTCCATGCCAGATAGGAAGCTTTTCCAAGCGGCTGAGGTGGGGAACCTAAGCGATCCTGAAGTCCTCAAAGCCCAGTTGCTCCGCCTTTTGGATGATCCCAGATCGAGGGCATTCGCGGATCACTTTACAGACAGCTGGCTCCAGTTGAATGAGCTCGGCGCCATGCCTCCGGACACTAAGAAATTCAAAGCTTATCACGACCGCCAATTGGAGCCGCTCATGAAAGAGGAAACACGCCTCTTTTTCTACGAGGCCTTGAGCAATAATCTAGATATCGATACCTTCATCGATTCCGACTTCACCTATCTCAATAGGTACCTGGCGGACTTGTATGGAATCCAAGGAGTGCCCGGCGATCGCCTGAGTAAAGTTAGGTTGCCCAAAGAT